>DASYCT010000106.1:0-9057 GCA_036500065.1 Chitinophagaceae bacterium | reverse complement strand
TGCTGATCGGTTTCCGCTTTGGTAAGGGTAGTCAAACCGCCCTGTCCCTCAAAAATATAATGAGTGCCGATAAAGCGCTTCACGTGCAGGCGGCTTTCGGCCGGCAGGTAGTACTGCAGGTTCCAGAAATCGCTGCTGCCGCTTCTTTTCATAGCCCGCAGCACAGGCGCCGGGCCGCAGTTATACGCCGCTATCACCAGGAGCCAGTCACCAAACTGGCCGTACAGGTCGATAAGGTATTTGGAGGCCGCCTGCGTGCTTTTTACGTAGTTGATGCGTTCGTCGATATGTTTGTTGACCTTCAGGCCAAGCAGCCGGGCGGTGCCGGGCATCAGTTGCCAGGGGCCGCGGGCGCCTACACGGGAAAGAGCGCCCTTGTGCAATTCCGATTCAATCACGGCCAGGTATTTCAATTCCTTGGGCAGGTTGTGTGCAATCAGCACGGCATCCATCAGGTTGAAATAGGGTCTTCCCCAGCTCTTCATCTCGGCCAGGTCGTCGGCGTTCTTTTCAATATAATCTTTGACAAAGCTGACTGCCCGGGGGTTTAGGCGCGGGCCCGCCGTATTGGAAAAACCGTCGTTCTCAAAAAGATCCTTGAATCCCTTCTTCGGAGCGGCATTGATGACCGTGGTCACTGTCGGGGTGTTCTCAACTTTGTTGCCGGTGTCCGTAACCCTGGCTACCGCCAGCGTCTCAATTGAAACAGCCGGTTGAGCCATAGCAAAGAGCACCAGTAACAGGCTAAAAACGCCTGATAATAAAAGCTTTTTCATTGTTTTTTAGTTTTCGTTCACAAATCAAACCGACGGGTTAACAATGATTATTCATGGGATGCGGAAAGGCGCCCAGGGGATACCTGGATGGTTTGATCGGAGGATACGAAACTTTGAAAGGGACGTTCTCGAAGGATAGGATTAGACGGTCGCCAACTGGTGGGCGAAACGGAGCAAAGATAACTCAGAAAGTTGGTTTGCCATAGCCTGAATACCAAAAGGCATGCCGGAACTGTGCGTGAAAAGTGGAATGGAAATCGCTGGTATGCCGGTCAGATTGGCATAAACAGTATAAATGTCAGCGAGATACATAGCGATGGGGTCGTCGGTCTTTTCGCCGATTTTGAAAGCGGGAGAGGGGACAGTAGGAAGAAGTATAATATCAAAGTCCTTGAATATCAATTGCGTCTTGTCAAAAAGCTGCTTCCGCACTTTTTGGGCCTGCGTAAAATAGGCATCGAAATAACCGGCGCTCAATACAAAAGTGCCCAGCAGGATGCGGCGCTTTACTTCCTTACCAAACCCGGCTGAACGGGTTTCCTTGTAAAAATTGGTTAATTCAAGACCGGGTTGGGTGTCCCGGTAGCCGTATCTCACCCCGTCAAAGCGGGAAAGATTGGAAGAGGCTTCCGCGGTACTCAATATATAATAGGTGGGGACAATGTAGTCAATCAGGCCAAAATCAATGGGTTGTACATCGTATCCCTGTGAAGAAAGTCCTTTTATCCAGGTAGAAATAACGGCGGCCATTTCCGGGTCCAGCCCCGGGTGTTCCATGGCCTCCCTGAAATATCCTATACGCAGTCTGGAACTCTTTTCCTGTAACCCGGCGGAATAGGAGGGTACCGGCGCTTCCGATACGGTGCTGTCGTATTCGTCCGGCCCGGCCATCACTTCCAGCAACAGGGCGATATCGGGGATGTTTTTAGAAAAAATACCGACCTGGTCAAACGAGGAGCCGTAGGCAATCAGCCCATAGCGTGAAATACGGCCATAACCGGGTTTAAGCCCCATGACGCCGCAGAAATCGG
Organism: Chitinophagaceae bacterium; assembly: GCA_036500065.1. Taxonomy (GTDB): domain Bacteria; phylum Bacteroidota; class Bacteroidia; order Chitinophagales; family Chitinophagaceae; genus JACMLD01. Next base: position 7,250 of record DASYCT010000106.1, on the reverse strand, counting down.
CCGGCTGGCGTACGGAGCCACCGGTATCGCTGCCCAGGCTGGCCATGCAAAGACCCGCCTGCACGGCTACTGCGGAACCCCCGGAGGAGCCGCCGGGCACCCGGCTTTCGTCCTGTGCGTTGAGCGTATTACCGTAAAAGGAATTTTCATTGCTGGAACCCATAGCGAACTCATCGCAATTGCAGGTGCCGATAATAATGGCTTCCTCCTCCAGCAGGCGCTGGACGGCAGTGGCGTTGTAGCTGGCGGTAAACCCGTGCAGGATATGCGAGGCAGCAGTTACCTGATGCCCTTTGTAGCAAAGCACATCTTTCAGCCCAATCACTACCCCATGCAACTTACCGATGGGCTGGCCCGCCTTTCTTTTTTGATCCAATTCGCGGGCTTTCTGCAGGGCCTCTTCCGCAAATACCTCCACGAAGACGTTCAACCGTTTTTTGGCTTCCGCCTGTTGCAAAAAAAACTCAACGGCTTCTACGCAGCTCGTAGTGCCGTTGAGTAAATCAGTTTGGTATTGTAGTATAGAGTGATAAGTAAACAAAACCCCGGAGGACATCAGGTTAATCCAATAAAATGATCTTAGCTTACTTTGTCAGAAGTAGACTGGGGTTGTTTTTCCTTCATCCCTTCTTCTATCTCCCTTTGCACATTGCTTTTGGCGTCGTTAAACTCACGAACCCCACGGCCAAGCCCACGCATTAATTCAGGTATTTTTTTGCCACCAAACAACAGCAGGACGATGATAAGAATAACAATGATCTCCTGTGTTCCAAGAACACCCAGCAATACCGGTTTTAAATTTATCTGTAGCATAATGAATGAATTGAACATCAAAGATACTAAGAGCCTGCTGAATGCAGGTATCTTTTTATTTCGGAAACATGTTATTAACGAAAAAACGTCCCGGCAGGCCGGAACGTTCTCAATATTTTAACAACCGGCTTATTGGGCCACTGCTGCGGCGCCCTTGCCCTGGCTGACCGCCATCTTCTTTTCCTTGATACGGGCGCTTTTACCGCTTCTTTCACGCTGGAAGTACAGCTTGGCGCGGCGCACTTTACCGGTTTTATTTACGATAATGTCATCGATATTCGGCGAATACAGGGGGAAAGTCCTTTCCACACCCACACCGTCGGAAATCTTGCGCACGGTAAAGGTCTGGGTAAAATTCTCGCCCTGGCGCTTGATCACATCTCCACGGAAGCCCTGGATACGCTCTTTACCACCTTCCACAATTTTATAATTAACAGTGATATTATCACCTGCTTTAAACTTGGGGAACTCTTTGCCCTGCGTTAACTGCTCATGGACGAATGCTACGGCGTTCATAACTTTAAAATTTATAGGACGGCAAAGGTAATGCCGAACAGGCGATTTACAAAATTAATCTGTCTTTTTCTACCGCGCGATATTGACCGCCCTCTTCTCCCTGATTACTGTCACCTTGATCTGCCCGGGATAGGTCATTTCCGTCTGTATCTTCTGGGCTATTTCAAACGAAAGCTTATCGCTGTCGGAATCGGTCACCTTGTCGGCTTCCACGATCACCCGCAGTTCGCGGCCCGCCTGTATGGCGTAGGCTTTTTCCACACCCGGATAGGTCATGGCCAGGTTTTCCAGCTCCTTGATACGCTGGAGGTATTGCTGCATGATTTCACGGCGGGCGCCGGGGCGGGCGCCGCTGATAGCATCACAGGCCTGTATAATGGGCGAAATAACATACTGCATTTCCATTTCGTCGTGGTGAGCGCCGATGGCATTCACTACAGCGGGGTTTTCACCGTATTTCTCGGCTATCTTGGCTCCCAGCAGGGCATGGCTCAATTCGCTTTCTTCGTCGGGCACCTTGCCGATATCGTGCAACAGGCCGGCTCTTTTGGCCAGTTTGGGGTTTAGACCCAGTTCGGCCGCCATCGTAGCACAAAGATTGGCTACCTCGCGGCTGTGCATCAGCAGGTTTTGACCATAGGAGGAGCGGAACCGCATCTTCCCGATAATACGCACCAGTTCTTTGTGCAACCCGTGGATGCCCAGCTCAATCACCGTGCGCTCCCCGATTTCCATTACCTGCTCTTCGATCTGCCGGCGGGTTTTTTCTACCACTTCTTCGATGCGGGCGGGGTGAATACGGCCGTCCGTCACCAGGCGTTGCAGGCTCAGGCGGGCTATTTCCCGGCGCAGGGGGTCGAAGGAAGAAAGTACAATGGCTTCGGGGGTATCGTCCACTATCAGGTCCACCCCGGTAGCGGCTTCGATGGCCCGGATATTACGTCCTTCCCGGCCGATGATTTGTCCTTTTATTTCATCGCTTTCCAGGTTGAACACCGTGATGGTGTTTTCGATAGCCTGTTCGGCCGCCGTGCGCTGGATGGATTGAATGATGATTTTGCGGGCCTCTTTATTGGCCTTCTGGCGGGCATCGTCGATGATTTCCTGCTGGATGCCGAGGGCGCGGGTCTGCGCTTCCTGTTTCAGGCTTTCCACCAGTTGGGTCCTGGCTTCTTCAGCCGAAAGCTGGGCCACTTTTTCCAGGCGGCGGATATGCTCTTCCTGGTGTTTTTCCAGTTCGGTGCGCTTTACGTTGATGACCTCAATCTGGCGGTTGAGGTTTTCCTTGATGGCTTCGTTTTCCTTGATTTGCTTGTCCAGGCCGCCTTCTTTCTGGTTGATGGTCACTTCCCGCTGTTTGATGCGGTTTTCGCCTTCGCCGATTTTGCGGTTGCGTTCCAGGACTTCCTTATCGTGATCTGCCTTTAATTGTAAGAATTTTTCCTTTGCTTCGAGTTGTTTTTGCTGCTTGATGGTTTCTGCCTTCGCCTGTGCGTCCGAAAGCACCTTTTTTGCCTGTGCTTCAGCATCTTCTATTTTGTGCTTCTGGTCCTTGGCAAAGATGAATTTACCCGCTATAATGCCCACAATTAAGGCAACGACGCCAACAACAATACCCAATATGATGGTTGAATCCATTGATAAGTTTTTTAATACGGTTTACAATCCTGTGATGGTTTTTCTCCATATACACGAATGCTTTGATATGAGAGATAATTGGCGAAAATACGAAACATACTGCATATTATAGTTGTTGAAATTTTGATAAAAGGCAGTTCTGTGTGTGCCAGTTAACGTAAATTGCCTGTTCTAAAAAGTCACATGAAACCGGGCATTCACTGGTCGGTTCCATCCATCTATTAAAAATAAAATACCGGCTAAAATGAAACGGATTCTTTTGTTGCTGTCTGCAGGGGCGTTTACCGCCGCCGGCGCTTTTGCCCAATCACCCGCACCTTCGGCCAAGTTTGTGCTGAACGGGGATGTGGCTAAAATCAAAGAGCCCATCGAATGGGTCTACCTTTATTATAACGTCGGCACGCAGCGTATTACCGACAGTGTGTTGGTAAAAGGCGGTAAATACAGCTTTTCCGGCAATGCGCCCGAACCCATCCAGGCATCCCTGAGGGTTAAATACCACCAGGCCGCAGGCAGCGCCACTCCCGGCATCTTTAACCGTAAAAGGGATGTCGCCATGCTGTTTTTGCAACCGGGCGCCATCGCCGTTGCTTCTGCCGACTCCTTTGCCAATATTACGGTCACCGGCTCCAAAGCGGATGCCGAATACCGCAAGCTCGAAGAACAGCAAAAACCCTATAATACACAACTGGAAACCTTGTACGCTCAATACGGCGACGCAAGAAAGAACAAGGACGATGCCGCCATGAAAATACTGGAAAAGCAGATCGATTCGCTTGATGCAGTAGCGAATGATAAAGTATATGCTGCTTACGTAAAGAAATACCCCGGTTCACCGATGGCGATGTACGCGCTGCAAAACCTGGCCGGCTATGATATCGACGCAGCCAAAATAGAACCCCTGTTCAACAGCCTGCCCGCCTCTACCCGCAACACGCCTTCCGGCAAATCCATGGAGGAAAAGCTGGTGATTGCCAAAAAAACGGGAGTAGGACAGGTAGCGCTCGATTTTACGCAAAACGATACGTTGGGCAATCCTGTTGCGCTTTCTTCCCTGCGGGGCAAATACCTGTTGGTGGACTTCTGGGCCAGTTGGTGTGGTCCCTGCCGCGCGGAAAACCCCAACGTGGTAAAAGCATTCGATCAATACAAGGATAAAGGCTTTTACATCCTGAGCGTGTCACTCGACCGACCGGGCATGAAAGACAAATGGATGAAAGCTATTCACGATGACGGACTGCATTGGTCGCATGTATCCGACCTGCTGTTCTGGGACAATGCCGTGGCCAAACTTTACGGCATCCAGGCCATTCCCCAAAACCTCCTGCTCGACCCCAATGGAAAGATCATTGCCAAAAACCTGCGCGGAGACGATTTAACAAAAAAACTGTCAGAAATACTGGCCAACTAATAACTATTATAAATTCATTTAATTTACAGATATGATAAAGAGAACTTTCCTGTTACTGGGCGTAGGTGTTATGACAACTGTTGCAGTAAGCGCGCAGAAAATTGCTGTTACAAAGGGTCAGAAAGTAGAAGCCGTGAATAGCAGCAAAATCGTCATGAGCGTTGAAATGGCCGGCCAGAGCATGGATTTTAATACCGAAACAGCCGCTACCTCGCAGGTGGAACTGAAGGACGTAACTCCTGCCGGCTACCTGTTTGGCAATACCACTACCCGGATCGTCACCCATGCTACCGGCATGGGACAGGACAATAGTTTTGATTCCGACAAAAAAGAGGATATGGATGGACAGATGGGACAGGCTATGAAAGGGTCTATCGGCAAGGAGCAAACCATCCAGGTAGACAAGCAGGGGAAAATTACCGATGTGAGCGCCGATTCCGCAGCCGATGTTGCAGGCGGCGGTTTAACCCAGATCATGAACATGACCGGCGGTATGATGAAAGGCCAGCCTTACCCCATGCTGGTGCAGCTTCCGGGCCATAACATCAAAACCGGTGATTCCTGGATTGATTCTACCGGTAGCCTCGCCACGGTGAAAATGGTCACTATCTATACCCTTAAAGACATCAATAAGGATTCCGTGGTGGTGAGCTTTACCGCTACGATGGCCAAAAAAGGAACCATCGAACAGGGAGGCATGCAGATCGATATGGACATGGCCGGCACGATAAAAGGAGAGTCTGCTTATGAAACTTCTACCGGGCTCCTGGTAAGAAGCACGACTTTTTCTGATGTAAAAGGAAATGTAGGTGTAATGGGCCAAAGCGCCCCGATGACAATGGCGATAACGTCGAGTACGACCGCAAAGAAATTGTAGGCTTTTTAAACTTTGAACGGTGGGTCGCCCTTTAGGGGCGGCTCACCGTTCTTTCATATTACATTCCCCCAAGCGCCTTATCCAGCAACCCTTCCAGCTTTTCCAACTGCCCGCTCATCTCGCTGATGGCCGGCAGGCTCTTGCCTCCCGCCTGCTGTGTGGCAAACCAGAGCAGCACCATCCCCAGGTAATCCTGCATATCTTTTCCGGCAAACTCAGTCTTGTATTCAATGATCTTATCATTGATAAGTTTGAGTGTTTTTCGCACCACTTCTTCATCGGTTGGAGCCACTCTTACCCGGTAGGTCCGATCGCCCACGACCACATTTATTGGAATTAATGCTTCCATAACTTGCAGGTTTCAAAATCTTGATTTATATTTATCCACACTTTATCCACTTCATCCCAACTTCTGTCCTATGATCCGACTACTTCCTCTCCATTTCCCTACCATTTGTAAAGCTATCAAACTCAAAACAGCTTATTCTCATGTATGCTAAAATTAAGTCCACGGTGTTCATCGACGCACTGAAGTTCGAATTAGTCGCCGGTGCCCACGCCTGCCTCAAAGCCGTGCTGAAAGATGACCAGGGAAGCATTTGCAGTACACTCGAAACCAATTTGCCCGGTGAACAGAAAGAACTCACCTGGCGGGGCCTCAACGATTTACCTTACGGTGTTTACACGCTGGAACTTTCTGAAGGGGATGATAACGTGAAAATGCGGCTCGTAAAAAGAATCTGAACAAAACCCCTCACTCCCCGAGCATTTCAATGCAGCGATCGATTTCCTTTAAGTACTGGTTCAGCTTTTTTTCCAGTTCTTTTTTGTCCGCTTCGCTCATGTTGTTGGTAGCGGTTTTCAGAACGGCTACTTTTTGTTCCAGTTCCTCTATCTGTCTTGCCCGCGTTGTTTCCATGTTTTTTACCTGCTGCAATTCCTTTTTCAGCCGATCGTTTTCCTTCTGCTGTAGCTGGTATTGCTTCAGCAGGGACTGCATTTTTTCGTTGATGCGTTGTATATGTTCTTCCAGCGGGTTCATATTCAAAGCGCTTCTTTGCTGTTCAGTTCAATAAAGATTCGTGCCAACTCTCCGGCCGCCGTAGATCCCGCCCAACTCCCCTTTAGGAGGCCGGGGGTCTTCCACCCCTTATTTCCGTATCTCGGCGCTCAGTTCTTTTTCCATCGTGGTCATAATCCTGTTCATCATCCCATCGATTTCCTTATCGGTCAGGGTCTTTTCCTCATCTAAGAACGTAAAACTGACGGCGAAGGATTTCTTTCCCGCACCCAATTTATCGCTTTCAAACACGTCAAACAGTTGCATGTCTTTCAATTTATCCAGCCGGATGGTGCGGATGGTCTTTTCCAGCGCCTCGTAGGCAGTGGCTTTGGGCACTACCAGGGCGAGATCACGTTGCACCGGCAACTGCCGGGGCAGTTCCACGGCCCGTACTTCCAGTTTTTTGATGAGTTGAAGGATCAGCTCCCAGTTGAGGTCGGCATACCAGACGGGTTGTTTGATATCGAACCGCTGTAAGACCTGCTTTTTGGCGGCGCCCAGCACAGCCACTGTCTTACCGTTCACGGAGACTTCCAGCGCGTAGTCCAGTTTGGTATGGGACGCCGAAGCGGTAAACAGTACTTTGTCCCAGCCGAGCAGGTTCAGCGTGCGCTGCACCGCTCCTTTGAGGTAATACAGATCGGTGTCGGCGGCCTTGCCTTTCCAGGAATCCTCGCCCGACTGCCCGGTGATATAAAAACCCAGGTGTTCATGCTCTTCGTATTTGCCCGGTCCGCTGCTGCTGTAGGTTTTCCCGAACTCATAGAAACGCAGGTTGCTGTTCCTGCGGTTCAGGTTGTGCGCCACCGAGATAAGACCGGTTTCCAGCATCGATGGTCGCATCATATTCAGCTCCGCGCTCAGGCTGTTGAGCATTTTTACCGAAGACCTTAATTCTTCTTCCGAATAAAAAGCCTGGTTGGTAATCGAGT
>DASYCT010000105.1:0-12360 GCA_036500065.1 Chitinophagaceae bacterium | reverse complement strand
GGCCACTGGCGTTTAATTTATACAGGCTGGCGAGACGCGGGAACTTAGCTTTGGGCAGCGTAAAATACGTATCGTGCATTTTAAGCGGCGTGAATATGGCCTGCTGAAGGTATTCATCCAGTGTTTTATGCGTAAGCACTTCTATCAAATAGCCCAGCACGTCCACGGACATTCCATAATGAAACTCTTCTCCCGGCTGTGCTATCAATGGCAGCGCGGCCAGCTTTAGTATCATTTGCTTTAGTGTGCCTTCGGTTGGTAACAGGCCTACCGTCATTCCTGCTTTTTTATAATATTCCGCCTGCAGGCCATCGCCATACGTGATGCCCGAAGTATGATTGAGCAGCTCGCGGATCGTAATCTCTGTCTTTGCAGGAACCAGCAGCACGCTGTCGCCTGACTGCTGCACTACTTTCGGATGTTTAAATTCAGGAATGTATTTTGAAATGGGGTCGCTCAAAAGAAAATAACCCTGCTCATACAAGGTCATGATGGCGGTGGAAGTGATCGCCTTTGTCATCGATGCAATGCGGAATTCGGCATCCAACGGCATGTTTATGTTGCTGCCTATATCCAGTTTGCCGAATGAGCGGTAATAAATGATCTTGCCATGCCGTGCTATCAATGCCACACAACCGGGGATCTTTCCTTCCTTTACATACCTGTTCATAACGGTATCTATCCGGCTTAAACGTTGAGCAGAGCAACCTGCACTGGCGGGTTCCGCCACCGGCAGGCCCTGTGTATATCCAACAGCATGTATACCCCACAGCAATATAGTAGCAAACGCAGGTTTAACTTTCATCGGCAACGCAATTTATCTTGGCTCCAACTGTCAATATTCCTATCTTCAACTTCAGCAATTACCATAAAATTGCGGGAATCGGCAACATGCACTGTCCTGCCTGCATACCCGGTCGTATTAAAAACAACATATGAAAAAGACCATTCTGCTGTTTTCAGCATTTTTCCTGTTATCGAATAGCCTGGTAACCGTGGCGCACGCACAGCCCGGCTCAAAAACCGTTTATAATGTAAAAGATTTCGGCGCAGCGGGCGATGGAAAAACACTGGACAACGGCGCTATCAACAAAGCCATCGAGGCGGCCGCCGCAGCGGGTGGAGGAACGGTATATTTCCCGGCCGGTGTGTATGCAAGCTATTCTATCCATTTAAAAAGCAATACCAGTTTATTCATCGACCAGGGGGCTACCATACTTGCGGCCGAATTTGTTGCCGGAAGCCCGGGCTATGATGAAGCAGAACCCAATGACTGGGGCGATAAACTGCATTACCAGGATTTCGGACACAGCCACTGGCACAATAGCCTTGTATGGGGTGAAAACCTCGAAAACATATCCATATTCGGCCCGGGTACTATCTATGGCAAGGGTCTTACCCGCAATACGCCCCGGCAGGTGGGCGAGGGCAACAAAGCGATTGCGCTTAAGCTTTGCCGGAATGTTATCCTGCGGGATTTCACCATACTTTATGGCGGCCACATGGGCATTATGGCCACCGGCGTTGATAATTTCACGCTTGACAACCTGAAAATGGATACCAACCGGGACGGTATGGATATTGATTGCTGCCGGCATGTTCGCATCTCCAACTGCACCATCAACTCTCCCTGGGATGATGGTATCGTATTAAAGAGTTCGTATGGTCTTGGCTACCTGCGCCCGACGGAGAATGTGACCATTACCAACTGCCAGGTCAGTGGTTTTGACAGGGGCAGTTTTCTAAATGGTACCTACCTGCGCAATGAATCTAAAATGGTTCCCGACCGGCAGGGGCCGACAGGCCGTATCAAACTGGGCACGGAGAGCAATGGCAGTTTCAAAAACATCGCCATTACCAACTGCGTATTCCAGTATTGCCGCGGGCTGGCGCTCGAGACGGTCGACGGCGGTTCGCTGGAAGATATTGTCATCAGCAATATTACCATGACCGATGTCATCAACTCACCGATATTTTTACGCATAGGCGCCCGGATGCGTGGCCCCGCAGGCGCGGATATCGGTTCGCTGAAAAGGGTCAGCATCAGCAATGTGATTGCTTACAATGCCGATTCGCATTTCTCCTCCATGATTGTCGGCCTGCCCGGCCACCCGGTGGAGGATGTCAAACTCAGTAATATAAGTATTTATTACCGGCAACTGGACTCGCCGCTGGCAAAGATCCAGCAGTCGATACCCGAGCATGCAAAGGATTACCCCGAGCCGGAACGTTTTGGCGTGATGCCTGCTTATGGCTTTTTTATCCGGCATGCCAAAAACATCGAGCTGGATAATGTAAGTGTGAGCTTCCTCGGAACAGAACCAAGAGCGGCGGTAATACTGGATGATGTGAAGGGCGTAAAGCTGAACAATTTCAGTGCTCAAACGGCTGCTAATATTCCGGCGATTATCCGGCGCGGCGTGGAAGGCTTTAGCTGTTTCCCATTGGATGCTGTTCCAGCGAGTAAAATCAAAACGGAACCGCCATCGGCGCCCGTACCGGACCCGGCGAGCACCAACAAAATCCAGCAGTAAACACCATGTCCGACCGCCTGTCGACAATAAAACTGTCATCTGCATCCTATACCATGTTTATGAAAAAAACAGTAAACTCCCCCGGTGTTTTCATCATTGCAGCGTTGGCATTCCTCCCCTGCTTTCTGCAGGCGCAGGAAACCCGGAGTTATAAAATATTCCAGTTTCCCGCCAACCAGATACCCCGTATTGACGGCAATACGGATGATTGGGCGATGGTGCCCGATAGCTTTGCCATTGGTACGGATCAATTGGTGGACGACAATAAGCATTTCCTGCAACCCGATCCAAAAAACCTTGATGTAAAAGTAAAAGTGGGTTGGGTCAAGGGTGAAAACCGCTTGTATTTTTTATATGAAGCGTATGACAACTATTGGGATTTTTCGCTGCCGGGCCTGCAGAATGATATTTTTGAAGTAGTGGTAGATGCGGATCGTTCGGGGGGAACGTTTATCGATGAATTGCGTCCCAATATGGATGTCGAACGCTGGGATTCTTATTTTTCTTTCCATGGCGCACATGCGCAAAACTACCACATCTTTACCCCGGCGGTGGGCAAGGACTGGTGTATGGTATGGGGCGGACGGCCCTGGATCAAAGACCTGCCTTATGCCAATGCCGCTTACAACTACAACTTTAAACCCGGTGAGCCCGGCAAGCTGGTGCTCGAATTTTTTATCACCCCGTTCGACTATGCAGGCGCAGAAGGCCCGGTGCGCTCCGTTGAATCTACGCTCTATGAGAATAAGATCATCAGCCTGTGCTGGGCGGTATTGGATTATGATGATGTGAACGACAAAACAAAACAGGGTTTCTGGAATCTCTCGCGCCAGCATAAGATGTATGGCAATGCCGATTATATGCTTCCTTTTAAACTGATGCCACTGGATGCGCGATACAAAAAGCCGATAGATGCCAACTGGTCGTTCAAAGTAGTGGATATGAACCGTCGGCTGGTCGCTTTTATTGATGAATCGGAAGGAAAGGTTACTTCCTGGAAATGGGATTTCGGGGATGGCAGCACCTCGACCGAACAGTATCCTTATCACCAATATAAAAATGCCGGGAAGTATGTCGTCGTACTCGATATCGAAGGGCCGGCGGGAAAATCGCGTCGCTCCAAAGTATGGGATGTGGCTGTAAAATAAGTTTAAACCAACCGAATCATGTTATTCAAACGATTAGTTTTCCTGGGTTTTACCTGCATGGCATTTCAGTTACCGGTCTTTGCTCAAAACAGCACGAAACCTATCCCCCATCTCGAAAAGCGGGGCATGGCGACACAGTTGATAGTTGACGGCAAGCCCTACCTGGTGTTGGGTGGGGAACTGCACAATGCAAGCACCTCCAGCCTTGACTACCTGGAACCCCGGTTGTCCAAACTGGCTGCCATGAACCTCAATACGGTGTTGGCGGCCGTCACCTGGGACCTGCTGGAACCGCAGGAAGGCAAATTTGATTTTACCCTTGTGGACGGTTTATTGAAACAGGCCCGCAAAAACAAGCTGCGCGTGGTGCTGCTTTGGTTTGGCAGTTGGAAAAATGGTTTATCACATTATACGCCCGATTGGGTGAAAGCCGATTTTAAACGCTTTCCGAGAGTGAAGCTCGCCAGTGGCAAAAGCATTGAAAGCGTTACACCCTTCAGCGATAAGGCCCTGCAGGCCGATACCAGAGCATACACCGCATTGATGCAACATATCAGGGCCGTGGATTCGAAAGAGCGCACGGTAATTATGATACAGATGGAAAACGAAGTGGGTGTGCTCGGTGATTCGCGCGACTGGTCGGCCATAGCCAACGCGGCCCTTGCAGCGCCCGTACCGGCAGAACTGCTGGCAAGCATGCAAAAAAACAAAGAAGAATTGCAGCCTTTTTTAGAACAGCTATGGGAAGCCGAGGGTTCAAAAACAACGGGAACATGGAGAGAGGTTTTTGGCAGGAGTCTTGCCGCGGACGAGATCTTTATGGCCTGGCAGTATGCCCGCTATATGAATGCTATAACAGCGGCAGGGAAGGCGGAGTACCCGTTGCCGGTATATGTCAATGCGTGGATCATACAACCCGAAGACAAACTGCCCGGCGATTATCCTTCGGGCGGCCCCCAATCCCAATTGCATGATGTATGGCGCGCCGCCGCACCCCGTATCGATATACTGGCGCCCGATATTTACCTGCCCGATTTTAAAAGCATCACGGCAATGTACCACCATAGCTGGAACCCCTTGTTTATTCCCGAGTCGTTTGCAGATACGGCGGGGTCGGCGAATATCTATTACGCCATCGGTCATGAAAATGCTATTGGTTATTCGCCTTTTGGAATAGATGGCGAAAGGGCGCCGGTGGACCCGCTCAAAGCTATACTACCCCGGACCTACAAATTGTTATCAGGCATGGCGCCTGTGCTACTGGATGCCCAGGCCAAAGGAACGATGACGGCGGTTATACTGGATAAAACCAATCCCTCACAGAAAATCACTACCGGTGGCTACGATATCGAAATCAATTTAAGACGCACCCGTTACGGGACCAGCACATTGACTACCGGTTATGGCATTATTATTTCTTCGGGTCCCGATGCGTTTATACTGTCGGGGTTGAACCTCGATTTTACATTCAAACCTGCCACTCCCGGCCCGCCAATGGCGGGGCTGGCATCGGTATGGGAAGGCGTGTATAGTAACGGCCAATGGAAACCCGGGAGAAAATTAAACGGCGATAATATCATGCTGAACTATGTTCTGTGGGAGGAAGCGCCAAAAAACCAGACCGGTAGCGTAGCCCGTTTTGAAGGGGGTGAGCCCGTTATCCTGAAGGTTAAACTGTACCGGTTTGAGTAGAAGCATGTAAAAACAGAAAGCAGATGAATGGTCAATACAGAAAAGATATTTACCCCGGGCAGGAAGTGGCTGTTATCCTTAAAAAAGACCAGCGAAACGGTAAGCTCACCTATGGCATTGTCAAGGATTTGCTGACATCAGCGGCGTATCACTCAAGAGGGATAAAGGTCCGGCTGGAAGACGGACAGGTTGGCCGGGTAGCGGAAACCGATGTCGTTGACCCGGATGGGGAATAAATGGCGGCAACTGATTTTTATTGAAGCGCTATACATTCCACCGAAATTAAAATCCCTCCTGGAAAAGGCATCACCTGTGGCGTACTTCGTGCCGGCGGGTTTTCGGGAAAAAACTCACTGTACACCTTATTTATAATAGCGAAATCATTCCCCGTTACCATGAAAATCGTTGTCTTTATGACTTTATCCATACTACTTCCCGCTTCTTCCAAAATGACTTTGATATTCTGGAAGGATTGCCGGGTTTGATCTTCAAAATCATCACTAACGACTTTCCCGGAATTGAGATCAAAGCCGGGTGTACCGGATAAGAAGATAAATTTTTCAGCAATGACGGCTTGTGGAAAGACCTGGCTCATGCGCGGGGCCTTTGCAGTATTAAAATTTTCTCTTTTTCCCATGTTGCATTTTTATGTGAATTGTCGCTACAGAGTGGCCTGTAATACTCAAATATAGGTCCTAAACCGGTTTTTCCGATGCCCATATCCGGGCACGGGAACGCCGAGCCTCCTGCAAAACATAGGGGGCTCCTCCGGAGCCGGACTGGATTGTTGGTGAAGTTCTATAAACAGGAGGCTCCTCCGGAGCCGGGTTTTGTTTTTGATAACATTCGCGCGAAAGCATTGGAATAGTAGAATAAAAAAGACTCCGGGCATGCCGGAGTCCTTCGTTGTTCCTGTTTTCCTTACGCTGGTATTATCCAGATCAAGTTAAAGAGTATGTTCTCAGATCAAGTTGTTAAACAAGACCACCTCTTGCCAGAAACTTCTTACTTAGAATACTTAAAAAACAGTGCCACGCGCTTGTCACTTTTGCGGCCTCGCCGGCAGGAGCCACCTGTGGAAATATTTTATCCTTCGTTATTTTCTGTGTAAACTACTCCCCACCCCTATTGCCCTCTTTTATATGTTTATCCGCTCATGGGCGATGAACAAGGCAGCCGCGGTTTCATTTATGATACTATCCGAAAAGCTTCTGCGGAACAGGCGGGAAACGGCCGTTCGCCCATAAGCGCCCATTACAACTATCGTCTCCGGCCCCTTGCTTTGTACTGCCTTTACCAATTCTTTTTTAGGTTTACCCTTCAGCAGCTCCATTGTCAGCCGGTCAAAATGCCGGGCAAGCCAGTCTTTTAAATGTTCTTCGTATTCCAGTTGTGCGTCCTTTCCTGTCGAAACGGATAGAAGGGAGGTCGGCAATAAGCGCCATTCAGGAAATACGTAGCTGAACATTTTAATGGCATGTATACTGGAAAAGTCGCCGTCATACGTCAATATTACCTGTCCAGGCTGTTTTATCTCCTGCTGTAATAAAAGAACGGGGCAATGGGCATCCGCCAGGAGATCGCTTAAAGAAATTGTTATGGGCATGGAAGGCGTTTCAGGAAAACGGGCTTTGGCATCTGCGATGATCAAATCGGAAAAGGCGCTGTGATGGATCAGCTCATCGAAGGAGATATCCACGACGGGCGATATTTTGAACGATACATTTGCTTCCGTGCAGGCATCGCCGAAGAAGCGGATGATATCATTTGTTTCCTGCTGATCTTCCTGTTCAGCCATTCGATCCATTTCAGGCATGAGGGCCCCGGTCATCGCCAAATCATTTATATAGGGATAAGCAAATGCCGGTTTATTTCTTACCGGCACCAGGAACATAGCATATAACAATGCATTGTCAGCTTTTGCTATTTCAATAGCGGATGAAATGACATGCAGGGGCGGCCGGGCGCCATTCAAAATGAGGAGTATTTTTTTCATAAAATTATTTTTACCTCCCTTCTTACTATGCCAGCCTCAATTTTTATGCCCGGCAGCTTATTCCTTCATAATCAATAGCAGGGAGGGGATATACCGCTGGCATATACTTTGAAGCTTTCCTGTATGCGAGTACAAACCTGGCTGTTCTTCACTGTCCTAGTCGGAATAGTGAGCAGCTGCAAACCAGCTATTATGCAAAAAGAAGATACGGCCGGGAACAAGGCATTTGTGTTGGAAATGATCGGTCAAAAGAAACAACTGACGGACTATCCCGACAGGGCAAGTGATTCGATGGTTGTTTACGAGCCCTCTTCCCTGCCATTTGGCGGGACTTACCGGGGGATGAAAGCATTTGAACAGTTCTACCCCAGGGTGAGGAAGTTTTATGATTTCAAACACTTCGATCTTTTGAATGTCTATGCCGACGAAGACAAGGTGTTTGCGATCAGCAAGGCGGCGATCGCCGGCACCGACGGGAGCATCCTTCTCTGTGAGCAATTCACTTTTAAGCAAGGAAAGATTGCAGAGGTGCGGCTATATATCTATGACTACGACGGCCAGCCTATCCATCAACTGATCGAGCAGGCAGGGCAGGCCCGGTCCGTAGGTGCGTAAGCTCATGTTGTGTCGGTCTTAGTGCATCCGCCGATGGGGCAGGCATCATTTTTTTACGTTCTATTTAAAAAATTATATGAATATACCTTTGAATCGTTACTGGTGGCTTTTTTTAACCAGGGGTTTCCTGGCCATCGTGTTGGGCGTCCTGGTATTGCTGATGCCGGGCGTTACGTTCACCTTCCTGGTGATATTGCTTGGGGCCTATATGCTGCTCGACGGCATTTTTTCGATTGTCACCACCCTGGCCGATCGCTCCAACCGGAGAGGCCGGGGCTGGATGCTTGGGGGTCTGCTGAGCGTGCTGGTGGGTGTACTGGTATTATCGAACCCCTTCACCTGGGTTGTGGCGCTGGTATACATCGTAGCCATCTGGGCGCTGGCAGCCGGAATAATAGAAATTATTGCCGCCGTGCGGCTGCGCCATGTAATAAAAGGCGAGGGATGGTATATTGCGGTGGGCATACTCACTTTTCTTTTTGGGCTATCCCTGCTGATTAACCCGCTGGCCGGCGTAATTACGCTTAGCTTTGTTTTTGCATTTTACGTTTTCATTAGCGGAAGTTTGCTGGTATCCCTGGCCTTCCGGCTCAGGCGGCGCTACAAATCAATGGAAGTCCACGAAGTGAGTGTAGTATGATTGTTGGCGTTAGGTCACTTTCCTGATAGCAAACTATAAAAAATCATTTTATGCCAAAGATCAGTCCTTTCATTTGGTTCGACAGCAATGCCGAAGACGCGATGAACTTCTATCTTTCTATTTTCAAAGACTCAAAGGTAACCAGGGTCACCCGCACCCCTCCGGGCGGACCCGGGCCCGAAGGCGCCTTCCTGGTAGCATCCATCCAACTGGAAGGGCAGGAAATTATTTTACTGAATGGCGGTCCTGGTCATCCCCTGACTGATGCCCTCTCTCTTACGATCAACTGTAGTTCCCAGGAAGAGGTCGATTTCTATTGGAACCATCTTCTTAAGGGTGGCGGCAAGGAGATTGCCTGCGGTTGGCTAAAAGATAAATTTGGTCTTTATTGGCAGGTAACGCCTACCATGTTGACCCAACTGATTAGCGACCCCGACAAGGCAAAGGCAGGTCGCGTCATGCAAGCCATGATGAAAATGATTAAGCTGGACATAGCTGCGTTGAAGGCCGCGGCAGATGCAAAGTAGCTGTTGTCAGTAAAGAGTAAAATCATGTCATTCCTAAGCATCCTTTTCTGGGCATTTTTTGCGTCATACGTCGTCCACATTCTTGACGAAACGTTGCTCAACGGCGGCTTTGTTCAATGGGTAGCGGAGAACTTCTGGCCAACGTACCACATGCGGATGTTCTTCTGGTTCAACGCTGCGTTTATCGTGGCAATCGCAGCCGGTAATCTTCTTTTCGACTGTCTTGGCGGCCATTGGGTCATCCTCCCGCTTTTCTTCGTGGCCGGATTTGTCACCCATGTACTGACTCTCCATCTATATTGGACCATTCGCCTCAACAATTACTCACCGGGCCTGGTTACGAGCCTGCTTTATGTAGTCATCTTCTATCTCCTGGTCAAATATGGCGTCAGGGGCCACCTCATTAGTGGCAGGGATTTCGCCATTGGAACAATAGTGGGCGTTGTGACGCTGGGTTTGTTCCTGACTGTTGGGCCGACGGTGCTTTTTCCGAGGCTCACACGCCATCGTCACCATTGAGGGAGCTTACTAAAAAATTGGTGTAACCTACGCCGGGTAGCGGTTTTTAATGGGTTTTTTTACTTATAGTTGCCTAAGTCATTTTGCCAGCGAAAGGTATGTTATAAGCCAAATAGATGTCATAGTAAAGACTGTCTGGTAATAAGGCCAGAAGCCACCCATGTCATTTTCCTTTTTATAATACACCAGGCTGAGCAATACCCCAACTACGGGTATCCAGTATATTAGTTTATTGTTCATGAACTTATTTTCTTATCCCTGAAGTTACATTAATTACCAGTTAACGATCCCCCAAAAATTGTTATTTGGACCGCAATAAACGCTCTAATACCTTTAAACCCGGTATTTCCCTTCTATAGAGGCACAGGTGCCCTGCCGTACAACCCAGGCGGCATACCTGCGCCAGCCTTAACATACGCTGTTGTATATCAATGAGAAGATGGGGTTATCCCGGAAAAGGTTAAGCGTATAGGCGACAACCCTTTTTTTAGAAAAGTGCGCAGTTACTATGAAGTTGGGCTGAAGTACCCATGAACATACCATGACGTTACCACGCTCTACCTGTTCTCTATCTGTTCTGTGATTATGCCTGAATTGCGAAGGGGAATTTTCGGAGAATAAGTAATTGATTTTCTTACTGTTTCATATTACGGGGTAATCGGAAGCGGACTAAAAATGCGGGATTCGATACTTTTTGGCCTGGGGAAAGAAAATTTTCTCCGCACATTTTCGTAAATTTAAGAAAAACCTTTCTATGGCAATTCAATCCGGGCCTTTTTATTTGGAGCGTACGATCGACGACGTTTGTTTTTATAGGATAGGCGACAAGTATTATGTGCGTATGAAGAGTTCACTGTCGCGGAAGCAGGTGCTGTTTGGCAAGCGTTTCCGGCGTACGATGGAATCGGCGGGAAGGATGGCAAGGGGATCAAAGATCGGCTCGGTGATCTATCGGTTGCTGCCGGTGGATTTCAGGGAGTTCTGGATGTACAGGAGTTTTGTAGGAGAGGCAGTGAAGCTGATTAAAGCGGGAAAAACGGATGAGGAAGCAATGCTGGTGCTGATGGAACGGTATGCGAAGGAGTTCATGCCGGGGTATGCGGAGGAGAAGGAAATGAAGGTGAAAAAGCCGCAGGGAGGATTGGAGGGGAAACGGCCGGAGGGAAGAAAAATAGATATGTCAAAAGAAAGCATACAGGGCACAGGAACGCCAGTAGACAGCCAACACTGCATTCCCGCGCCAGCGTTGGGATTTCCTGTTTCACTTCGACCTGCGCAAATAGATTCTCGCTACGTTTAGTTCTGACCTGGCCGAGCGGGGATCGGCTATCGTAAGGAGTTGTTTATAATACAAGCTTGCATTTGAAGTGTCGCCTAGTATTTCAGAAGTTCGGCCGGCTCCAAACAGGCTATTGAAGCGATTGGGGCATTTTTTCAGCACTGCTTCGTACTCCTGGAACGCCGCTTTACTTTGATGCAATTCAAATAAAAGGTCCGCATACAATTCTCTCGCGGGCAGAACTTCCCCAGGTGTGACCGGATGTTTGGAAGTACTATCCTCCCAATCAGCGGCCTTCTTCATCAGGTATAGGGCTTCCTTCTCCGCTCCTTTCGCATGGGCTATCCATGCCTGGCCCGCGGTCCGCTGTATTTCGACCTGTCTTGCTTTGTACGTATCGTTTTGTTGTGCCAGGCGAAGATATAGGGTATCCATCCTGGAGAGTTCCATTTGCGCGGCGCCTGGATTTTTGGTGTGGACAGCGCCCAATAGTCTTCCGAAGTGGATGATAGCCTCCTGCCAGGGGAATTTGTCCCAGGGAAAGGAAGTTGGTTGAATCGGCAACCGGGCGGCTTCCGGCCAGTTCTTGTTTTCAAGCACTGAACGGCAGGGGGATGCAGCGAAGGTATAAGCATCTTTGAAATTAATGGGGTATACTTCCCGGATCGATGCCAGGTATTTCAACTGTTCCCCTGCCGCCTTGTTATCTCCCTTTTGCAGCAATGCATATACCAGGTAGTCCAATCCATGCAGCTCTTCATCCCAATGCCCATGCATACCCGTCGACTGTGCATAGCATCGGGCGGCCTCAACTGACCTGGTGTTCATTTGTATGCTTTCATCCCAAAGGCCGAGCCTCGTAAAGATATGCGAAGGCATGTGCAAAGCATGGGCGGAGGAAGGAGCCACTTCGGCATACCTTCGCGCTGCCGGCAGGGCGAGACTGGCTATACCGGGATAATCGTAGGTATGAATGATATAATGGATAATACCAGGGTGATTCGGGGATGATGCGTACATACTATCCAGTATCCTACCCGCTTTTTTTTGATGGGCATAGGTCTTGTCCATCGGGCTTGCGGAGGCATCCAATGCCAATGCGTAAAAGATGGCAGCCTCCTGGTCGCCTGGATACAGGTCATGCAATTGCTCCATTGCTTTTTCAAAATGCACACAACGGCTATGGGGATCGGTCTTACTCCAATCTTTGTAATAGGAAAAAACCGCGTCTATATACGCAGTCTCCCGTTGGGATCGTTTTTTAATAGAATTGGCTATCCCGATCGCTTTTGAGCCCTTTTTAAGATCGGCTTCTGTTGGGGGTTCCCACAGGGGATGGAAGTTGCACATAGCGACACCCCAGTAGGCCATTACGCATCCCGGGGATTCGTCGATAATTTTTGCAAATGC
>DASYCT010000104.1:0-15548 GCA_036500065.1 Chitinophagaceae bacterium | reverse complement strand
ACTCCTTCCGCTTCCCAGGTAGGCTTTTTTAACCCCGTGGTACTGCTTGATTTGAACCGTTCCAACAACGAAATCAATCATATTCAATCCAACGCCTATTTCCAGTTGAAGCCATTTGACTGGTTAACCCTTAAAACATCTTATGGTGTCGATTACCTGCTCGTGGATAACGACCTGTTCTGGAATCCTTACCACGGCGACGGTCAAAGCTATAACGGTTATGCCACCAGCAATTTCGGCAAGTATAAAAGCTCGCTCTGGACCACTACGGCGCAGTTCGATCACAGCTTTGGCGATAAACACAATGTCAGCCTACTGGTTGGTAGCGAGGAGCAACGGCGTACTTCGCTGGGTTACGGCGTTAACCGCCAGAACCTGTCGGACTCTGCTTACAACCTGATACAGGCGGGCTTTACCACCAACAATTCCGCCGGTGCGGCGTTCGGAGAAAACTACCTGCTTTCTTCTTTCGGACGCTTAACGTATAATTATAATAAAAAATATTTCTTAAGCGGCAACGTACGCCAGGATGAATATTCAGCCCTGGGCCAGAAAAAAGGTACTTTCTGGGGCGCAGCCGCCGCATGGGAAATCACCCGTGAAAAATTCTGGGAAACATCCGGGTTAAGCCATGTATTCAGTTCCTTTAAATTGAAGGGCAGCTATGGTAAAGTAGGTAATATCGGCGGTATCGGCGATTACAGTCCTTATTCGACCTATGCGTCCGGCCTGTATGGAGGCGCCGCATCTCTTTATTTCTCCTCTGTAGGTAATCCCCTGCTGAAATGGGAAACCAGCAAGAAAACAGATATCGGGTTCAATTTTGGCATGTTTAAGGAACGATTCAATGCAGAATTTGCCTGGTATAATAACGATATCGATAACCTGATATTAAATGTGCCGCAGTCTCCTTCTACCGGTCTGCCTTCCTTCCCGCCGTTGAACGTGGGTACCATGTACAACAAAGGCATTGAAATTACGCTGAGCGGAACGCCTGTCGCCACCAGGGATTTTACCTGGAACAGCAGTTTCAACCTGACCTATAATACCAACCAGGTGACCTCACTGGCGCCCGGCCTGAGCGTTATCCAGACTACTACTTCCGGCAGTGAAACGGTCAGTGAAACGCTGGCCGGTTATTCGCTCGGTTATCTTTGGGTAATCCGCACCGGCGGTGTTGACCCCGGCACCGGCAAAAGAATATTCATCAACTCTGCCGGCACAAAGGTGTACTACCAAAACTACGTACCGACCGGCTTACCCAAGCAATATGCTTATTCCACTACTGCCGACGGGTTAACGCCCTATGTAAGCCCTGTTACCGGCGGAAGCGCCATTACACAGGCTGCCGATGCAGTTTTGTATAAAAACACGCAGCCAAAAGAATACGGCGGATGGAGCAATACCTTCCATTACAAAGGTTTTGACCTGGATGTGTTGATCACCTACCAGGCCGGTTTCTGGGTATATTATGGCTCCGATGCAGGTCTTCATGATCAACGTTACTGGAACAACGCAACGGATATACTCAATTACTGGTCAAAGCCCGGTGATGTTTCAAAATATCCCAAGCCGGTGTATGGCGACAATGTTTCCAACGGTTCCGCAATGCCGCTTGATATCAATGTATTCAAGGGCGATTTCATAAAGCTCAGGAACCTGCAGTTGTCTTACAATATTCCTGAAAGGATATTAGAGCGCGTAAAACTTGCCAAGGCAAGATTCTATGTTAGCGGCCAGAACCTGGCTATCAAAACCCAATACCCCGGTCCTGATCCTGAAGTATCCTCCAATGGCGGTGGCAATAACAACCAGGGTGTGGACAGGAACACGGTGGCAAACGGAAGAACAATCACCGTGGGCGTTAATATCGGGTTCTAAGATTACTAATATTAAAACAGAGAAAAAATGAGAATACAAATTAAATATACCCTGGTGCTGGCGCTCTGTGCAGTGATGTTTAGTTCCTGCAGAAGGGAGTTGCTGACACCTATACCGCAGACGTCTGTTTCCGACGCCTCTGCATTTTCCACCACGGCCCGTGTATCGAGCGGCGTGCTTTCACTGTATATGGATTTGAAAAGCGGGAATTTCTATGGTGGCAGGTTTGTCATTTACGGCGATATCAAAGCCGATGAGTTTCTTAACCTGACCAGCAACCTGATCACTTCCTCCGATGTGTGGAACGAAAATCCCACCAACAGTACTACCGCCATCACCAATTTATGGGCGTCGGCGTACACGACCATCAATGCCTGTAATGTCTTTATCGATGGTATGAATAAAACCGGGACTACGGTAGTAGGCGCTACGCTGGGCGCCAATTATATCGCCGAAGCAAAACTGATACGGGCCCTGGCCTATCTCAGCCTGGTACAGTTTTATGCAAGGCCGTATGCAGACGGTAACGGCGCCAAACCGGGATTGCCCCTGCGGATTACCCCTATCGTCGGCCCGGGTTCTTCACTGCTGGTAAGAAGTACGGTGGCCCAGATATACACGCAGATCCTCGCCGATTTGAACGATGCCGAAGCTGGTCTTCCGTTGTCCTACAGCAGCGCCTATAACAACACCACGAGGGCGCACCGCAATACGGCTATTGCCCTGAAAACACGGGTTTACCTGACCATGCAGGATTATGCCAATACCATCACGGAAGGCAATAAAATCGTAACCGCCGCAGCTCCTTTTAAAGCTACCACGGGCGTTCCCGATTCACTGCAGCCCAATATCACGACCGTATTCAAAACCCCGTACACCAGTACGGAATCGATACTGTCCATGCCTATGACCACCACTACGGGCGATTATCCCGGTACGCAAAACCAGTTGGGATATTATTATTACCAGCAGAGCGCGATAGGAACGGCGGAATATTCGCTGAACCCCAATGGCATTATTGCCAACGTAGGCTGGCTGGCTTCCGATGCAAGAAGAGGTTATATTTATGGCACTGTTACCAAGTACATGTCAAAATATGCAACGCCTTCTCCCTATACCGACTATGTGCCGGTAATCCGTTATTCCGAAGTAATGCTGAACCTCGCGGAAGCCATTGCCCGGAAAACGAATAGCATCGACCCGCAGGCCGTTGCATTGCTGAATGCCGTACGCCACCGTTCAGACGCCGCCACTACATTTACTGCGGGCAGTTTTGCTACCGCTACCGATTTGATCAATGCTATCCTGACCGAAAGAAGGATCGAATTCCTCGGGGAAGGGCTGCGCAACAATGACCTGATGCGGTTATTGCAGACAATACCTGCCAAGGGAACCGCTCCTGCCAAAGCGCCTACAGATGTTGGCTATATCTGGCCAATATCTTCTTCCGAGCTTTCGCTCAATACCTTGTGTACAGATAACTAGTATGCAGTTGTTTATATAAACCAGCAGGGTTAGACCCTGCTGGTACTACCCTAAAAAATAAGCCCGGCTTTCCGGGCTTATTTTTTACCAAATATTGGTTATCTTGATAACAAACCCTTCCGGTTATGATAAAAGCACTCCTTCTCTCCACGATTTGTATAAGCCTGTTCCAGCCCCTTGCCGCCCAGGCCCCGTTTTCATTCATGGAAAACGGCGACGGTAAGCCCCTGTTCATACAATCCAATTACGTCGCCGAAGGCAGTCCTTATCTCAACGACGAATACAGGATGGCACAGGTGACCGCCCTCAACGGGACCGTCTATTCCAATGTACAGGTAAAACTGAACCTGCTCGACCATGTGATCCAATACCTTGACAGGCAGGGAAAAGAAATGATAACCGAGATACCGATCAAACAGGTAAAGTTCACCAGTTATGTTTCTGAAGACCGGGAAGTAAGCGAGCTGACCTTCGCCAGCTACGCCGGGGCTATGAACGCCCCCAATGCCGTAATATACCAGGTCATTGACAGCGGCGCAATAACCCTGCTGAAAAACACCTCCGTCAGCTTCCGGGATGAAAAGAAATATGGCTCGGCCAACACGACCCGCATTTTTGAACGCAAGGAGACTTACAGTGTGCTGACGCCCGATGGCAGGGTCAAACACCTCGAAAGAGGAAAAGACAATGTCATCGCATTATTCCCCGATAAACAGCGACAGGTGGAAGCCTTTATCGAACAAGAAAAGTTGAAGTGCAATTCAATAAAAGATTGCGAGCTGGTTTTTACATTCTACAACTCATTGAAGTAACGTTTTTACAACCTGTCTCTTTCTCCATCAATGCCTGGATAATGACCTGTATTTAACTTATCAAGATAGCGAACAAACCGACCAGATAAGTTTACACATTGCCGGTATAACGCGCCCAACACTCCCAAACGTGTTATTCTTTCCATGTTATCTCCTTTTATCAGAATATAATTCCGT
Organism: Chitinophagaceae bacterium; assembly: GCA_036500065.1. Lineage (GTDB taxonomy): Bacteria > Bacteroidota > Bacteroidia > Chitinophagales > Chitinophagaceae > JACMLD01. The sequence goes on along the minus strand of DASYCT010000104.1, from coordinate 11,193 downwards.
CCTTCTCTTGTGAAGCTGTTTTCCGCAGCATGTCGCATCATATAGTTGTCTTGCTTCGCTATGCCTGTCCAATCTTTTCATGCCCCTCATGATAAGATTTGAACGGCCGATATTTTATTCTTCTAACCTAAAACTACACGCAATGAGAAAAATGATCGCTTTGATCGTTTGTGTGCTGGTTGCCGCAGGGCAACTACTGGCACAGAGCAGGACCATTAACGGAAAGGTCACGCAGGACAACGACCGGCCTTTGGCAGGCGCCTCCGTTATTGTAAAAGGTACCAATATCGGTACCACTACCAAAGATGACGGAACGTATTCATTAACCCTACCGGCCAACGCCAAAATATTGATAGTATCTTCTATCAATATGGAACAGCAGGAAATACCTATTGGCGGTAAGTCGGTGATTAACGTCACACTGAAACCGGGCGACAAGGATTTACAGGAAGTCGTCGTGGTAGGCTACGGCACTAAAAGCACCCGGGAAAATACGGGTTCCATTTCAAAGATTGGCGGGGCAAAGATGGCGGCAGAACCTGTTGCTTCGTTTGACCAGGCGCTGGGCGGCAAAACCGCCGGCGTACAAGTTACACTCGGCAGCGGCGTACTGGCCGACCGGACAGCCATCCGCATACGCGGTATCAATTCTATTAGTTCTTCTTCACAGCCCCTGGTCGTTGTAGATGGTATTCCACAAAACAACGTCACCAACCTGAACGGTTTTAACGGCGGTAATGGCACGCGCTTCGATCCGCTTGCCCTTATCAATCCCAACGACATCGAATCCATCGAAGTGTTGAAAGATGCCGGGGCTTCGGTTATCTATGGTTCACGCGCTTCCAACGGGGTTCTCCTGGTTACCACCAAGAAAGGTAAAAAGGGTTCCATGAAAGTAAACTATGACTCGAAGGTAGGTTGGTCTACTGCTTCCAAACTTCCCCCATTGCTGAACGGCGACGATTTTACCACCATCACCAATGAGAAAGGTTCCAACCGCTTCGGCACGGGAACGCCTTATGCGTCGATGGCCCAGAACAGCGATATTAACGGTGACGGGAAGCCTGACAGGACCAACTGGAATGATATTGTTTACCGTAAGGCCATGACCTACGACAATTCGATTTCCTTTTCCGGCGGCTCCGACAAGATGCAGGCATACGGTTCGGCCCGTTATTTAAAGGAAGAGGGTATTACTATCGGCAATAAGCTGACTTCAGGACAGATTCGCCTGAACCTGGACTTCACGCCAAAAACATGGTTCAAGGCCGGTGTGCAAACTTCTTATACCAAGACACTCAACAATGGTGTTTTAACGGATGCCTATATCGCCGGCACTACTATTTCCGGCTGGCAGGCGGAACCCAATGTTTCGCCCTATAATCCTGCCGGGGCTTACGGTTATAATCTCACCGCAAACGGGTTATTGGGCAACGGCAATAATGTCACCACGATCGGTGGCGTCAATTACCTGCCCAGCGCTTCCTATTACCTGAACATTCTTCCGCAGATAAAGCTGCAACGGAATGATAACACCGCAGAAGACCTGCGGGCAAATATTTATGGTGAGTTACAACCCATCAAGGGATTAAAACTGACTTCCAAATTCGGTATCCAGTACCTGAACAATTTTGAAGACCAGTACAGCTCACCGCTTGTCAACGGACTGGGCAGCAGCTACGGCGGACTGGTACAGGACCAATCGCAGCAATATAACCTGTGGACCTGGCAGAACTATGTCAATTTCGACAAGACCATCGGAGGCGTTCATAAAATAGGTTTTGTTGCCGGTACGGAATACCAGAAAAATACGTATTTCTCTTTGTACACGGGCGCCAACAACTTCACCGATCCGTTTTTTGTCAACGTAATCAACGGCGCCTATACCAATACCATCCCCGGCTCTTCCACCTTACTGGATAACACGGGTGGTAACCTGAATGCAAGCGGTATTATTTCTTATTTCGGCCGACTGAACTATTCGTATGCCGGCAAATACTTCATTGAAGGTTCATTGAGAAGGGATGGTTATTCGGGCTTTGGCTCCAACTACCAGTTTGGTAACTTCCCCAGCATTTCACTTGGGTGGGAAGTGACGAAGGAAAATTTTATGTCGCATATCGCCTGGCTTGATTACCTGAAAATACGCGGCAGCTATGGGCAGGTAGGTAATTCAAACGGGGTAGGTCCCTACAGTGCGCTGACCCTGTTTAGCGGCGCCGCCTATACCAGCCTGAACGGTCTTGGCATCACCCAGGCGGGTAATTCCTCCCTGAGATGGGAAACAGCCAAAAAAACGGATGTCGGTTTCGAGGCCAATGTGCTGAAAAATAAAATCGGTATCGTTGTTGATTACTTTGATAATAATATCGATGGTTTAATACTTGCCGCCCCGACGCTTTACACGGTAGGTATCCCGGGTTCGAGCATTACCAGCAATATCGGTGGCATGTACAACAAGGGTTTTGAGGTCACGATCAACTCCACGCCCGTGACGATGAAGAATTTCAGCTGGAACACCTCGTTTAATTTTACCCGTATCTGGAATAAGGTAACCGGCCTGGTTCCCTCTAACGGCAATGCGGATATCAACCCCAGTGGTATTGCAGCCGCCAGCCTGGGCAAAAGGCTCGGTGTATTTTACATGCCCAAATGGGCCGGCGTAGATCCGCAAACGGGTAACCCCGAATGGTATGCCGCCAACGGCACCATCAAGCGCTATAATTTCGGTGCTACCGGCGCTAATATCTGGACAGACGATAAAGGCATACCCACGGCAGCACTTGGCGCGGGAGATTATGTGTACCAGAGCAAAAGCGGTTTGCCCACCTATTACGGCAACTGGGATAACACGTTTTCATACAAGAGCTTCGAGCTGAGTTTTTCGTTTTCCTACCAGGGTGGCAATTTGATTTATAACAGTTCTACCGCGGGTATGATGACCAATGCCTTCAGTAATAATTTCTCTCTTATTTTACAGAGATGGCAAAAACCCGGCGATATCACCAATGTGCCCAAACTATGGCTGGCTGATAATACCGCCAACCAGGCTTCTACCCGCTGGCTGGAAAACGGTGATTTCATCCGCATGAGGAGCATCACTGCCGCCTATAATTTCAAAAAATCATTATTGGATAAAATCGGGTTTGACAATGCACGGTTTTTTGTGCAGGTATTTAATCCTTTTGTTATTACCAAATACAGTGGTCTCGATCCTGATGTAAGCACTTCGGGAACCGTGCAGGCCAATGGTAATATCTCCGTGGGTATAGATGCAAGAGCGACCCCGCAGCCAAGGGTTGTGACGCTCGGGTTAAACCTTTCTTTCTAACCAATTAAATGTTTTACAAAATGAAATATAAGTATATAGCACTCGGAAGTGTTTTAATAGCGGCGCTGGCGGGCTCCTGCAAGAAAAGCGATCTTTTCCTGCCGCCGACCAGCAGCATCTCGCAGACGGATGCTTTCAGCACAGCCGACCGTATCGAGAAATCGTCCGTAGGGATGTATGATGCCCTGCAGAATGCGAATTTTTTCAGCGGCCGGATATTGATCTATTCGGATATACGCGGGCTGGATGCCATCCCCAATACGTATTTCGGGAATATGGGATTTTACTCCACGACCAGTTCCAGCGATGGTACGGTTGCCCTTGCCTGGCAGGGAGGTTACCGGACGATTTACCAGGCCAACCTGTTCCTGCAGGGTTTCACGCCCAATGCCAGCCTGGTTACGGCTGCCAAGGCCGCTCAATATGTCGGTGAGGCAAAGTTCATTCGCTCGCTTTGTTATTTTTACCTTGTCAATCTCTGGGCGCAGCCATATAATTTTACCGCGGATGCTTCTCACCTGGGCGTACCGCTGGTACTTACGGCATCTACCGATCCGTTTGCCGCTTCAAATCAATTGCCGCGGTCAACAGTAAAGCAGGTGTACGACCAGATGGAATCTGATCTATTGGATGCGGAATCAAAGCTGCCCCTGGGTGACCAGGCGCCGGATGCATTTACCAAAGTGGCCCGCGCCACCAAGGGGGCAGCAAGGGCCCTGCTGATGCGTTTATACCTCTACGAGGGGAACTGGGCAAAAGCGAATCAATATGCCGATGTGTTGATCAATTCCACCCTTTACTCGATGAACAGCAACCCGATTACGGCGTTCAGGCCTCCTTATACCTCGAATGAATCCATCTTTTCGGTGGCCATGAGCGGCGCGGACAATCCCAATACCAATAACTCGATTGGGGAACATTACAACCCGAGGGCAAGGGGAGATATCGCCATCAGCAGCGATTATGTAGCCCTGATGGATATTACCATTGACAAACGTTTTATAAACGTTGGCGGGGATTCATTGGTGGAAAAATTCAACGGGGCTTACTGGACAAGGAAATATGAAGGAATAACCACCGATTATGTTCCTGTGTTCCGCTATCCCGAGGTGATACTCACCAAGGCAGAAGCATTGGCTCAACAGGCTGCCGCGCCAGACCCTACCGCGGTTACCTTGCTGAACTCTATTCGTACCCGGGCCGGCTATACCGTTCCGCTGGCGCCTGCTACCAAGCAGGATTTGCTCACCGCCATCGTGAAGGAAAGAAGGATCGAACTTGCGTTTGAAGGACAGGGAAGTCTTGAATTCAACCGCAACAAACTTGATCTGCCGGCACACAGTACCGTTCCTATTCAACCATGGGGTTCCAGTTACCGGGTATTACCGATGCCCAAATATGATACAGATAAAAACCCCAACCTGACACAGAACCCGGGTTATTGATCAACATAGTTCTTTCATAAAAAAGGCTGTCTCTTTAATTGAGACAGCCTTCTTTTTATATTGTAAGTCGTAAATTATTTCAGGACTTCTTTCAATTTGGCTTCCAGCAGGTCTCCCCGCAGGTCTTCTGCAATTACTTTACCCTGTGGATCGACGAGTATATTGTAAGGGATGGCGTTGAAATTGAATACCTCTACGGCCTTGCTGTTCCACATTTGTAAATCACTGATATGTGTCCACGGTAGTTTGTCTTCTGCAATGGCTTGCAGCCAGGGTTCCTTAGCGTTGTCGAGCGATACACCGAGGATGGTGAAATTCTTGTTTTTGAATTCGTCGTACGCTTTTAGCACATTGGGGTTTTCCTGCCGGCAGGGACCGCACCAACTGGCCCAAAAGTCGACCAGCAGGTATTTGCCCCGAAAGGAGCTGATGGAAACGGTTTTACCGGTAGTGGAGGGAAGCGCCAGTTCGGGGACCTGCTGACCTACCCAACGGCCCTGCTTTCCCATTTTAGCCGCTTCGGCTTCCTGCGTCGCTTCTTCCATTTCATAATTCGTTTTCAGTTGGGCCAGTGTTTTGTGTGTTGGGAATTTCGTTGTCGCCGTACTCAATGCTTTTTCAAATTCATCTTTCTGGAAAGAGCGCAGGCTCATGCCCAATGCAAAAAGGGTAACCGCGGGGTCCTGGGTCTTGTTTAAAAAGTCTTCGAGGTATTTGTTGATGCTATTGATGGCATCATTCTTCCTGTTGGTAGCGGCCACCAGCAGGCTATCGGAGCCGCCAAATTGTTTGAGGCTGTCGATTTCGCCAAACACCTGGTTGATGACAGCAGATTTTTCATCGTAGGCAGTAATAAATGCCTGCAACTGGCTGCTGCCGTCGGAGCCGCTTACGGTATAGTAATTGTCGTTCCGCGCAAGGTCGATATCTATTTCTATTTTATCGGCATCGTTTACCAGCAACATCATGGGTCCATTTTCCACGACTACCTGGTAGATGCCTTCTTCCCGGCCATTGCCTTTCAGTATGATAGTTCCTTCCTTAGCGTTCAGCACGGAAGAATCCAGCAGTACCGGGTGCTGGTCCCTGCCATAGGAAACTTCTTCTAGTACAATAGCAGGAACAGCCGTGGCGGTGTGCCGGCCACTATCGGCGGGGGATGCACCCAGTTTATCCGCGTTGTGGTAATTAACTCTTACTACAAAACTTCCTTTTGTCTTCTTGTCGCAACCGCCGGTAATAACGGCCATCAACAGGAGCAGCCATCCAATCCTGTACAGTTTTCTTTGCATACATCTGGTTTAAAAGCTATGATTCGTGTGCATTCAGCTTATCGGTTAATAATTGGGTGGCGACTTTGGGGTCTGCTTTACCACGGGAAATCTTTTTTACTTCTCCCATAAACAAGCCTATCAGTCCTTTTTTCCCTTTGCGGTATTCGGCTACTTTATCCGGCATTTTTGCCAGCACTTCATCCACCCAGGCGGAGACGGCACCGGCATCTGAATCCTGCAACAGGTTCAATTGCTCCGCCATCGCCAAGGGGTCGGCTTTTTTATCTTCCATTAATTTCGGCAGCAGGCGGGAAGATGCCACGGAAAAGCTCAACCGGCCAGCTTCCACAAGACCTGCCAGCGCCGCTATGGTAGCAGGGCCAAGCGGGAAAGCATCGATGGCAAGTGATTGTTCGTTGAGCCAGGATTTTACCGGCCCGAGTATCCAGTTGGCGGCAGCTTTATAGTGAGGGGTGTTTTTAATGACCGCTTCAAAATAATGAATGGTTTCCTTATCGTCGCAGAGTACTCTTGCGTCATAATCGCTCAAGGACAGTTCGGTCTTGTAGCGTTCTACCAGTTCTTCCGGCAGGGCGGGCATGGCCGCCTTTATTTTCTTTACCTGTTCGTCACTCACGATAAAGGGGGGCAGATCTGGATCGGGGAAATAGCGGTAGTCATTTGCCTCTTCCTTGGTACGCATGGCAAAGGTGGTATCATTGCCGGCGTCGAAACTGCGGGTTTGTTGCTGAATGGGTATTCTCTGTTCCAGCAGATCGATCATCCGTTTTACTTCGTATTCGATGGCCTTGCGCACGTTGCGGATCGAGTTAAGGTTTTTTACTTCTACCCTGGTGCCCAGCGTTGCAGCTCCTTTCAGGCGTACCGATACGTTGGCATCGCAACGCAGGCTGCCTTCTTCCATATTGCCATCGCAGACATCGAGCCAGCGTACCGTCTTGCGGAGTTCGTTCAGGTAGGCGGCTGCTTCTTCGACGCTGAACAGATCGGGCTCGCTTACAATTTCCACCAGGGGCACGCCGGCACGGTTGTAATCAAGGCAGGTGTTGGAAGCATCCACATCGTGCAGGCTTTTACCCGCGTCCTCTTCCAGGTGAATGCGGTTCAGTTGCACGTTGCGCGTACCATCGGTGGTGCGTATCGTCACCTGCCCGCCTTTACAGATCGGGGTGGTGTGTTGTGATACCTGGTAGCCCTTGGGCAAATCCGGGTAGAAATAGTTCTTGCGGGCAAAATAGTTTTTGCGTTCGATTTCACAGTGGCAGGCGAGGCCGAGGCGGATGGCCAGTTCTACCGCCTGTTTGTTGAGGCGGGGCAGGGTACCGGGGTAAGCCAGGGTGATTTCGCTGATATGAGTATTGGGCGCGGCGCCGAAGGCGGCGCTATCGCCACAAAACAACTTGGATTGGGTAAGCAATTGGGCGTGTACTTCCAGGCCTATGACCGTCTCGTATTTATCGTAGTTACTCATTTTTTGCTACCAGCGGAACGGGCCGCCGGGGGGCAAAAATACAACAAAAAAGTCCCGCCTTTAGCGGGACCGTTAATATGCTCCGGGAACGGGATTATAGATTGGTCGTTTTCAGATTTTTCGGGATCTTGATTGTTATCTCCTGTGATTTGCCGTCACGAATCAATTTTACATTGAAAGAAGTCTTGCCGACCGTCCTCAGAGCCGCTTCACGCAGCTTGTCCACATCGTTTACTTCGGTGCCGTCGAATTCGGTGATGATATCGTTTTCTTTGATGCCTGCTTTAGCGGAGGGAGAATCGTCGTCCACGTCCAGTACTTTAACGCCCTTGCCTTCTTCTGTTTCCTGGGCTTTGATGCCGAGCCTGCTGTGGCCACGGACCACCAGGTCTCCGTTAAAGTTAAAATTGTTGTTGAAGGAATACGCGTATTCCTGTCTTTTACCCAATACTATCGACTGGGTTTGCTCTTTGCCGTCGCGTTTGTACACTACGGTTACTTTTTCCGCTGGTTTATGTTTGCCGACAGCTTTGCTTAAATCGTCGGGGTTACTGATTTTCTGATCATCGATGCGGATAATGACATCGCCTTCTTTTAAACCGGCTTTTTTGGCCGCACCGCTGTCTGTAACAGTGCGGATTACTGCGCCGTTACGGTCGCCTTCCATTTCCGTAGTCACCCCAAGAAAACCCTTATTTCCCCCGTCGGAGTAGCTATACGCCCGGAGGAGGTTCTCATTATTAAGGTTAAAGGCATCGTCGCGGTTGACGCGAAACCTTGAATTGGGCATAAAAACGGCTCCCATGCCCTCTACCTGTTTTCTGCGGGTAATAGTGATATTGTCGTCCTTGAACTCTGACAACGGTTTGCCATTTACGGTTACTTCGCCGCCTTTCACTTCCACGGTTACTTTGGCGTCCTTGCCATCGTTTGTTTTAATGATAACCAGGTCGGATTTTCCTGCTTTTTTTGCGGGTTTCATGTCGTTTTCGTCCTGCTGTGCCGATGCGCTCAAGGCCGTCAAACCCAGCAGCAGTGAAGCCGCGGAAAGCTTCAGGAAGTATTGCTTCATACAAGTAAAATTTTAATGATAAAAAATATCTACGTTTAGTTTCGTAGTCAAATATACGGGGATTTTCCAATATACGAAACTTTTCGGAAATGTTAAATTCCTTCCCCCCGGCCTTCTGAAATTACCCACTTTGTGGTATTGTATATTACGCTGATTCGTCGCATCTTAGCAGGATCTATAAACCCCCCATCCTCTTATGTTTTTAGCACTGATCAGCAGCGCTCATGTGGTTTTTATCGGTAGTGTAGTCCTGGCCCTTGTGGTGGTGGTTATCGCCGTTCGATGGATCCGGGAGATCAATAAAATGAAAAAAGACTAATCTATAAAAGGCTTTTTACCTTTTCTAATACCCCCTGCAAATTACCTGCTTCCTGGCCGCCTGCCGTCGCCAGGTTTTTTTGTCCCCCGCCGCCGCCTTTTATAAGCGGGGCAATATGTTCCTTAATGATTTTACCGGCGTCCAGACCTTTTGCCGCCACGACGGTATCGGCAATGCCGATGGCCACAAAGGGTTTCCCTCCTATATTGGCGCAAACCACGGCAACATAATCGTTGAGGTGATTTTTGAGATCGAAGCAAAGTTTCTTGAGTGCGTCGGCATTGCTGACCGTAACAATATCACCGACAAAGGTGACACCGTTGATGATTTCATCTTTGTGCAATAGCTCATTGCGGATGCCTACCAGCATACGGTTTTCCGCATGGTCCAGTTTCTTTTTCAGTTCTGCGTTTTCTTCTGAAAGGCCGCCCAATGCTTTCAGCAGGTCTTTGGGGTGCTTTAATTGTTCTTTTACCTGCTGTAATAGTTCCAACTGTCCGCTGATATAATGTTCTGCTGCGATGCCGCAGACGGCTTCCACGCGTCGCACGCCGGCTGCTACGGCCGATTCGCTTTTTATCTTAAACAGGCCCAACTGGCCCGTGGCGCCTACATGGGTGCCGCCGCAAAGCTCTACCGAATAACCGGGATCGATGATCACGACGCGTACGATATCGCCGTATTTCTCGCCAAAGAGGGCCATCGCGCCCAGTTTCATGGCTTCTTCTTTGGGCAGTTGCTTTATAATGACGGGGATATTCTCACGTATCTTTTCATTGACCAGTGCCTCCACGGCCGCGATTTCTTCCTCCGTCATTTTTGCGAAATGGGAGAAGTCGAACCGCAGGTGTTCATCGTTGACCAGGCTTCCTTTCTGGGCCACATGGGCGCCCAGTATCCTGCGCAGGGCAGCGTGCAGCAGGTGGGTGGCCGAGTGATGGGCAGCCGTTGCACTGCGTTCTACGGTATCTACTTTCGCCAGTACGGGGGCAGCGGGATTGGCCGGCAGTACTTCCGTGAAATGAAGAATAAGATCGTTTTCTTTTTTGGTATCGATTACCTGTATGCTTTCCGTGGGAAATATTAATTCGCCGGTATCGCCGGTTTGGCCACCGCCTTCGGGGTAAAAGGGGGTGACATCGAGCACGAGCTGGTAGCTTTCTTTTCCTTTGGCCGTCACCCTGCGGTATTTGGTGATACCGGCGGCAGCTTCCAGGCTATCATAGCCCACAAACTGGGTTCCTTTTATATCACTCAGCACCTGCCAGTCGTCGGTATCAAGGGCCGTAGCGGCCCGGCTGCGGGTTTTCTGCTGCTGCATTTCTTTTTCAAAAGCAGGCTCATCTATTTCCAGCTTGTTTTCGCGGGCAATCAGGCGGGTAAGATCGACCGGGAAACCGTAGGTATCGTACAGCTCGAAGGCGGTAGCGCCATCGATTACCCCCGATTGGGCGGTACTGATGATCTCGTCTATTTTCTTCAGTCCTTTGTCAAGGGTGCGCAAAAAGCCTTCTTCTTCTTCCCTGACCACGCGGGTCACGAAATCAGCCTGTTTGTGCAATTCGGGAAACACCTGTTCAAACTGTTTTGCCAGGACAGGCACCAATTGGAATAACAGGGGCTGTTTGTAATCAAGATAAGAATAGTAGTACCGCACGGCCCGGCGAAGGATTCTTCTTATCACATAGCCCGCGCCGGTATTGGAGGGCAACTGACCATCGGCAATCGTAAAGCTGATGGCCCGGATATGATCGGCGATGACGCGGAAGGCTACGCTTTGCTTATCGTCACCCCCGGTATAGGTTTTGCCGGTCAGTTGGCCGGTTTCGGCAATCGTGCCGGTAAAAATATCGGTATCGTAGTTGCTTTGTTTCTGTTGCAGGACGCGCACCAGGCGTTCAAAACCCATACCGGTGTCTACGTGTTTGGCCGGCAGGGGTTCGAGGCGGCCGTCTTTGAGGCGGTTGAACTGGATGAATACATTGTTCCATATTTCGATGACCTGCGGGTGGTCATTATTGACCAGCGTTTTGCCGTCCACTTTTTTACGTTCTTCACTGCTACGGCAATCCACATGTATCTCGGTGCAGGGACCACAGGGGCCGGTATCGCCCATTTCCCAGAAATTATCTTTTTTATTGCCCAGCAGGATACGATCTTCCCCTATCCATTTTTTCCATTCATTAAACGCTTCTTCATCCTTTGGCAACTGCTCTTTGGCATCGCCTTCGAAGATGGTCACATAGAGGCGGTCTTTATC
>DASYCT010000103.1:0-15101 GCA_036500065.1 Chitinophagaceae bacterium | reverse complement strand
ATAATCATTCTTACCTCGTGGTGGAACCTAATTTCACTTTCCGGCTCAAGGGCCATGCCGGCGCGCACAAGGTCTTCCTTGCAGGTGATTTTGACGACTGGAGCAACAATTCTCTTGCCATGAAAAAGGAAGGGGACGAATGGGTGTACAGCGTTCATCTCTCTGCCGGCAAACACCTGTATAAATTTATCGTTGACGATATATGGGTCATCGATCCCTCCAACCCGCTCTGGGAACAGAATGAACAAAACACCGGAAATTCCATCGTATGGATAGATTAACTCATACATTGGCTCAAGTCCAAACCCTCTACAGTCAACGATTTCCGGGCATGGAGTAGTTAAAAGCATTTGTTGTTCGTTCCATAATTAAAGGAGCCTTTATAATTATGGACAACAAACAATGTGCTCTCCACGAATTGCATTCATGGATAACGGAAGCAGAATCTTTTTTTGCATCTGCGGCCGGCAGGGACTATCACCGTCATCCGCATATTGCGCTTTCCTATCTCCAGCTCTCCGCCGAATTTGCCTTCAAAGCCGTGATTGTATCGCTGACCGGCAACAACCTGCGCACGCGCAATCCCTATGTGCTCTGCATTCGTTGCCGCCGCCTGCTGCCCCTGCTTGGAAGGGCCCTGATCCTTTCACAGCGCAAGCAACCGCTGTTTCATTTTTTGCTGCCCGCTTTTGGTTTGCAAAGAGGAGAGGGGACCCCGCTGCCCGATGGCGGTCAATGGAAAGAACTCCTGCAGCATGTTCGCCAGTTGCTGCAACTGGCTCTGCAGCTTTGCCGCGAACGGATTGAAACACTGTTTTAGTAAGCACCGCCCGGACCACCCTTTACCTTAAATCATTTTTATATGCCTTACCTCGAACACCACCCCAATGATTTTTTTCCGCGTCACCTGCTGCACGACGAACTGGCCAATCCGCGCCTCGTGTTTTGCCGCACGTTCGACGAGCAGATCAACATGCCCGATGCCCGTAAATACCTCGAAAAATGGCTCTGCGCCACTTTCTACGACAAACCTGTGCTGAACCGCAGGTTCCTCCTGCTGCTGATGGGCATTCATGAAGACATGCTGCGGCTGCTGGAAGCCGCTCACCTCCTGCGACTGGAAGATCCTGAACGCCGCAAGGCATCCTGTGCGGAGGAGCAAGTGTATGGCCCCGGGCTGCCCGAGCCTGAACTTTATTGCAGCAGCTCGAACAAACACTATACGGCCTGGCATTACCTGCCGCGTTATATCAGCCGCAAGGAGTTTGCCAACCCTTACCGCGTGTTTGACAAGCTCTGCGCCTGGAAAACGCTTCCCCAGTGGAGAGACGCCCTGCAGAATTTTTTCTCTGCTGCCGTCTCGGGCTCACGGATTTATGAATGCCAAAACGACGAAAATGTCTACCTCACCTGCCGCCACCTGCTCCGGCTGGTGGAAGCGGCCCACCTGGTGAAAGTGAGGGAAGGAAACGGTTTGTAACGGCTATGCAGTATTTTGCAGCGTGAATAAATAAAGGGTCGACATGAGAAGCAAGAAACGCTTTAGCAAAAAGTGGATGGTCGTGTTGGGCATACTGGCAGCCGTTATGATCGGTATCCAGTTTATAAAACCCCGCCTGGGCACCGCGACCATGGTAGCCGATATAGCCGCGCCGCCCGAAGTGGAACAGGTATTGAAAAAATCCTGTTACAATTGTCATTCCGATTCAACCAGGCTGGCCTGGTTTGATAAAATAGCACCGGCAAGCTGGTTGGTGGGCAGTCATATTAAGAAAGGCAGGACTGCGCTCAATTTTTCCGAATGGGGCGAGCTTACCAAAGACCAGCAAAAAGCAAAGTTGTTTGAATCGCTCAATCAAATGGTGTTTGGCGATATGCCGTTGAGGTCTTACAGCCTGTTTCACCCGGAATCAAAGGTAACGGCGGGGGACATAACGGTGTTGCGGAATTACCTCGCCAGCCTTGTACCGCCGGAACATACTGACACGGCAAAAGACAACGCCGCCCTGCGACAATATGAACAATGGATAAAAGCGTCTTCCACCACCGCCCCGGTGCAACCGGCCCTGGACGGTATCGCCTGGATGCCGGAGTATAAAAACTGGCAGGCGATCACCAGTTCCGAACGCTTCGACAACGGCACCATGCGCGTAATAATGGGCAACCCTGTGGCCATCAACGCTATAAAAACAGGACATACCAATCCATGGCCCGATGGCTCGATATTTGCCAAAATAGCGTGGGATAAACTGTCCGACACGGCCGGTAATGTGCGTGCCGGCGCTTTTAAACAGGTGGAATTTATGATAAAGGATGCACAGAAATATGCCACTTCGGACGGATGGGGTTTTGCCCGCTGGTGGAAGGGCACGCGGTTGGTGCCTTACGGCAAGGACGCCCTTTTTGTCGATGAATGCACCGGTTGCCATCAGCCGATGAAGGCCAACGATTTTGTGTTTACGCCCGTTGACAGCCTGCACAGCACTGCTGCTTTTTCGCCGGCCGGCCTGTCGTTCAACCCCCTGGAATGGAACGTGATCACCTCCTCTATCAATAAACGCAATCATACCATGTCGATCCTGTACGGAAATGCAATTGCCTTGCAAAGCGCCCGAACGGGGTCCGGGCATGGCTATTCCACCGGCGCCGTGCTGGCGCTGGTGACCTGGCAGCAGCAGGAAGACCCCCACTGGTACGGGGCCAACCTGCCCGATGCGATAAAATGCGTGGAGCGATTAACGTTTAACATCACCGTAAAAAATACAGCCCAGCCCGTCTACGAAAAATTTGAAGGAGCGTCGTTGCAAAAAGCGGCGGAAGTCAATACCGATACGATAAAAAGCAGGATGGCCTTTATTGTAAACCAAAACGCATCCCTCATGCCCTGATTAAATGAACCCGGAATTGAAGAACCAACGAATGCTTAAAATACCTGTAGCTCTTTCCTGGTCCGGTGCTCTTTGCCTCGGGATACTGGCTTCCATGCCCGGGCATCCTCCTTTTAACGGGTGGGAATGGGCCGTCGATGTATTTATCGCGACGCTCTTTTCGCTGTTTGCATGGTATTACAATGGGTATAACCTGCCGGACTTCGGCCCCTCGCCGTTTTTTAGTACGCGCTTATGGAAGGGACTACTGGTCGGGGTTGTCGTGATGATGGTGCTGGCGGCCCTTCGCCAGTTGCTGTTCCCGCAGTATGACTTTCCATCCATGTCGCTGCTGCTGGAATTGCGCGGCTTGCTGATAAACCTCGTTGTGTATATTTTCCTGCACCTGCTTCACCGGGGATATACCACGCAAACGGCCATCGCCGAGCTGGAACGTGCAAAGACCCAGCAGCTCGGCGCGCAACTGGAATCGTTGCGGCAACAGGTAAATCCCGATTTCCTGTTCAGCAATCTTCAAACGCTTCAATCGATGGTAGTAGTGCAGGATAAAAATGCGGTAGACTTTATCGTGAAGCTGGCCGATTTTTACCGGCTTTCACTGGAGCATAGAAAAAAGCTGCTCCTGCCCGCCGTGGAAGAAATAGAAATGCTCCGGGCTTATATGCACCTGTTGAAAGCCCGGTTGGGAAAAGGAATAAGCCTTGAAATACAATTAAGCGAAGCGCACCGGCAATCTTTTATCCCCGTTTTTACCTTGCAACTACTGCTGGAAAATTGTATAAAGCACAACCTGGCTTCGCCCGAACATCCTCTCCATGTTTCCATCTATTCCGAGGCCGATAACATCGTGGTGCAAAACAACCTGCAACTAAAGCCATCGTCCGAATACTCCGGCCGCCCCGGCCTGCAGCATATCAATGAACGCTACCTGCACATTTTGCGGCAAACGATCCAACTGGCTCGTGATGATCATTTCTTCCGCGTACAACTACCGGTGATATATAAGAATAATTATAGTTGAGAAGGTAGTCGCAACAGGATGCCGCAGGACGGCCGCGTAATACGAAATCGGTACATTCATACACCATTAAGCGATTATAAAATCTTGCGTATGAAAAAAAATTACCTAAGCGGCATGCTGTTGCTATGCCTTTTTTCCCTTCCTGCTTTTTCCAATGTATATTATGTAGCCAACAACGGAAATGATGCCAATGCGGGCACGATCAGCCTTCCCTTCCTGACCATACAACGTGCGCAGACTTCCGTCGTAGCCGGTGATACGGTCTACATCCGCGGCGGCAACTATTCCATGACCACATCGCAGGTAGCCGAGTTTTCCAGTATCTGGGCCTATGTGACCCTGCTCAACAAAAGCGGCACCTCGGGCCATCGCATCAACTACTGGGCCTATCCCGGCGAGAAACCCGTATTTGATTATTCCACCATCAAGCCCGCCAACTATCGCGTCAATGCGTTCGAGGTCACGGGCTCGTGGATATACATCCGGGGACTTTCCGTCACCGGTGTGCAGGTGACCATCACCGCCCATACCCAAAGCGAATGTTTTGAAAACACGGGCAGCAATAATATTTATGAAATGCTGACCATGCACGATGGCATGGCCATCGGCTTTTACCTGACCAAGGGGGGTAATAATCTTGTATTGAATTGCGATGCCTATAACAATTGGGACAATGTGTCGGAAGACAAGCTCGGCGGTAATGTCGACGGTTTTGGTTGCCACCCCAACAAGCAGGGCCTGGGGTATACCAACAATGTATTCAAGGGATGCCGCGCCTGGTTCAACAGCGACGACGGCTACGATTGCATCAATGCCTTTGAAGCAGTGACCTTCGATAGCTGCTGGTCTTTTTACAATGGTTATTCACAGACCTTTGCCGCTCTCGGCGATGGCAATGGCTTCAAAGGAGGCGGCTACGGTGTAGCCGATTCGCCTGTCGTGCCCGCCATCATTCCCCGCAACAATATCCGGTTCTGCATGGCGATAAGAAATAAGGATAACGGCTTTTATTCCAACCACCACCCGGGCGGCAGCAACTGGTACAGCAATACAGCCTATAACAATGCGATCAATTACAACATGCTCAACCGCAGCGCCGATTTCCAAAGCGACGTGCCGGGTTATGGGCATAACATGAAGAACAACCTTGGTTGGGGGGCAAGGGGCTCGGAGTACAGCAATATTGATTTTACGCTGTCCAATGCCGATACCAATTATTTCAACCTGCCTGTAACGGTCAACAGCGGTGATTTTCTAAGCACCGATCAAACCCTGCTGATGGCACCGCGCAATGCTGATGGCAGCCTGCCGGTTAATAATTTTATGCGGCTGAAAACAGGCAGCGATTTGATCGACAAGGGAGAGAATGTTGGTTTTCATTTCAATGGTTCCGCGCCCGATCTCGGTTGTTTTGAATCTGCTTTCAGCGGCGGTATTGTTTCGCAGATAATGCCTGCCGTGGGGAGACCCGGGTTGACGGTGTCGCCCAACCCGATACAGGGAACTCCCGTAGTGACCTATTCGTTGCCGCAACGCGGGCGGGTGCTGCTGAACGTCTACAATGTAAGCGGCCAGTTGGTGGCTACGCTACTCGACGAAGAGCAGGAGGCGGGGCTGCAAACGTTTGTATTGGATGATAGCCGCTTCAGGGCAAAAGGCTTGTACATATTGCAGTTGGTGTACAATGGCAACATGCAGACGATAAAACTTATAAAGTAGAACTTTTATACAGCGCCCTTAACCCCATCGCGGGCCCAATGGCCAATATCAAAAAAACGAGCGGGCTGTTATAGTGATGAAAGAGCCAGCCTACCAGTTCCAGGCTGGTGATGGTAATGGCAAACCCGATGGAGGTGACGAGAGTCAGTGCCGTGCCCTTGTTGTCGGCAGGCGCGAATTGAGCCACCAGCGTAGAGAACTGCGGTGAGTCGGGCGTAACCGCGGCTCCCCATAGCAAAAGAAACAGGAGGAAAACCGGCGTGGGCGCCTGCATCATAAAATAGCAGCAACAACAGCAGATGCCCGAACCCAGCAGGGAGTAAAAAGCAATCCGCCCGCTGCCGAATTTTTGCGACAGCAGGCCGCCGGCAACACTGCTGATGCCGCCGATGCCGATGGTAAGAAAAGACCAGAGCGAAATATCGTGGTGTGTGCCGTTGTATTGCGCATGCAGGGCCAGCAGCACGGGTATAAAAGCCCAAAACGTATAAAGCTCCCACATGTGGCCGATATAACCGATCGTGACCGCCCTGAAATCGGCCGGCCGGAAAATGCGCAGCACGGTGCCGGGATGAAAACCGGAACTGCGTTTTCGAAAAGGCCCGTCACCCACCAGGAAAAGCATCAGCAGTCCGCCTCCCGCCGCCATCAGCGAAGTGCCATTGATCACCATCTGCCAGGACAGGTGAAGAAACCCGCCCTTGAGCAGGTAAGGGAAAGCAGTGCCCAATACCAGCGCCCCGATAAGATAGCTCAGCGCCTTGCCCAGTCCCTTTTCGTACCAGTCGGCCGCTATTTTCATTCCCACGGGGTAAATGCCCGCCAGGAAAAAGCCGGTGAGAAAACGAAAGCCCATCAGCGACGAGGTATCCGCCGCCAGCCAGCCGATGCCGGCATTGGCCAGGGCTCCCGCCAGTGAACAAGCGAAAAACACCCGAGTGGGAGAAAACCGGTCGGCAATATTCAGCAGGGCAAAAATAAACGTGCCCGCGATAAACCCCAATTGCACGGAAATGGTGATAGCGCCGGGCCCGGTACCCGACAGGTGCAGCGCTTTTTGAATATCGGACAAAACAGCATTGCTGGCAAACCAGAGGGAGGTGCCCGCAAACTGGGACAGGACGATGACCGGGAGTATATGAGAGGGGCGCTGTGTTGTCACGGGATTAGTTCATGGTTATGGTCATGCAGAAGGTGAGCCGCCCTGGGAGGGCGACCCACCTTCTGCTATAGATGTGCAAAATCCAGTTCATAATTTCCCTTTATCCGTTCCATCGGTGGGTTGAAATAACCAAATTTCACCCGGGGAAATTCTTCGTGGATCAGTTCCTGTAATTGTTTTACGCCCATGCACTCGCCCGTTTCGGTAATGCCCAGCTTGCCGAGATACCAGTCGGGGTCGATATTGAAGTTGCGCCATTGTATCATCGTAAGATCGGTGTCGCGGATCAGCTTGCGCACGGCTTCGTATTCTTCGATGCTGTCCGTCATGCCCGGGAACACAAAATAATTAATGCTGGCCCAGCCGCCGAAACCGCGCATCACTTTCAGGCTTTCCACGATGTCTTCAAAACCATAATTGTTGGGGCGGTAATATGCCTCATAGATTGACTTGCGTGCCGAATTGGTGCTTACGCGTATGCTGTCCAGTCCCGCTTCGCAAAGTGCTTTTACCGCGTCGGGCTTTGAACCATTGGTATTGATGTTGATGCTGCCGAGCGGGGTATGTTTGCGCATTTCGATAATGGCGGCGCGGATGGTTTCCCACATCAGCAATGGTTCTCCTTCGCAGCCCTGCCCGAACGACACGATGGGGTAGGGGGCGGACTGGAGGTGCGGCACCGTAAACTCCACGATCTCTTCTACGGTAGGCTTAAACGTGAGCCTGTCCTGTGTCGAAGGGATCGTTTCTTCCTGTGGCTGAAACGATATGCAGCCAATACAGTTGGCATTGCAGGCCGGTGAACTTGGGATGGGACATTCCCAGCGTCCCATAAAATAATTGCGGGCGGCCGGGCAATGATAGGTGAGGCAGCAGTTTTCGGCGAGGTGTTTTACCAGCCGGTTATGGGGATAGGCTTGTGTAAGTTGGCTTACGCCCAGCTTGATGATATCCCAGTCGTACCCGGTGCAATCCTGCCGGATGTCCTGTTCGATGCGTACGGCGGGGACATAAAATACATTATCGAGCCAGCCCGCGGCGGTATAGCAAAACAGGGGCAAGGTAGGTGCGTCGGGCATGGTCTCATAGGCCGCGAGGTAAAGACCGGTATGAGCGGGAGGGATAAAGGCGGCCACGGCCCATCCTTTTTCGCAAAGACGCATTTCGCCCGTGGTTGTATCGATTCCAATGCCGCGGCGGCCGGGCAGTTCGTAGAGCGAGCCGCCTTCGGGGAGTGCTATCCACTCGTCGCCGGGAATGGGAAAAGCATCCCATCCGCTGCGCCCCACGGCATAGAGACTGGTATCTTCAAAAATGGTTCCTTTTCCGTCGGAATACAGTAAGTACGGGCTTTGTTGTAATTGTGACATAATTGATAATCGATGGTCGTTGTCCGGTGTTCGTTGCCCGGTTTTGCGGCCAACGGCCAACGGTCAACGGACATCGTTCCCCAAATAATGTCGGCAAAATTCGTGAATTTGATCCAGTTCGTCGAATTGAAGATTGCGGCGGAGGTTAAAATGGAAGGTTTTACCCCTGGAAGTTTCGATAATGATGCTGTCGTAGCGGGCTTCTACCTGGTTGATATTGGACCATAAAAAGAAACGGCTGCTTGGGATGCCCGAAATGGTAATGCCGATATGATGAAAAGCCACCATTTCAACATGGGCGACCTTGCGTTCACAATAGAGCAGGTAACCGTACGCCCCGCTGATAACCAGCAGCATAGCTCCGAGGAACCAGTTTTTTTCCAGCAATACTGCCAGGGAAGCCCCCAGGAAGATGAGGCATTCGATAAAGCGGAATACCATGTTTATTTTGGGCAGCTCCTGGGAGAGGTTGCGGCTGATAATAACCATGATAAGTATATCGGCCCCGATAATGAGCTGGCACCAGAAATATAGCTGATTGGGATGGGGTTGCTGGCTGAGATGGATGGCATTGAGCACGATAAGGAGGCCGGCGATAAAGTGCAGGAAACGGCCGAGTCGCTTCAGGTGCTCATAAGCCGGATGAACGATGGCAATGGCGAGTGAGTTCATACAGCAGTGGTTTTATCATGAGATGCAGGCGGGGAGAAAATCCATAAGCGTATGCAGGAAGTTTGCCAGGTGAGCCGCTTCTGCCAGGCACAGGGCCGGCGCTAAAGCGACCCACCTTATGCATTAGCCTTCTCCAGCTGTTCCGCGCAGTACTCATTAAATTCATCTTCCCCGGCATCGCCTTCCTCATCCAGTGTCTCGCGCTGCAAGAGCCGGTTGTTTTTAAAATCGAGGGTCAGCAGATCGTCTTTTAACACAATATTGTTAAAATCCGTCCATCTATACCGGCGACGGAAAAGGCTGTTGATGACAATGGAATTATCGGAAAACCCGATTTCCAGCGGCTTCTTGGCCATTCGTTCAAAAAAACCCATCACGGCAAAGGGAATAACCAGCCAGGGCAGGTAAGGCATATTCACCCACCCGATAGCGGCAATAAAAAGTGCGCTGCTATAGTACACCGGTCTTGTTTTGTCGCCCCGCCGCAGGTAATAAATGCGGATAGCGATAAGTGCAATGACGACAGCGATAACGCCGAATAAATAAGGAATCCTTACCAGTTGGGGATTGGTAAATTGTTCGTTGACGAAAAGCGTAATGGAGATGACGAGCAGCAATAAGGAAAACCGGTCGATAAACCGGGCGCTGCTGTTTTTAAGCGTTACAACGTATTGATAAATCATAACGGGCGCAATCTACGAAATGCGCGCAGATAAACTAACTATTGCTGGCCATGAGCATATTGCACAATTTCCAGAGGATGCGTGCGCCCACATTGGCATCCCATTCCGTTTCGCCCACGCCGATTTCGTTGACGTCGAAACCGATCAGCTTACGGCCGCTCTTGAGAATGCGTTTAAAAAGGTAAAAGGCCTGTTCTGTTTCCAGTCCGCCGGGCACGGGCGTGCCGGTATTGGGACAGAGTTTGGGATCGAGCCCGTCAATATCGAAACTGATCAGCACCTTGTCGGGAAGATGGTTGACGATTTCATCGGCAATTTGTTTCCAGGTCTGTCCCTCGTACTGGCGTTCCTTGATCTCTTTATCGAAATAGGTGATGACGCGGTAATTGCTGTTGGTGATATAATTCCATTCCTCGTCGCAAATATCGCGTACGCCTACCTGTATGAGACGTTGCAGCTGCGGGATTTCATTCAGCGCATTGTACATGATGCTGGCATGGCTGTAGGTAAAACCTTCATAACCCTTGCGCAGATCGCAATGTGCATCTATCTGGAGGATACCGAAATCACCGTGTTTTTCCGCCAGCGCTTTAAAATAACCCAGCGGCGTGCTGTGGTCACCGCCTACCAGCGCTACCAGTTTGCCCTTGTCGAGCAGGTCCCGGGTTTGTTCGTAGACCCAGCGGTTGAGAAATACACTGCCTTCGTTGATGTCCTTCATCGACTTGCACATGAAGGTGTTCTTTTCGATGATTTCGCCTTTGGAGATATAGTTGATAAAGAGTTCGGCTTCTTTGCGGAGGTAATCACTTTTCATCAGGATTTTGCGGTCGGAATGGCGCATGTAAAATCCCTGCTTCCACAGATCACGGCTTTCAGAGTCGAAAATATCCACCTGCAGGCTGGCTTTGAAGATGTGTTCGGCGGCTCTTGCAGTGCCCGCGCTGCAACTGACCGTTACTTCCCAGGGCACAGGGAGAATTACCAGTTTTGATTCGTCTTCTTCAAAAGGGAGTCCGAATATGTTGTTATTGGGGTTGCCGGCCCGGTTGACATCGAATTGCGAAAGGTCTGTCATGATGATGGGGTTCTAATGTAGAACGCTGCGCAAGTTAGTGCAGTATACTATAGAAGCAAAAAAATTGTAAGGGGTTGCATTTAGATGGAACCTAGCACTAACAAGCGTTTGCTAGGACGGTGTTTAAACAATAGTGTTAAAAGGGGAGTTAAAAAAACAGGGTGTCGAAGGCACCCTATATTCTTACTCCTTGATTTTATACCTCCGGTGATTGTTTTTGACCTAATTTTGCCCCCGGAAATTTACCTCATGAAGAAGACGCATATTTTTTTACTGGTATTGATTGCGGCCGCTATCGCGGTACTGATCAGCTTTACCGGCAATTTGAGCAGCTACGAAACGATCGCCTCCGCCAGGCAAAAAGAAGGCAGTTTTGTCCGTCTTATCGCCCGGGTGGATAAGACGCAGCCGATTGTCTACGACCCTATAAAGGACCCCAATTACATGGTATTTACAGCGCTGGATACCCTGGGTAATTCCGTTCGCGTGATTTACCGCAACAGCAGGCCCACCGACTTCGAAAAAAGCGAGCGCCTCGTATTGAACGGTAAGATGCAAAACGGCCAGTTTGAGTGTAAGGAAATGATGATAAAATGTCCTTCCAAATACAAAGACGACCCCAACGTGGCGAAGAAAAATCTTACCAGTACCTACTAACCTGATTGTACATGAATTATATCGGCGAACACCTCCTGCCCGGGCAACTGGGCCATTTCTTTGCCTTGTTTTCTTTTGTCGCTTCCCTGGTAGCCTGTATCGCCTATTTTAAATCGGCTTCCGCTAAAACGGTCCCCGAAGCCGATGGCTGGAAAAAGCTGGCAAGAACCGCTTTTGTACTCGAATGCGTGTCCGTGCTGGCCGTTTTTTGCACTATTTATTACATTGTCGCCACACATAAGCTCGAATATTTCTTTGCCTGGAACCATTCCAGCCGGGCATTAAGCCCCAAGTACCTGCTGGCCTGTATCTGGGAAGCACAGGAAGGCAGTTTCCTGTTGTGGACGATATGGCATTGCATATTGGGGCTGGTGTTGATACGCACTTCCCGTAAATGGGAAGCGCCGGTGATGACGGTGGTTAGCTTTGCACAGGTCTGTCTTGCCACGATGATCGCAGGGATATACATCGGTCATACCAAACTGGGCATTAACCCTTTTATCCTCCTGCGCGATGCCGGCGTGCTCGACAATGCTCCCTTTCTCCACAATCCCGATGGCAGCATCAAAGCCGATTACCTCGTGTCTATTACGCAGCGTGACGGGCAGGGATTGAATCAATTGTTACAGAATTACTGGATGGTGATACACCCGCCGATCCTCTTCCTCGGCTTTGCTTCTACCATTGTGCCGTTCTCCTTTGTCATTGCCGGGCTCTGGAAAAGAGATTATACGGGCTGGACAAAAATAGCCCTTCCCTGGGCGCTGTTTTCGACCGCCATCCTGGGACTTGGCATTATGATGGGCGCGGCCTGGGCTTATGAATCGCTCACGTTCGGCGGCTTCTGGGCCTGGGACCCGGTAGAAAACGCTTCACTGGTCCCTTGGCTGGTGATGGTGGCGGGGCTGCACACGCTGGTTGTCTATAATTCCACGGGTCATTCCCTGCGGGCCACCAACCTGTTTTTTATCGTCTCCTTTTTCCTCATATTGTTTTCCACCTTTTTGACGCGCAGCGGCATCCTGGGCGATGCCTCGGTCCATGCTTTCGTGGAAAACGACATGAACCTGCAATTGATTTCGCTGATGGCGGTATTCCTGGTGCCGGCGCTGGCCCTGTACTTTGCGCGCTACCGGCAGATACCGTTTATTGCCAAAGAAGAAAGCACTTATTCACGCGAGTTCTGGATGTTTATCGGTGCACTGGTATTATTCCTCGCCGCGTTGGTCATTAGCTGGCAAACCTCGTTTACGCCCATCTACAACAAGATAGCCGGCAAAACTACCAGCGCACCCGAAGACCCTGAATTTGCCTATAACAAGATACAGGTGTTCGTGGCCGTGGTATTGGGCATCCTGACCGCTGTCACGCAATACCTGAAATACAAAGACACTCCCCGGAAGGTTTTCCTGAAAAAGATAGCGGTGCCGACAATCATTGCCATCATTGTCTATTCACTGATCGCCTTTTTCGGCAACATCGATTTTTATAAACACGGGACGGGCTTCCTGGCAGCGATTCACCTTGCTGTCTTTGCCAGCGTGTACACCGTTGTCGCCAATACCGGCTATGTATGGGCGGGATTGAGTGGTCGCCTGAAGGCCGCCGGTGCTTCGGTAGCGCATATCGGTTTCGGTATGATGCTGCTCGGCATTTTAATATCCTCGGCCAAAAAGGACGTGTTGAGCAAGAACAACGGTATCCTGCTGCCCTTTGATCCCCGGATGAAAGAAAACCCCGCGGAGAACCTGACCCTTATTAAGGGATTGCGCACGGATATGGGAAAATACTGGGCCACTTTTGCAGCCGACAGTCTCAACGCTTCGGGCAATATCACTTACTTCAAAATCAATTTTGAAAACAAGACCAGCGATGAACATTTTACGCTGTACCCGCATTATGTAAAAGCCACCAAGGGGCAGGAAGGCGCTTCTCCCAATCCTGATTCAAAACACTATTTCGGAAAGGATATTTACAGCTATGTAAGCTACCCGGGCATTTCACTGGAAAGCAAGGAGGACACGGCGCAGTTCCGCACTTACCATCTGAAGCTCAAAGACACGATTTACTATTCCAACGGGTTTATGATACTCAACAGCGTGGGCATCAACCCGACCGACACCAAGTACAAGATCAATCCCAATGATACGATGGTCGTGGCCGACCTGACCATCTTTTCAAAAGACAGTATGAAATACCGGGCTACCCCCGCCATTTACTGGAAGGGGCCCGAGTCGAAGCGTATTTTCGATACGGTGTTTGCCCAAAACTTGGCGGTAGGGTTTATGAATGTGGATAACAATTCCAAAATGATAGAGCTGCAGGTCAAGGAATCGACGAAAATGGTGCCCTTTGTGGCCCTGAAAGTGTACGAGTTCCCGGGAATCAACCTGTTATGGTTTGGCACCATTATCATGCTCACCGGCACTTTTATGAGCGTCCGACGCCGGATTGGCCTCCTGAGAAAACAGTTGACCGTTGCCCGATGACCGCCTCATAAAAGCCTGTCGACCATTGGCTGGCAACCATCAACTAAATTTAGCTTTTCCCCAACCAGCCTTTTGGGTTACTTTCCTGTCCCTGTTAGGATTAATAAGAAGCAGTTTGTAATTTTAACCCATGCGGACCTGGCAAGTGTATAAAAAATGGTTGTTCACCTTATTCTTCCTCCTCCCGGTGATGGCGGCCGCTACTGCACAGGAAAATATTCCCGATTCCATTTTAAAAAACATTCGTCAGCCCGAACTGGGTCCTAACGATACCATCCGGGTGCCGGCAAAAGTAGACGAGGGCACGTTGATCCCTGCTCAATCGCTCAGCCCCTGGTGGGTGATGGCGCCCATGCCCAAAAAGATGAAGGAAAGGCTGGAACGCTGGACGCGCCTGCGCAATGCGGTATATGTCACTTATCCCTATGCCCGCAAAGCCGGTATTATCATGAACGATATGAACGCAAAACTGGCCCACATGCCCGAGGGCGAGCATAAGGGGTATATCAAGTCGCGCGAAAAAGAATTGAAAAAAGAATTTGCCGACCCGCTCACACAGCTTTCGGTGTACCAGGGCAAGGTACTGATGAAACTCATCAACCGGCAGACCGGTAATAACTGCTACAATATTATCAAAGAATACAAAGGAGGCGTTACTGCCCGTGTATGGCAAACCGTTGCCTTCTTCTTCGGCAGCAGCCTCAAACAGCCCTATGACGCCGAGGGCGACGACAAAGAAATGGAATCGATTGTGCAGGAAGTGGAGCACATGTATGGGGTGAGATAAATTACAGCTTCTTTATCTTTTCAAGAATACCCGTAGTCGAAAATCCCTCCACAACCGGGTTAATAATCACCCGTCCGCCGTTTGCGATGACTTCTTTTGCACCGGCTACCTGCTCTACGGTATAATCACCGCCTTTTACAATCACATCGGGCAGCAGGGCTTTAATAAGTTCGAGGGGAGTATCTTCATTAAACACGACTATGGCATCCGTAAGCACCAGCGAAGCCAGCAGCAGTGCGCGGCTATGTTCGTTATTAACCGGCCGGGAAGGGCCTTTGAGTCGTTTGGTGGAAGCGTCCGAGTTAACCCCGACGATCAACACATCGCCTTCGCGGGCGGCTTGCGACAGGGAGAAAATATGCCCCTCGTGAAGAATATCAAATATGCCGTTGGTAAATGCGATTTTCTTTCCAAGCATTTTCCAGCCCGCGACCTTCCGCTGCAGTTCGGGCAGGGTAAACATCTTTTGCTGGATACTATCAGGGTTGCGCATGAACGGGTTGTCGGTTTCTGTTTATCCGGGGTAATAAAATAAAGCTGACCACGCCAAACAGGATAAAGCTCAGGAACTGGCC
>DASYCT010000102.1:0-12163 GCA_036500065.1 Chitinophagaceae bacterium | reverse complement strand
AAGCTGTCGGTGTTTGACCTGCTCAACCAGAATGTGAGCATCTCGCGCACCGCCACGGAGACCTACGTGGAAGATGTGCAAAACACTGTACTGCAACAATATTTCATGCTGACCTTTACTTACAACCTGAAAAACTTCGGAACACCGCCCAAAAGAAGAGCGTTCGAAAGGCCCGACCGGTAGTTTTTTTGTGTAATATTGTTTTATTACTACAATATTCCCCGGTTTGAATGAATGGACCTTAATCGAGCGTTTGCAGCAGGGAGACCAGTCTGCATTTAAGACAATCGTCGAGACCTGGCAGGACATGGTCTACAATACGGCATTGGGCATCGTTCAACAGTCGGAAGACGCAGAAGACATCGCACAGGAAGTATTTGCACAGGTATATCAATCCATACGGTTTTTTAAAGGGGAATCGAAATTGTCGACCTGGCTTTACCGTATCACGATCAGCAAGGCAATGGACCACTTGCGGCGGGCAAAAAGGAAGAAGCGGTTTGCCTTCGTGCGGAGCCTTTTTGGCGATGAGCACGAGGCGGACCTGCACCCACCCGATTTCCATCACCCCGGGGTGGTGTTGGACAACAAGGAAAACGCCGCCGTTCTGTTCAAGGCTATTGCAAAACTTCCTGATAATCAACGAATAGCGTTTACGCTGCATAAAATAGAGGGGTTGAGCCACCAGGATATCGGCAGCATTTTAAACACAACAGTATCGTCGGTGGAGTCGTTGTTGCACAGGGCCAAAGCTAATTTGCGGAAAGAATTAAGCGGGTTTTACCGGGAACCGGAATAAGACCGCAGGTTTTTATTTTCTTTTTACGTCAAACTACAGTACCATGAGCGCATCAAAAAACATTGAAAACCGGGTAGAAGGGGCAATGAACAGCCTGGACGGGATCGGCAAAGCCAGTCCCGGGCCATTCTTTTACACCCGTTTACAGGCGCGCCTGCAGAAACAAGGCAGCAGCCGCTGGGAGTCCGTCACTTCTTTTATTACAAGGCCTACGGTGGCGCTGGCGGGGCTTTGTATCATTGTTTTGCTCAACGCCGTTGCTTTCTATTTACGGCCGGACAGCGGCAGCAGTGCTGCCACCGCTACGGTAAGCCCCTCCGAACAGGGCTACGCAGACGAATATCATAAACTGGCCAGCAATTTCCTTTACGATGAAAACCCTGAACCCTAATGAACCCGGCAAGATATAAAACCCTGGTGGCTATCATAGCCGTTTTGCTGCTATCCAATATAGCGATGCTCGTGTATTTTGTGGGATGGCGGGACGGCGGAAGGGGCAACC
The DNA here is from genome assembly GCA_036500065.1 of Chitinophagaceae bacterium. GTDB lineage: Bacteria > Bacteroidota > Bacteroidia > Chitinophagales > Chitinophagaceae > JACMLD01. The sequence goes on along the minus strand of DASYCT010000102.1, from coordinate 10,862 downwards.
ACGGGCACAAATCGCCGATGGCCGATTTCCTGCAAAAGGAAGTGGGATTTTCGACACAGCAGATGGCCGCCTTTGACAGCCTCCGGCAGCAGCACCGGTCTTCCGTAAAACCCTTGTTTGATGATTTGTCGCAGAGCCGCGACAGCCTGTACCAGTTGATTGGCGACGCATCGCTGGCCGACTCCGTGCAGCAGGCCGCCGGCGCCATCGGGCGCAAGCAGGCCAACCTGGAGTTAAAGATGTTTGAAAATTTCCGGCAAATCCGCGCTATCTGTACCCCCGGACAATTGTCTAAATTTGATTCGCTGGCCCCCTCCCTGGTGCACAGGATGATGGGTCAGTCCAAAAAACAAGGACCGCCTCCACGATAAATTTTTTACTGCCCGCTGGTTTTAGGACCGACTGGCATCCAATTTGAACTATTCTTTATTATCAACTAAAAATTTACTTCGATGAAAAAGACGATTTTCATGCTTTTGGCCATAGTTGTTACAGGCCTTTCCGTTAGCGCACAGGGCGGCGGTATGCGTCGTACACCGGAAGAAAGAACTAAAATGGTGATGGACAAGTTCGCCGACTGGAAACTCGACAAAGCCACCTCGGACCAGGTCGACAGTACTTTCACCAATTTTTACCGCGCACAGCAAAAAATGATGCAGGATATGCGTGCCAGCGGCGGCACTCCTGACCGCGATAAAATGATGGCCGACAACAAGAAACTGGCCGACGAAAGGGATGTTAAATTAAAAACCCTCTTTACTGCCGACCAATTCAAAAAATGGAAAGAAGAAATTGAGCCTTCCATGAGACCTCAGCGCGGCGGCGGTGGTGGTGGTAACGGCGGCGGCAATGGCGGCGGCGGTAACGGCAACTAAGCGTATTACAGCAATCGGATATAGAAGACAAACCCGGTCGACTGAGCGAAAGCAAGGTCCCGGGTTTTTTTATGTCTTTATGTCTTGCCGGGGACGCCTTTCATCCAAAAGCTACGTAATTATCTGCTGAGAATTAGTTAGCTTTTACCACTAAAAACAACCAGTAATGAAAAAATGCACCGCTTTTCTCCTTGTCTTAGGAGCCTTATCGTTTATTTCTCTTTCCTCCGTTGCGCAGGCGCTCAACGCAGACACCATCAAAACACAATTGTTAAATGACTGGCAAAGAGCCAAAGAGTACACCATTGATTACTTAAACACCATGCCGGCTAATAAATATGCGGCAAGACCCGTCGACAGCATCCGTAGTTTTTCAGAACAAATGCTGCACCTCGCCATGGGCAACGAGAATATTATTTCAGTAGCCACCGGCGCCGGCAAGATCTTTAATGGCAGGAACCTGGAAAAAGCACCGGGCGCACAAAGCAAGGACTCGGTGATGTATTTCGTAACCGCCAGTTATGATTATGCCATCAATAGTATTAAAAGCCTGGACGCTTCCAGGCTGGGCGAAAGAGTGGTAAGGGGCAAGTATTCGGAATCAAGACTTACCTGGCTGAGCAAGGCATTCGAGCACCAGACGCACCACCGCGGGCAATGCACTATCTATATCCGCCTGCAGGGTATCCGCCCGCCGAATGAACGGCTGTTTTAGATTTCTTTTAATACGTTTTCCATTCTTTCTTTCAGCGTAGTGTAATCCGTATATCCTCTCGCCAGCAGGAAGAATTTTGTTTCGCTGGCTTGTAACAATACAGCCGGAAAGCCGCTTACCTGTAATTGCTTTACCAAGGCAAACTCGTAAGCGGCTTTTTCTTTATAGACTTCACTGTGCAGCTTCTCATAAAAGGCCCCCGGCTCAATGGCGTATTTTTCCAGTAAATGGCGATAGGCTTCGTCGTCGCTTAAATCCCTTCCTTCGTAATTCAGGGCATATTGCAGGTCGGCGGCAAACGCCACCTGTTGATCCGGGTAGTATTCTTTGAATACGCAAAGAGCGATAGCCGACTTCTCCGAATCGGGAAACCAGTCGCTTTGTTCCGGGTTATTAACATGCCAGAGAAAATCGGCCCCGAACTGTATACCGGTACGCGCTTCCACTGTTTTGTAGGCTTCCCTGATATAACCGGCGATGGCCCCAATGGGCCGCGGCTCCGGGGGAAGGATCATTCCACCCGATAACACTTCAAAGAAAAAACGGTCTTTGTATTCTTCCGACACCCGTTTGATAACCGGGCTAAAGCCATAGCACCAGCCGCACCAGGCATCGTAGCAATAAATGATAACAGGTTGCATAAGAAATATAAAGGTAAAAATGAGTTTGTAGTTTTTTAGCAATCAACGTCGTAGTGGATAGCGTCGAATAATATACACATACACTTAGTGACACTTTGCATAAAATACTTATGTTTTAAATAATTGTCCACATTAAAATATCATTAAAGATGATTTGTAAGTTTTAACTGGTTGATAGTAATTCAATATCAGTAAAAACTCGTAAACCATGAAAACAAAGGCTCCCCTTTTGACCCCGAAGAGACTGCTCACGCTTTTTGCCATACTCTTTATGAGTATTGCTGCAAATGCCCAGTTAAAGATAGGAGACAATCCTACCAGCATTCAAAAATCATCTATTCTTGAATTGGAAAGTACCCGCCAGGGCTTGCTCCTGCCGAGACTTGCCGATACAGCCGCCATCAATGCGCTGAATCCGCCGGACGGGATGATCATCTACCTGAATACGGATAACAGTCTCCGCCTGCGGAGCAACGGCTCATGGAAAAAGATCGCTGACTTGGCGGCCGCTACTTCCAACTGGTCGCTTTCGGGTAATACCGGTACTGACTCCACGCTTAATTTTATCGGGACGGTAGACGGGCAGCCACTGATAATGAAAACCAATAACAGCGAACGCTTACGTATCAGCTCAAACGGTAATATTGGTATCGGCACCAACGCACCGACCGCCGCACTCGACGTGAACGGTACGGTAAAACTGGAAAATCTCGCCAGCGATTCGACACAGTTGAATGTGCTGGTCCTCGCTGCCGACGGTTCCGTTTATAAAAGAACGGTTTCATCCGCCATTTTCGCCAATGCCATCCGGGCTATCAATGGTATACAGACACAAACCATGTCGATTACCGCAGCGGCCAGCGATACATCCAATAATGTGCTGGTACAAAACCGCACCTCGGATAGTACGGTCGCCATTTATCTCCCGGTACAGGACGGCAGCGCCGGCGCAAGCAAGCCTTACGGTTTCCTGACCTACGCTGACTGGCAAAAAATTCAAAGTGCCATACAAACCATTACCATTGGCGCAGTAGCCACTACTTCCAATGCCAATGGCGCTCATATCGACAGCACGGGTACTACCCGCACAATTGTATTGCATCCTGCCGATGCTACCAATCCCGGTATCGTTACGGCCGGTACGCAAACCTTTGGCGGCGATAAGACCTTCAACGGGAGCCTTACGTTAAACAGCGTCGCCAATAACAGTACTGTTGACTCCGTGCTGGTTATCAACAACGGTCTTGTGCAAAAAAGACAGGTGAGCGCCGCCGCTTTCGGCAACGCCATTCGTAGCATCAATGGCAACAGGGATACCGCGCAGGTTTTTTCGTTCAGGAATGTCGGGGCTGATTTAACCGTATCCACCAATGGCGCCGACAGCGTATTGCTGAACGTGCCGGATGCAGGTACTGCCGCCCGTGGGGTGGTAACGACCAGCACGCAGACATTTGCGGGTTCCAAAAACTTCCAGGACAGCGTAACCGCCGCCAAAGCGGTATTGGTAGGTTCCGCAGGCGCCGCCAATTCAACCGTGCAGGTTGCGGGTTCGATGGCGCTGGCTATCAAGGCGGTCACCGGTAATTATACCGCTACCGGCACTGACAATACTATCCTGGCCAATACAACTTCTGCCGCTATTGTTATAACGCTGCCCGACCCCTCTACTTTTGCAGGTCGTATTTACACCATCAAAAAGATTGGTACGGGCGGTATCGACAATCAATTAACCATTACACCCGCCATAGGCACTATCGATGGGGGTTCGTCGTATGTCATTTACAACGACTGGACCTATGTATCGTTGCAAACAGATGGCTCCAACTGGTATGTGATTAAGAAATAGAGATTGGCTCATGTTTAAATGCCTGTGGTTATGCGAACAGCCCGGTTATTGGCCGTGGCGGCAGTATTGCTGTTGTCCGGCCCGGGAATACTTGCCCAGCAGCTTAGGCTGGGCAAGAACCCCTTCACAGTAGAAAAATCAGCCGTACTGGAATTACAGTCGGACAACCAGGGTTTTTTATTACCCCGGATAGCAGATACTGCTCTTATCAATGTAATCGTGCCTCCCGACGGGATGATGATCTATTACACGCCGTTAAAGCAGGTATTGATCAAATCAAACGGCTATTGGCATGGGTTGCTGACAACGATTGATACGTCCAACATTGCTAATTTCTACCTGAAGACACGCAGTCTTTTTTCGTCCACGGCTCCTATTACATACGCAAACGGGTTGATCGGTATTACGCAGGCCTCGGCCACGACCAATGGTTATTTGAGCAGCACCGACTGGAATACTTTCAACAATAAAGCGGCGACTTTTACAAAAGGTAATCTTACGGAAACCGGTTCCGGCATATTGACCATTACAGGCGGAACGAATGCCGTCCTCGGCGGCGGAACTTCCATACAGGTAAAACAAGCAGGCGCCGCGCAAAACGGGTTCTTATCTTCTGCCGACTGGACAACGTTTAATAATAAGTTGTCAACCATCGATACCGGCAATATTGCTACTTTCTATCAAAAGACCCGCAGCCTTTTTTCCGCCACTGCACCTATTACGTATGCAAATGGGCTAATCGGCATCACACAGGCGGGCAGCTCTACCAATGGTTATTTAAGCAGCGCCGACTGGAACACCTTTAACAATAAAGCCTCCGCAACAAATACCTGGGCGCTTGGGGGTAATACGGTTACTACCGTAAAAAACTTCGGCACCATCGATAACAACGATCTCCCTTTTATTACCAATAACACGGAGAAAATGCGGCTGAGCGCCGCAGGCAATCTCGGCATTGGCGCATCTTCCTTCGATGGAACCAATCCTGAAAAGCTGCTGGTAAGCGCCGGCGCTACCAGTTCCGTAAATGCCATCGTGGGCAGGGGTAGCATTAATAATTATCTCCAACTCAATATTCAGAACCAGTCTTCCGGCATCAGCGCCTCGTCCGACGTGGTGGCGACAGCCGATAACGGGAATGAAACAACGAACTATGTGGACCTGGGCATCAACAGTTCCGGCAATACGAACAATTATTTTGGCGGGGCCAACGATGCGTACCTGTACAACCTCGGACAGAATTTTTTACTGGGCACCGGTACCGCCGGCAAAAGCCTCGTGTTTATGACCGGGGGCGGTACGCAAAGCACCAATGAGAGAATGCGTATCGACGGCTCGGGGAATATCGGTATCGGGACTACAATGCCCTCCACCAAACTGCATGTATCGGGCACCAACCCTTTGACACTTACCGGCGTGCAGACCGGCACCAGCACTTCTTCCGACAGCCTGCTTACCATCACAAACGGGTTGGTAAGAAAACTGCCCATGTCCACCTTTGCAACACCCGTCAGCACCGGCAATCTTACAGAAACCGGTTCTTCCATCTTAACCATCACCGGGGGAGTCAATGCTGTCATCGGCAGCGGAACTTCCATACTGGTAAAACAAGCAAGCGCCGCGCAGAACGGCTTCCTGTCTTCCGCCGACTGGACAACATTTAATAATAAAGCATCGGCCTCCATCAGCAGTTTAAACGGGCTGACTACTTCTACACAAACATTTGCCACCGGCAATGGCGGCAGCGATTTTAACATCGTTTCCAGCGGCAGTACACATACGTTTAATATTCCCGATGCTTCGGCCAGCGCAAGGGGTCTTATAACCACCGGCGCACAAACCATCGCCGGGGCCAAGACCTTTTCAACGGCACCATTGTTCTCTTCACTGACTGCCGGCTCCGTACCTTTTATTGGAACGGGAGGAGTGTTGACGCAAGACAACGCCAATCTTTTCTGGGATAATACCAACAACCGGTTAGGAATCGGCACCAACACGCCGGCTTCCGATTTCAGTTTATTCCAGGGCAGCGGTGCTTCCACCTCAAGGGGATTCCGGTTTACGGGCAACGCTATCAGCGGCGCCAATAACGGAACCGGGTTTGCCATGTCGCTCGGTTATAATGTTCCCGGCAATAAACAATTATGGTTAGGCGATGCAGATTACCTGGGCAATGTGGCCGGAACCTTTGTACGATATTCTTCTTCCGGTGGTACCACCACTTTTGATGCCGTGGCCGGTGACAACAGCGTAAGAAGGCCTATCAGCATCGGCGTAGGGGGAGATCCCCTATCTGCCGTTATCCTCGGAAACGATGGCAGCGAAACCGCGCCGGGTTCTTATGTGTGGGCAAACGGCAATATGGCGATTGGTAACGGCTTCCGCAGCAGCAGCGCCCCTACCAATGGCCTTGTCGTGCAGGGCAGTATCGGTATTGGTACCGCCACGTTCAATGCCACCTATCCTGAAAAACTGGTGGTGGATGCGGGTACTACCAGCTCAGTGAACGCCATCGTGGGCAAGGGAAATATCAACAACTATCTCCAGCTTAATATTCAAAACGCCAATTCCGGCGGGAGCGCCTCTTCCGACGTGGTGGCGACAGCCGACAATGGAAGCGAGACCACCAACTACATCGATATGGGTATCAACAGCAGTGGTAATACCAGCGGTTCGATGGGGAATGCCAATGATGCTTACCTGTACAATATCGGGCAGAACCTGCTGATAGGAACAGGCACGGCAGCAAAAGTACTGGCATTCCTGACGGGCGGCACCACGCAGGGCACCAATGAGCGCATGCGGATAGACGGTAGCGGAAATGTGGGCATCGGTACGACTTCACCAGCTGCAAAACTGGATGCCAGCGGTACCTTTAAACTCGGCGCTAAGGGGACCACGGAGAAAAATGTGATTTCTTTCGTGGTTTCGTTTGCCTCTTCCACCAGCGTGCCGGGCGGGTCAATGAATATCCTGGCAGGCAGTTTTTCCGCCGGTTCCCTGGATCAATCTGTTACTATCCCCGCTTCGAATACACCGACCACGACAGAGGGTTCGGTGTCGGTATCGACCGACCAGGATCTTCCCGCCGATGTATCGATTGCATGGGCAAGGGTCTCCGCCACTTCTACCGTTAAAATACGGTTTTTAAATGCCAGTACGTCCTCGCAAACCATTCCTTCGGGTTTAAAATTATTCATCACCGTTACCGAGTTTTAAACCTGCATGACCCGAAAAACCCGTCATATCACAGCGTTGTTACTTCTGCTGCTTGGCGGCTTTGGTATCGCGCATGGCCAGGCAGGTTTTTATATCCCGCAAAAGGGGAAGGTTTTCTTTTCCGGGGATACCGCTACCATTTTTTCCAATGTTATTAACCAGGGACAACTGGGCACGGGCAAAAATGCCGTGGTGAATTTTAAAGCAAAACAATGGGAGAATGATCCCTTGTCGGTTATCACCGATGAAAGCAACGGCGGCAATGGCATAACGGGCTCCGGTGGCATGATTTGTTTTCTGCCGGCCGATACTTCCATTTCCGGTTTTTATACGCAGCAGTTATTGATTGGCGGCTACAATGCCGCTTCGCATACAGGCCCCTCTTTCAGCAATATCAGCATAGCAAATCATTATGGTGTCCAGCTATCGGGGGCCAGTACCAAAATCCGCCGCCAGCTTAATTTTACCGATGGGCATGTATATGCCGATCAAAACATACTGGTGGTGGGCGATGGAGACCCCGGCACCATCACAGGATATGATGAGAACCATTTTGTCGTTACCGGGAGTTCCGTCACCGGTGGGTTCCTGCTCCGCGAAAAGATCAGCCAGGCAAATGCCTGGGTCACTTTCCCTATCGGCAGCTCCGACAGCCTGTACACCCCGGCGGCCATTCAATCGCACAGCGGGGTGCCCGATGATTTTTATGCGCGGGTATTCGACAGCGTTAAAGCCAATGTTAACAGCGGGCAGTATATGGTTACCCAGTCTGTCAATAAAACCTGGCAGATTGGAAAACTCCTGTATCCCAACCTCGATGAAGTGGATATTATGTTGCAACACCGGGTGCAGGATGAAGGAAGCCTGTTCAGCAGCAAACGGCAAAACGCGTATGTATCGCAATACAGCAACGGAGCCTGGGATACCGGCTACCCGCAGCTTACCCCGCAGGCCGGCGTCTTAACGACCGGTAGTCCTGTTACCGGCAGCGCCACCAACAGCCGGACCTTTACCAATACCATCTCAACGGGTTCTTATTTCACCAAGCTCACGGGTTTTGGCGATACTTCGCTGTATAAAACAAAACTGTGGTTCAGCGCCTACCGCACCGATTACAGTCATGTGTGGGTATACTGGACTACCAATCCCGAAATCAGTGAAAAGTATTTTGTGGTGCAGCGTAAGCTAAGCAATGAAAACAGCTTCAGTAACCGGGATACGGTGGGTTCAAAAGCGATTAACGGTGCCAGCTTTAACTGGCTCAACTATGGAGTTACCGATCCAAATTCCTATAAAGGCGTCAGCTTCTATCGCCTGCTGATGGTAGCGTACAACGGCGATACGGCATATTCAAATATTGTTGCGGTGGGTGGTCATCCCGGCGGCTTCGGCCTGGTGTTATGGCCCAACCCCAGCGATGGAAAGTTCTTTGTAGGCATCAGCGCCATGGGTGTTGTTAAATCCGTCGTCATCTACAATGATATCGGGCAGCTCGTGCATCATGAAGAAGTCAATAACCGCGGTCTTATCGAAATGTTCCTGCGCACGCCGGGGGCCTATATGGTCAGCTTTATTTCATACGACGGCTCCGTGCTGGAAACCAAAAAACTAATCATCGGGGGGCATTAAATACAATGATCATTGAATTGCTTAATATAATAATCAATGTATTCCTGCTTTTTCTTCAGCCGGTATTGCATAATAAAACGCGGATGAGAAAGCGGGATAATGGTGTCAAATAGTTTTATTTCCTTATTCAGCTTTGAGAGGTATTGAAAGTTTTTCCCGTCACCCAGGCAAAAGGCGGTATCACGGTGGATGCCGAATTTAAACTGTTGCTCGAAGCACTTGATCACAAAGGGGCGAATATCCTGCTGCAGGGTCTTATCATCATAATAATTCAGGTTCTTGTTGTCTTTTGTAAAACCCAGCGGGCTTATGGACGTGATGTAGATCTTTTTATAAAAGGCTGCCGCCCCTCCATACGCCCTCATCATATCGTACATGAATACCGAGGAGAGTTCCTGTTTCGGCGGCCAGGGATTGTCGATGCCGCATTCCCGCTTCAGCCTTACCGGGTCGGTAAACGGTATGCCGGTGACGCCCCCGCCAAAGCGGCCGGGATTGATGCCAATGATCATGCGGCGCTTATCGTTGTCCGAATAATACTTGTCATAGAACCGGGTGCAGATTTCCATTGTCGTGGCATCCCGGAAAGGGTCCATCACTTCAATTCCTTTGGGAAGGATGAGCGGAAAATCGAGCCGGCGGAAAAAAGACAGGATCTGTTGGGAAAATAACATCCGCGAAAATAAGAAAGAAAAAAGCAGCCCTTTAAGGGGCTGCTTTTTTTAATGATGTTGAAAGGGGGACGATCTATTTAGATTTATTGTTTGCCTCCTCCGATGAAGAAGCCTATTTTGACGCCCATGTAGCTGTTTTTGGAAGAAACGGTACTAGAATTTCCGAGTCCGTCAACAGAAGTAATATCGGTCTTTCCAACCAGGTTGTATTCCAGTCCGAGGCGGAAGTGGCCTATTTCAAAACCGGCGCGTACCAAACCACCTACTTTGGAAGAAGCTCCGTAGCTGGCGCTAGAAGAAGAAGAGCTTTCGTCAACAGAGGCGCTGGCAATGTCGTAAACACCCACACCTACTCCACCAAACGGGCGGAACGGCGTACCAGTGGGGATATAATAGTCACCGGTTACGAGGTAAGAAGCGGCGGCAGAAGCGCTACCACTGGCGTATTGTCCGTCGCTGGATACGAATCCGCGCGCAACAACGGCGCCTTCTATGCGTAAACCAACCGACAACATGGGCATAACGGCGTACTTAGGTTCAATAGCGAATAAAACACCGCCTTTGGAGCCTGAACCCGAGGGGATAGCAGCACCGAAAGCAACGTCTACTTTAAAGGGTTTGTAATCGCCACCGCCTATTTGTGCTTGAGTGGCTAAAATACTCATGAGGCCTGCAATCAGAAATAAACCTTTTTTCATGTTTTTCATTTTTATTGGATAAATAATAATACACGTGGGACTTCATGTTGTACGGAAACAATCACGGTAAAAAGCACCCTGATTTAATGGGTAAAAACGCAGGTAAATGATAGTTATTGCATTCCTCTACTTCATAGTAAGGGTAAACCCTTGCTTAAGGGTTGTAAACCTGCCAGTTATAGGTCTGCGGGGGAGCTATTCTACCTCAACGGGAAGGATAATTTTGAGCAGGCAGCCTTTGCCAGGCTTTGTTTCCAGCATCGCTTTGCCACTGCAAAGTTCGGCGCGGGTAAAAATATTATGAAGACCCAGTCCTTTAGGAGTATTGTGTATATCGAAGCCGCTACCGTTGTCGCGTATTTCCAGTTGGAGCGTTTTATTGTCCTGTATTAGTTTTAATGCCGCCTGTGTTGCGCCGGAATGTTTAATGATATTGGTCAGCTGTTCCTGTATGATGCGAAAAACAGCCAGTTGTATGGAAGGAGCGATTGTTTTTTCATCCGTCATACCCTCCTGCACAAACGATATGTGGAGCTTGCCGGTTGGGTTGATCTCTTTCATAATA
>DASYCT010000101.1:0-5860 GCA_036500065.1 Chitinophagaceae bacterium | reverse complement strand
TCATCGCTTACCTTGAAACCATCAGCTTTCTTAAAGAAAAAATAAGCTACCTGGAAAAGCAGGTGGAAGCATGCAGGGAAACGCTGGTTGAGCTGGAGAACAGCGAGCAATAGCTTTCTTACCCAAGCGGCGTGACAAACGTAGCAATGGTCCCGTCACGGTTTTCAATGGAGAAGGTTCCATTGATGGTTGCCATTCTTTTCTTCATATTATTAAGCCCGTTGCCAAACTCGCGCAGCTTTGCCATATTGATGCCCGCGCCGTTGTCGGTGATCTTTATTTCCAGCAGACCGGGTGCAACGGACACCTGTATCCATACATCCGTGGCTTTCGAATGCTTGACCACATTGTTCAGCGCTTCTTTTATACATAAAAATAGACTTCTTCTTTTCTCCCCGCTTATTTCGGAAGAGGGTATATCGCCTGCATCCATAAAATGGCAATCGATTTGAGTGCTTTCGAAAAACTCCAGTGCGTAGGAGCGGATATAAGCCACCATATTGTCCACTTTGTCATTGCTGCTGGCCATGGTCCATATAATGGTATTCATCTTGCTGAGCAGGTCGTTGGCCGAATTGGATATTTTATCGATTTCAGGGAGTGTATTGCCTTTCATCTTTGTCTTTACGATTTCACTCATCAGGCGGATGGCGGTAACGCCGGACCCGAGTTCGTCGTGCATGTCGGTGGAGATGCGGTTGCGTTCTTCCTGCCGGGCTTCCACGATGGCCAGTTGTTTTTCAAACTCCTTGCGTTCGTTTTCCAGTTTCAGGCGTTCCCGTTCGCGGGTACGCTCCACGAGGTCGCGGCGGTTCTTAAAGGCAAGGGCTATAAGGAAGAAGAACAGTTCGATGGTAAGTCCCAGTTCATAATAGAACAGGGAATCGCGCCAGATGCTGTTGCCAATCAGGGCCGGGTACCGGATAAAGATAAGCGAAAGCATGCCGGTGAGCAGCAGGAAGAAATGGCCGACGGCGAGCCAGGTAAGCAACTGGTTTTTATGAATGACGGCGTACACGATAAATACGATGGTCGTAAGCCACCATTCGTATTTGGTCATGTTTTCTATCATGTCCTGCAGTACAAAATTGTCGCTCCTGAAATTGACCCAGCTAAACACGATGATGCAAACCACGATAACGATTTGCCCGATCACCAGCAGGTGATGCAGCAGGGGAAAGTTCTTCCGGGCATTGATGAATTTGCGCACGAAGACGAGGTAGAAGAACATTCCCAGGCACTGGATCATAAAATCGAGGTAGCTCTGGAAAAAATAATTGAATGGTACGGTGGCCTTATAAAAGTAAGCATTGAGGAAAAACAGGAGTCCCATAAAAAACGCATAGCAGGAATTGTACAGGAATTCCAGTGTCCCGTTGAGCAGGAACACGGCCAGCGAATAAAAGATCATCATCGTCAGGATGCCCACGATGATATAGGTGTACATATTCGAATTGGTGCTCGGCAGCCGGTAGTTCTTCGGGAAATATCCCATCGTAAAATCGCGGATTATCCGCGGGTCGACCACATCTACCGATGTTTTTACAAATTTCAGGGCGGCATAATATACACCCGAACTGTGGGCGGGCAGGATGATTTTCCGGTAGCCGATGGAATCGGGTATCCGGGGCAGGAGCCGGGGCAGGGCTTCTACCTGCCGGGTGGAATCGTTGTAGCGGTACAGGTCGATGCCGGTGAAGAAAACACCGGGAAAGAAATAAACGCTGATGGCGGAATCGGCCGTGTTTTGCAGGCGGAACTGGAGATACCAGTCCTTCTGCACCTGTTCCGGCGTCAGTTGCCGGAATATATTGCGGGGCATATCCGGGGTAAAAAGCGCGGTGGGCAATTGGGACGGCGCCAGGCGATGCAGGCTATCGGTAAAGTACAGTACCTGTTTTTCCAGGTTTTCGGCTATCCTTATTTTGGCTACATCGATGAGGGGAGGGACGGGAGAGGCGATGGAAGCAAGCGGGGTCTGCAGCAACAGCCACAATAAAAAGAACCGGCAGGACAATTTCAGGGCGCTTAAGGCAAAATTCATACAATAGGCTGGTTTTGGTTTCATAAGCCCTTCAGCAGGTCCGGGGCACAGGCGCGGGCTTCACTGGCATGCAGGGCACAGGGGCCGGATTGGATCAGGAAATTACAACTTTCTTTTAGTAAAAGGCGCTAAATCCTTTCGTCGGTATGGTTGGGTTATATGCTTATCTTTGTCGCCATGGCAAACAAGCTGAAATCAAAAAAAAGCCAGGCGCCTGATCCGGAGAAATTGAAAGCCGAAACGGAAGAACAGCTACCGGTAAAAGACCTGGTAAAGGACGAACGTACCCATAAAATACTGGGGGCCACCCTGATACTGCTGGCCTTTTTTCTTTTTGTGGCCTTTGTATCCTATTTATTCACCTGGGAGAAGGATCAAAGCGTTGCAAGGAGCGGGATAGCGGCTTTCCACCAGTCGGCGGATAAGGCGGCCAACCTGCTCGGCAATTTGGGGGCCGTCGTTTCGGATTTCTTTTTTTATTATGCGTTTGGCCTTGCTTCCTTTGTCTTATGTACATTCTTTTTTGTAGCAGGCGCCAACCTGCTGTTTAGCAAAAAACTCTTTTCCGTTCGCCGCAACGTGAAATACGTGCTGGCGGCGCTTGTTTTTTTCAGCGTACTTCTTTCCTTTCTTTTCCGCAGCAACGGGTTTCCCTGGGGGGGCGCTTTTGGCGATTATCTCAGCGCTTTCCTGATCCAGTCGATTGGTAAAATCGGCACCGGGGCCCTGCTGATTGTAGGCGGATTGGCCTATATCATCTGGCGGTTCAACCCTATATTTCATGTGCCGAAGCTGCCGAAGCGGAAGGATAAAGCGGCGGATGTGCCCGAACCGGTAGCCGTGGAGGAAGAAGAAGCGAAGCTGTTTGTAGACGAGCCGGTGATGAACGGGAAAAAGAAAAAGAACGGGTTGAAAGGCGAGGGCAATCTCCCGCTTATACCCGTGAATACAACGGACGAACCTGAAATCGATTTTCAATTAGTAGAAAAGAATATCCCGGAAGAAACGCCGGTCCCGGAAATAAGTCCTTATGCTCCTGTGCCGGTGGAAGAAAAGGCATCGCCCCGGGTACCAAAGAATAAGGAACCGCTGGTCGTGCCGCCACTGGAAATAAAGCCCCCGGCTGAAAACCAAACGGCGCTGGAAGAAGAAAGCGAGATCAAACAGCCCCTATCGGCGGAGCCCTACGACCCTACGGATGATCTGCGCAATTATAAGAGCCCCCCCCTTAGCCTGCTGGAAACGCATGGCAGTGAAAAGATCGTGCAGGACCCGGGTGAACTGGACACGAATAAAAACCAGATCATCAACACCCTGAAGAACTATGATATTGCTATTCAGAAAATATTTGCCACGGTAGGCCCCACCGTTACCCTCTACGAGATCGTGCCTGCCGCGGGGGTGCGCATTTCACGTATCAAGAACCTGGAAGACGATATTGCGTTGAGCCTTGCCGCCCTCGGCATCCGTATCATCGCGCCGATACCCGGTAAGGGCACCATCGGTATAGAGGTACCCAATGTGAAGAAAACAGTCGTGAGCATGAAAACGCTGCTGGCTTCGGACAAGTTCCAGGCCAGCAACTACAGCCTGCCGATAGCCATCGGGAAGAAGATCGACAACGAGAATTATATCGTGGACCTGACCACCATGCCCCACCTGCTGATGGCCGGCGCCACGGGGCAGGGTAAATCGGTGGGATTGAATGCTATCCTGGTATCGCTGCTGTATAAAAAACATCCTTCACAGCTAAAGCTGGTGCTGATAGATCCCAAAAAAGTGGAATTAAGCCTGTACCGCACCATCGAGAAGCATTTTCTTGCCAAGCTGCCGGGAGAGGAAGAGCCCATCATCACGGATACAAAAAAAGTAATCAATACGCTCAATGCGCTTTGTATCGAGATGGACAACCGGTATGATTTGCTAAAGGAAGCAGGCGCCCGGAATATCAAGGAATACAATGATAAATTCGTCCGTCGCCGCCTCAACCCGCTCAAAGGGCACCAGTACCTGCCGTTTATCGTGCTGGTGATAGACGAGTTTGCCGATCTGATCATGACAGCGGGCAAGGAAGTGGAAATGCCCATTGCCCGGCTTGCGCAACTGGCCCGCGCCATCGGCATCCACCTGATCATTGCCACGCAGCGGCCTTCGGTGAACATCATCACCGGTACCATCAAGGCTAATTTCCCGGCGCGCATCGCCTTTAAAGTATCGTCCAAAATCGACTCCCGCACCATTCTCGACACCGGCGGGGCCGAACAACTGATAGGAAAGGGGGATATGCTGATATCCTACAACGGGGAACTGACCCGCCTGCAATGCGCTTTTGTAGATACCCCCGAAGTGGAAGAAATTACCGAATTCATTGGCGACCAGCAGGGATACCCCCAGGCATTCCTTTTGCCTGAATACGTAGACGAAAAGGAAATGGAGGGCAAGGATTTTGATGTAAACGATCGCGACCCGCTGTTCGACGATGCAGCCCGGCTGATTGTTCAAAACCAGATAGGCTCTACCTCCCTGTTGCAGCGCCGTATGAAGCTCGGGTATAACCGCGCAGGCCGGCTCATGGACCAGCTGGAAGCAGCCGGCGTGGTGGGCCCCAACCAGGGGAGCAAGGCGAGAGATGTACTTATCAAGACGGAGTCGGATCTGCAGCAGCACATGAACGAGATGGGGTGGTAATGTTAATTTCGATTTGCATTAAAGATGAATTAATCTGTCCTGTCGCCACGCTATTAGCATTAATTTGTGCTTATTCGCGTCCATTAGCGTCTTATCTTTGCGCCCATTCGAACAAACTCTAAAAATAATCTTCAATGAAGCAATTGCTCGCGCTTTGTTTATTAACCGGGTTGGCTGCTACGACCCGCGCCCAGGGAGTTGTGGCTACCAACGACCCCGCTGCAAAAAAGATCCTCGATGCGGTGAGTGCTAAAGTAAAAACATATAAGGGTGTACAGGCGAGCTTCACACTCAAGGTGGAAGACGCAAAAGGTAAGGTCGAAGGCGTGCAGAAATGTTCCGTGTTTATGAAAGGCAATAAATACCGTCTTACCCTCGCCGGTAAAGACAGCAAGGAAATTATCTGTGACGGCACGACCACCTGGACCTACGACAAGTCCGCTAACGAAGTAAGCATTTCAAAATTCGACCCAACGGCAAAGACCATCACCCCGCAAAGCCTGCTCACCAACTTCTACGATAAGGATTTCCTGTACAAGCTGAACGGCGAAGCCACACAGGCCGGCAAAGTGCTGGAAGAAATAGAAATGACGCCGGTGGATAAGACCAAGTCTTTTCATACCGTTTACATCTATGTCGATAAAAAAACCAATACCATCTACAGTGGCAAGGTGCTGGATAAAAGCGGCAATAAATATACTTATACCGTTACCAGCCTCAATGGTAATGCGGCGGTGAATGATGCCATGTTCGTGTATGATAAGAGTAAGTACCCGGGTGTGGATGAAGTGGATTTGAGGTGAACAGGTCAACTGGTTGATTATTATTGTATTGTATAGAATTGTGCATTTTCATTAAGCGAATAATTTTGTATATTTATACTAAATTTCCCTACCATGGCAGCACATGAATACAGCTCAAACCCCTTGAATGACCAGCAGGTTATGATGCTGCGGTTATTAAAAAACCCTTTGCCGGAAGAAGATTTTGTACAAATGCGGAGACTTGCGGTTAAGTTGCTGGCCAAGCAATTGGATGAAGTAATGGACAAGTGGGAACTGGAGAATGATATTTCGGAAGAGACATACGAAAAATTGATTAAGCAACATATACGCACATCTTCCAAGC
>DASYCT010000100.1:0-3891 GCA_036500065.1 Chitinophagaceae bacterium | reverse complement strand
CTGGGCACGAAGCATGCTTCTACCATGCTGGTCGTAAATAAGTTTTTTAATACCAGCGTCGATACCGGGTTTATTTATTTCAATGCCACGAATATCTATTGCACGCAGCAATTCCTGTTCCCATTATTCACGGCAGGCATGGGAGCATCCTACAGTAGTAACGGTCAATATAAACTGACCGTGCTGGATGAATCACTCAACCTGTATGTGTGGAAAAAGAACGCCATTGGTTTCGGAGTTAAGCTAAACAATTTCAATAAAGAATCGCCTGTGCTGGGACAGTATATCAATACCAATATCCGCCTCAGCAAAAGAAATGTTCTGTATATGAGTTATGAGAAGGGGTATTTGCCGGGTATCAATAAGCAACTGATTCGAAATGATATGGCAAACATTCAATTGAGCAGGTATTTTTAATCGCTTTTGACTAATTAACATATTATGAAGAAACGACTATTATTTTTTTTATTGGCAACAGGGTTGATTACCGAAGGCTGGGGCCAGGTGCTTATCACCCTGCAACTGCCCCCTGCGGGCGCTACTATAAAGAGCCAGCTATGGAACTTCTCGCTGCTGAATGCATCAGGCAGCGCCATGGACGTACAGGTGACACTTACGCTGACCGATGTAGCAGCCAACCAATTGGTTTTTACCGGCACGAGTAAATTGTTTTCCCTGCCCCGGGGCATCAAGCAGGTGCAGGCGGCCGACGTGACCCCCGTCACGTACAACATCAATAATTCCGGTTACGGGGTGGACGCCAGCCCGGACGGCTTTTTGCCGGTGGGTATGTTCAATGCTTGTTATACCGTGGTACGGGTAAACAGCGATTTAACGGAGCAGTTGGCCGAAGAGTGTGCTACCATTGAAATCGAGCCCATCAGCCCGCCGATGCTGTTGATGCCGGAAGACAGCGCCAACACAGATGTCACCCGGCCTTTTTTTACCTGGTTGCCACCGGCGCCCTACAATTTATTCAATGCAGCCCGCTATGACTGGTTGCTGGTAGAAGTGATGCCTACGCAAACCGCCGCGACGGCGGTGCAGGAAAATATACCGCTGTTGTCGCAGTCCAGTCTTACTACCAATACATTTCAATATCCCCTGGCAATGGCAGAACTGGATACGGGCAAGCTGTATGCCTGGCAGGTAACGGCAAAGAACAATCTTAGCCCGGTAGCCAAAAGCGAAATATGGTCATTCCGGGTGCTGAAGTATAGTGTGGATAGTATAGTACATGTGGCGGGCCGGGTATATACTCCCCTGCGTCGCTATAACGATGGTTCGTGTATTATCAGCACCGGCGCGTTTTGCTTTCAATATCTCAACGAACTGAATGATCCTTCGGCAGCCGTGACGCTCCAGGATATCAGCAGCAGCCGCCCGCAGGCAATAACACTCGACAGTGTGAAGCAGGCGCTTCATTACGGGTCAAATTTTGTGAGCATGGACTTTACGGGGGAGCACCAGTTGACCAACCGCCATCTCTACCTGTTTACGTTGACCAATTCAAAACAGGAAACCTGGTATTTAAAATTTGAATACCGTTCAGAATAGCGGCAGGAGAACATCTAATTAAACTTAAGAAACCGATAATCCCTTTATAATGTTACAAACATTAGCCCGACACCCCCAGCGTATTGCATGGTTTTTTTGTTATGTCTTTTTGCTGGACCTGATGCTTCCGGCGATTGCGCACGCCAACGAAGCTGTTTATTATCCGTGGCCGGTATCGCACACGGCGCCGGGCAGGCCAGGACCCGTTGTAACGGCGGGGCGTGGTCCGGTAATGGGGCTAAACGCAAGACGCGCCGGTACATTGCAACCTGTACCGGGCGGGTCTGTAAGGCATGCCGTTATTGCCCCTGTTTCGCAAACGAAGCAGGGTATGGCCCCCGATTCTTCCGCCACCGGCCCCACGCAACCGGAATCCCAGAGCTTCCAGTCGGTCAACTCCGGCAATATGGTGGATTTGTTTTCGGGCGATTTCTCATATAACATTCCCCTGTTGGATGTGGGTGGCTATCCCATCAACATTCATTATTCCAGTGGTATTACGATGGATCAGGAGGCGAGTTGGTGCGGGCTGGGATGGAATATCAATCCCGGCGCCGTCACCCGCAATATGCGCGGACTGCCGGATGATTTTGATGGAAACGACAAGGTCACAAAGACGTTGAGTATGAAAACCAACCGCACTATCGGGGTAACGGCAGGAGCCGATATTGAATTGGCGGGAACGCCGCTTTCAATAGGGACCTCACTGGGTGTATTTCATAATACGTATAAGGGATGGGGTACAGAAATATCCATCGATCCAAATATCAGCGCCGGTATAGGATCAAAAGGGTCTTTGACCGCAGGTTTGGCCCTTAGTAATAATTCGCAGGATGGGCTTGATGTCAGCCCTTCGCTTGCCGTTCGTGTGGGTTCCAGCGAGGATGCTACCAGGGGTTCCGTTACTATTGGCACCAACTATAATTCCCGGCGGGGCATCAATGGCCTGCAGATGTCGGGCCAGATGACGCAGCAGACAAGCGCTTACTTTAGTCAACGATCCGGATCAGGAATAGGTGTTAATTCTTTTCTTTCCTTTTCAACGCCTTCTTATACACCCACTATTACGGTTCCCTTTACTTCCACTCAATATTCATTTAAAACCAAGGTAGGCAGCGAACAATGGGTCACATTCGGGAACCTTTCCATTAAAGGTTACGCTTCGGTGCAATACATCGCCGATGCCGATAAAACACAGATTTTGCCTGCTTATGGTTACCTGTATTACCAGGATGCTAAAGGCAACCCGAATGTTTTGCTTGATTTCAACCGGGAAAAAGAGATTACGTACCGGGAGAACGTGCCGCATATTGCCGTGCCTGTTTATACTTACGATACGTATTCTATAACCGGTGAGGGAACGGGCGGCATGTTTCGGCCCTACCGCGGAGATATAGGTTTTGTATATGATCATGCTATGTCTTCGAAAAGCAATAACAACAATTTTTCGTTCGATGTGGGACCGGGGGGTATATTTCACGGTGGCCTTGATTACGATGGTATATATGCAACCACTAAAAACAATCCCTGGTACGGCGACAATATTCTTAAAGATGTTATTCCATTCAAAAACGCGGACAGCGTGTATGAGAACGTATACTTTAAAAATCCGGGCGAAAAAACGCTGGTCGATCAGTCCTGGTACAATGCTATCGGCGATACTAAGCTGATGCGGGTAGATTTAAGCCCGCTGGCAGCACAAAACGTTTCTGCTTTTACTGCTACGCGCAATTTCAGCACTTTTACGAATGCGCTGGAGGATGGCAAAATCAGCTTTGGGACGAATGTCTATCGCAAGCAGCGGGATAAACGTACACAGGTAATTACCTGGCTCAAAGCGTCCGAAGCTAGTGTGTATGGGTTGGATAAGGTAATTAAATCCTACGCCATCAACAGTTATCCCAGTGGTTCCTGCGTCACCAATTATACTTCTGTGCCACGGACAGGTTCCGGCCGGGCGGGGAATCACCTTTCGGAGATTACGGTGTTGAATAATGATGGCCGCCGATATGTGTACGGAGTGCCGGTGTACAATTTCGTGCAAAACGATGTGTCTTTTGCGGTGTCTAAAGACAAGGGTAATCTCTTTACCGGCCAGGTAAAGTACGAGGCTAATGATAATTCAGTTAAAAATTCAGAAGGGGTTGATAACTATTATACGGAAGAATCACTTCCGGCCTATGCCCATTCATTTTTGCTCAGTGGCATTCTTTCTCCTGATTACGTGGATATAACCGGTGATGGTATTACGGAGGATGACAATGGTGAGGCCATTAAGTTTAATTATACCAGGGTGTATGATATTAACCATCAATTTGGCTGGCGTGCCCCGTT
>DASYCT010000099.1:0-5803 GCA_036500065.1 Chitinophagaceae bacterium | reverse complement strand
ACCACCCATAGCCGCCGCGGATTCATCACCGTTAGCACGGCCTGTCCTTTTTGCACATACATACCTTCCTTCAGCATCAGTTCCCTCGTCAGCAGGGACTCCTGCGAGGAAGCAGGCATCATCGCTTCCATATTGAGTGCGTCGTGGATATGACCGTCAAGGGGGCTGTAAATGGTAACAGACAGGGCGGCCTCCCGCAAGCGGATCACCTGTTGCAATTGCTCATTGCTCATACCAAGCAGCAATAGCTTTTCCTTTGCCGATTGTATAAAGGAAGCATTGCCTGCATCGTTTTGCAGGAGAAACAACAGGTTTTGCTGTGCAGTCACCAGTTCGGGGCTGTATATATCCATCAGCTTCTGCCCTTTTCTTACATCCTGGAAAGTGTATTTCAGGTAGAGCTTTTCAATGCGCCCGCTCACCCGTGCGGAGACGGTGTTTACTGCGCGGGTATCGTATTGAATGGTGCCAAGGGCTTTTACGTCCATCGTATCCACTTCATTGTGCAGCACAGTAACCGGTATCGACGACACAACATAACTATTGGCGGGTCGTAACAACGTGTTCAGGTTTACATCTGTAAGAGCTCCCTCCTTGCTGTTGAAGGCAACAAGGTCCATCCCGCAAATGGGGCAACTGCCCGGCCTGTCGCGTACAATCTCATGGTGCATCGGGCAGCGATAGAGTTGTTGGACCGCAACCGGCCGCTTGTCCTTCACCGACTGGGTGCCACATCCTGCCCCTAGCAGCAGCAGGAGTACCATGACGGGCGCTATTATTCTACGATGCGTTATTGATTTCATGGTCACTAATTTATTTCCAGTATTTTTTCCAGTTCCGCCTGCAGGTCCAGTATATCCTGCAATTGCTGCAGGTATTCCAGTTGGGTCATGTTCAATGTTTCCCAGGCATCGAAAAGTGAGAACAGTTCCTCCGTATTCTGCTCGTAGGCCAGTTGCATCGACTGGAAATTCTTACGCAATGCCGGGATGATGTTTTCCTCGAACAGGCGCAATTGTTTCTTTTTTAGTTCCAGTTCGTTTTGAACGCCATAAGCCCTGCCCGCTGCTTCGTTTACGATCACCTGCTTTTGCTCCTGCAATGATGTTATCTTCCAGCGCAGGCTTTCCACATTGGCTTTGGAACTACGCGAAGACCAGCTGGCAATAGGGATACGCACCATCGCCATCAGCGAATATTGCATGGGCAGCCCGCCAAAACCAAACATGTGGTCATAGCGGAGACCAAACTCGGGCTTCAGTTTTGCCCGCTCCAGGTCCTGTTGCAGGTAATCGTTCTGTATATCCCTGTCAATCGCCTTAATATCGCTTCTTGCCATCGTAAAAACAGTGCTGTCAAAAACAGCCGATGAATAGTCCTTTATGCGATAGCTGGTATCGATGTCGAAGTCCTGTCCCTTATCCCTGTTCAGCAAGGTGTTGAGCGCAATGCGCCGCTGCTGTATATCGTTTTCCAGCAGCATACGCGTTTTCTGCAGGGTGCCCAGCGCCGCCTGTACTTTGTAATAAGCATTGATACGGCCTAACCCGTTCTTATACCGCAACTCGGCGCTTTTCAACATATAGTTCAGCAGGCGATCGTCCTGGTCCAGTACTACCAGCTTTTTGTGGGTGATGATCCATTCATAATAATTCTTCTTTGCGGCCGCCGCCAACTCATTGTAAGCCGATTTTTTTCGTTCCGCCTCGGCCGATGAAAGCGAGGCCAGGTATTTCTCTTCTGCATCCCATCTTTTTTTAACCGGTAGTGTTTGCTGAAAGGATACCAGGTACTGCCCCATGCCCGTGGAGCCATCCGCCTGTTTCTTCCAGTAAGCGGGATTATAGGGAACCATCCACAGACCGGTGCCTACCTCCGGTGGCATCCAGTTGCGCGCACCCCTGGCCGCTTCGTCCAGCGAACGCATATCCGCATCGTACACTTTTAAGGCAGGATTGCTCCGCCGCAGTTGACTTAACAAACTGTCCAGCCCAAGGGGCTGCGCGGCAGCCGGCAACAATCCGCCCGCAAGCAATACCGTAATGATCGTTTTCTTGTTCATAGCATCAATGTTTTGTTTCCAATACTTCCGGCCTCCCGTATTTTTTCAGTTCATATTCTTTGGCCATCAGGAAAATCAGCGGTGTCACCAGCAGGATATGCGTGGCGGAAGTGATCACACCCCCTATCATGGGCAATACAATCGGCTTCATGACATCGCTGCCCGGGCCATTGCTCCAGAGAATGGGAATAAGCGCAAACAACGATACGCAGACCGTCATCAGCTTGGGACGCAGGCGCTTCGTGGCGCCCGCAATCACGTAGCGTTTTAAATCGTCCCTCGTAATCGCTTCTCCTGTCTTGCTTTTCAGCTCCACCAGTTGCTGCATCGCGTCATTGAGATAGATAACCATGACAATACCCGTTTCCACCGCCAGGCCAAACAACGCGATAAAACCAACCGATACGGCCACCGACAGGTTGACCCCGTTGAAATACACCATGTAGGCGCCGCCGATCAACGCAAAAGGAATGGAGATAAGACTAAGAAATGCTTCGCGGGCCGAACGGAAAGCGAAATACATACAGCAAAAGATGACCAGCAATACGATCGGCAGGATCAGCTTCAGGGTGCGTTCGCTGCGCAACAGGTTTTCATATTCCCCGCTCCATTCGAGAAAATAGCCCTTGGGCAATTGATGCAGCATGCTGTCCAGTCGTTGCTGCGCCGCCAGTACGGTGCTGCCCAGGTCACGGTCACGCACATTGAACAATACAGTACCGCGCAGCAATGCGTTTTCGGAATTGATCATTGGCGGCCCCTCGGTCATCGTAATATCGGCCACGGCTTCCAGTGGCACAGGCCCGAAAGCCGCCGTTTGCACCTGCAGCCGGCGCAGCGCGGCGAGGTTATTACGGAAGTCCTGCCCAAAACGGGCGTTCACCGAAAAGCGTTGCCGCCCTTCGATGGTAGTGGTCAACCGCGCACCGCCCAGCGCGCTTTCTACGATAGTATTCACGTCGTCCACGCTCAGGCCATAGCGACCTGTTTCATCCCGCTTCACCGTAATATCGAGGTACTTGCCGCCGGTGATGGGCTCGGCATACAGGTCTTTTACGCCTTCTACACCTTCCAGTGCGCGTTTGATGGATTGCGCAAATAAATTGATGGTATCCAGGTTCTGCCCATACACTTTTATGCCCACATCGGTGCGGATGCCGGTGGAGAGCATGTTGATACGGTTGATGATCGGTTGCGTCCACCCATTCGTCACACCGGGTATCTGCAACCGGGAATTCAGCTCGTTGATAATGTCCTGCTTATTCATCCCCTTGCGCCAATCGGATTTCGGTTTTAGCAGGATAATGGTTTCAATCATGCTGATGGGCGAATTGTCGGTGGCCGTATTGGCCCGGCCGGCCTTGCCCAATACGTTCTCCACTTCCGGCACCGATTTGATGATCTTGTCCTGCACCTGCAACAGCCGTTTTATTTCCGAATTGGAAACATCCGGCAGCGTCACCGGCATAAAAAGAATGGAACCCTCATCCAGCGGCGGCATAAACTCCCGGCCCAGGCTCATGAGCAACGGAATGCTGACCAGCAGTGCTATGATATTAATGGCAATCGTTGTCTTTCTCCAGCGCAGGCAGGCGCGCAGCAAGGGCTCATACAGCCGTTCCAGCAGGCGATTGACGGGGTTGGAGCTTTCCGGTCTGAACCGGCCTTTCATAAAAAAGGAAATCAGCACCGGCGCCAGCGTCACTACCAGTACCGCGTCGACGATAAGGATAAAGGTCTTGGTGTACGCCAGCGGGCCGAACATCTTGCCCTCCTGCCCTGTCAGCAAAAACACCGGCACAAAGGAAGCAATGATAATAACGGTGGAGAAAAACACGCCCCTCGATACCTGTTTGCAGGCGCGTTCAATGATAGCCATGCGCTCAGCTTCCACCCCCTTACCCCCTAAAGGGGGAATTGGCTGCTTCGTACTTTTTTTTGTATCATTCATCTTGTTCGGGCTTTAATAATAATCACACTAACTATTTTCTTCGGGACTTACCAAGCCCCCTTTAGGGGGTTGGGGGTTCTGCCATTCCGCTAAATGCCTATACGCATTTTCCGACATGATGATGCCATTATCCACAATCACCCCAATGGCCAGCGCAATGCCGGTCAGCGACATGATATTGGACGAGATGCCAAAGGCATTCAACAAAATAAAACTGATGGCGATGGTAATGGGGATCTGTATGATAATGCTCAACGCGCTGCGCATGTTAAAAAGAAAGAGGATCACGATGATACATACCACCGCGATTTCTTCCAGCAGCTTGCTCTTGATATTGTTCACGGAGGCTTTCGTCAACTCGCTGCGATCGTAGGCCGCCTTAAAGCTGACTCCCGGCGGCAATCCTTTTTGCAGGTCGCCCATTTTCTTTTTTACATCCGCTATTACCCTGTCCGCATTTTCTCCATAACGCATCACCACGATACCTCCTACCACTTCGCCCTCGCCGTTCTCGTCAAAAATGCCCAGACGCAGGTCGCCGCCCATCTGCACGGCGGCCACATCTTTTACGCGCACAGGGATACCGTTGTAATTGCCTACCGCGATGCTTTCCAAATCCTCTTTGTTCTTTATATACCCCAGGCCGCGAACGATATAGGCCATATCACTCATTTCAAATTTCCGTCCGCCCACATCGTTGTTGTTGGCTTTCACCTTATCCATCAGATCCACCAGCGGCACATGATAGTATTGCAGCTTTACCGGGTCGATGACCAACTGGTATTGTTTTTCAAACCCGCCAAAGGAAGCCACTTCTGCCACGCCGGGAACCGTTTGCAGGGCCAGCTTCACATACCAGTCCTGCAGGGCGCGCTGCTCGCCGAGGTCCATACCCTTTGCATCCATCGTGTACCAGAACACGTGCCCCACGCCCGTCCCGTCGGGACCCAGCGAAGGCGCCACTCCCTGCGGCAGCAAACGCTGCGCAAAGTTCAGCCGCTCCAATACCCTTGTCCGCGCCCAGTACACATCGGCGTTGTCCTCGAAAATCACGTACACAAAGCTCATCCCGAACATCGAGCTGCCGCGGATGGTGCGCACCTTCGGAATGCCCTGCAGGTTGCTGACCAGTGGATAGGTCACCTGGTCTTCGATCACCTGCGGACTTCTCCCCGCCCATTCGGTAAAAACGATGACCTGGTTTTCCGAAAGATCGGGTATGGCGTCAATGGGGTTTTGCGTGACCGAATAAATGCCCCAGGCAAACAGGCCGCCTGCCAGGAGCAGCACGATCAGCCTGTTGCGCAGGGCCAGTTCAATAAGTCGATGAACCATGAGTTAGAGTTGAGTTATGGTTTCTTTTTAGCCGTGCTGTCTGCCGTTGGCTTAGGTTTCTTCGCCACCAGCGTCATTCCGCATTTGGGACATTTACCCGGTTTGTCCAGCAATACTTCGGGGTGCATGGGGCAGGTGTATTTTACCGCCGTCGTAGTTTTATTCGGGGGCGTTTTGTCTTTACCGGTTTGGGCAAAGGAGGTACTGGCGGCAGTTACCACCAACAGGAGGATGAGTAATTTTTTCATCTTGAATTGATTTTATGATAAATAATAAACAGGAATCAGCAGGAGCCATTGATAAAATGCTCCATTTACCGGCAGGATGCCGGCACTAAAAAAGAAGAAGAAAAATCAAATACGGAAATTACAATTGAGCAGGAAAACAGGGAGACCGTTTAGCCTGGGCGGCGCATGATCGGAAGGTTGACCGATAACGACAGACGAAACAGGAAC
>DASYCT010000098.1:0-7963 GCA_036500065.1 Chitinophagaceae bacterium | reverse complement strand
ACCGATAAGGAGGGCACAAAAAAGTATATCACGGAAGTTCATGTCAATGAAATCCTTCTTTTAGGTAAAAACAATTAATACCAGCGGCCGGTGGCAGTGGAATGCTATTTTTGCTACCGGCCATTACCATCAAAAACTATTATTATGTACCAACCGGACTCATTCAATACCAGTTTTAACCTGGCGGCCGGTTTTGTTAACAATACATCCCGTCCTGTTTTTCTTACCGGCAAAGCCGGTACAGGTAAAACCACTTTTCTCAAACATATCCGCGCGCATACGACCAAAAACAGCGTTGTAGTGGCCCCTACCGGCGTGGCCGCCATCAATGCAGGGGGCGTTACCATGCATTCTTTTTTCCAGTTGCCCTTCGGTCCCTATATACCCGCGACTTATCGTACCGACGCACCGGGCGCCGGCGCTTATGAAACAACCGATAAGCACAGCCTCTTTAAAAACATTCGCTTCAATGCCGACAAAAGACAGTTGCTGCAGGAGCTGGAACTGCTTATCATCGACGAGATAAGCATGGTCCGCTGCGATATGCTGGACGCCATCGACACCATCCTGCGTCATTTCCGCAAACAATTGCATCTTCCTTTCGGCGGCTTGCAGGTATTATATATAGGCGATATGTACCAGTTGCCCCCGGTCATCAACAGCAATGAATGGGAGATACTGGGCCAGTATTATAAAAGCCCTTTTTTCTTCGATGCCAAAGTGATCGCGGAAGCCCCGCCCATTTATATCGAACTGAAAAAGATCTACCGGCAAAACGAGCAGCAGTTTATCGACCTGCTCAACAACGTACGCCACAATACCGTCGGCGAAGCAGATTACAGGCTGCTGCACAGTCGTTACCAGCCGGCTTTTGTGGCCCCGCCCGGCGAACGGTATATTACGCTTACCTCGCATAACCGGAAAGCGGATACCATCAATGTTACCGAACTGGAAAAACTGCCCGGTAAAGTATTTACATTCAACGGCAGCGTTACCGGTGAGTTTTCCGACAAGGCGCTGCCCACCGAATTATCCCTGCAACTGAAAGAAGGCGCCCAAATCATGTTTGTGAAAAACGATTCCAATCCCGAAAAACGGTTCTTCAACGGGAAGATTGGCACCATAAAAGAGATAGAGGACGATAAAATCACGGTTTCCTTTGCCGGTGATGATGATGATCTCGTACTGGCCAAAGAGACCTGGCGCAATATCCGCTATACCTATCAAAAAGAAAGCAACAGCATCGATGAAGAGCAACTGGGGAGCTTTACCCAGTACCCGGTGCGGCTGGCCTGGGCCATCACCATTCACAAAAGCCAGGGGCTTACGTTTGAAAAAGCCATTATCGACGCGGGCAGTTCGTTTGCAGCAGGGCAGGTATATGTAGCACTCAGCCGTTGTACCTCGTTAACCGGTATGGTATTGCTGTCACGTATCGCGCCCACCGGTATTGCCACCGATGAACGGGTAGTAACTTTCTCCGCCCGGGAAGCCGCCGAAAGCGAATTGCAGCAATTACTACTGGAAGATCAGCGGGAGTTTATGGCCCTTGCAGTGGTAAAACGCTTCGATTGGAATAAGATAACAGGGGTGTTGCGTGATTTCGTTGCGCTGATTCCCGGTAAAAAGCTGCCCGATATGCCGGCAACGCTTGTATTCGCTACCGGTTTGTTAAGGAAAGCCGAGGCACAGGCCATCGTAGCGACTAAGTTCCAGGGACAACTGGCCGAACTGTTCCGGCAGGCGAAACAAACCAATGATACCGCCCAACTGGAAGAAAGAACCGCCAAAGCCATTGCTTATTTTGCCAAAATAGTCATGGATGAACTGCTTCAACCCCTGGAAGAACATCGGCTGGCACTGAAACATTCGGCCAAAGTGAAGAAATACCTGGAAGAAGTATCGGCAACAACCGGTTTTATTCGCCAGCATCTGTTAAAAATAATATCGGCGGCCTGGGGCGATATTGTTTTCTGTAAAGACACTACCGCCTACCATCAATATTTCCGGGAAAAGACAAACGCAGGCACCGAAAAAAAGGCTTCACGTGGTAAAACGGCAAAGGGAACAACCCAGTTGGAAAGCCTTGCACTCTTTCGCGAAGGAAAGGATATACCATCTATTGCAAAGCTCCGGAATCTTGCAGAAAGCACGGTGGCAGTGCATTTGGGCCATTTTGTAAGAAGTGGTGAAATTGAACTTCATGCATTGGTAAGCAAAGAAACCGCGGATAAAATACTGCCGGTGATAAAAGAATTGGATAATCCCGCAGCCGGAACGATCAAACAGCAATTGGGTGATGGATTTTCCTGGTCAGACATACGAATTGTATTGAATTACTGGCATTGGTTACAGGAACAACCTGCTTAATATTTGAGTTATTCACTAAATGCTTGTCTATTGTGCATAATTATTATCGTATAATGACGTTTATTTCTAATAGTTCATTACTTTTAATTATGCTATAAATGTTTATAGTTACTTCTATGCTTCTATTAACAACTTCAAGTATAAAAATCAATTCAAAAACTCCACTCATTCAACCTGCATGATTACTAACTCAACACTCAGCCCTGTTCTGCAATTAGTCAGCAACAATGGATTCGCGGAAGTATGGAAGAACCCTGCCAGCGGCCAGCAGTCGCTCCACGCCACGGTTTCGTTCAAGCCGGGTGATGTTATCTGCGCCTTCTCCGCAGGCACTATGAACAGCGAAGCCACCTATCTCACCGTACAGGTAGGCGACCACAAACACATTACATTACAACCGGAATTCCTCCAATATATCAATCACAGTTGCGCACCCAGCGTGTTTTTCGATACCACGCTCATGCAACTGGTTTGCCTGACCCCCCTCAACGAAGGCGATGAACTGACTTTCTTCTATCCTTCCACCGAATGGGACATGGTACAGCCTTTTACCTGCTATTGCAGTTCCGAAGGCTGCCTGGGCAAAATACAGGGCGCTTATTATATTACCGATGAAGTATTGGCCAACTACCGGCTGACGGATTTTATCCGGGAGAAGTTTCAAAACAGGCAACAGTAATCAAGGCCATGCTGCCACTCAAAAGTTCATATAATACGTTAAACGGCTTAACAGCAAAACCCAAAGTCTGGGTGCTGGCGCCTTATCTTCATACCGGCGACCCCAACGTTGATTACTACTACGATTTTACCCAAAGCATCCAGGAATATACCAAAGCCTTCAACGAGCTGGGTATAGAATGGAAATGGCAGCCGGTAACGATGAATGATTATAAAGAAGTTATCGATCTTATAGAAGAGACCTCCCGCCAGGAGCTTACCGTCGTGCTCAATTTGTGCGACGGCGACGAAATAAACGGTACCCCCGGCATTTCGGTACTCAAGCTGCTGCACGAAAAGGAGATGATCTATACCGGCGCCAATGAATACTTCTATGGTATCACCACTTCCAAGATACCCATGAAGGAAGCATTTGAAAAGGCCGGCGTAGCCACTCCTGCCTGGAGGGTTATCACCGAAAACGGTCAATCCCTGCACCGCATCTTTGACCATCTCGGGAAACCATTGATTGTAAAACCGGCAGTATCCGGCGGAAGCATGGGCGTAAGCATCAAATCGGTGGTCCATACACAGGAAGAACTCTCCGCCCAGTTGAAACTCCTGTTTGATGGTTACCGCGGCTGGAGCTTAACGGCAGGCGGCGTACTGGCCGAAGAATACATCAGCGGACCTGAATACACTACTTATATAGTAGGCGATTGTGACAACCCCGCCCGGAGTGTCATCTATCCACCCGTAGAAAGAGTATTCCATCCTGCCCTGCCCGATACCGAAAAATTCCTTTCGTTCGATCGCCTCTGGGAAACCTATGACGAAGAAAGTCCCCTGCCCAACGGCGAACCCTTTTATAACTATCACCGCCCCGATAATGCCCTCATAGATGAAATCACCAAAACCAGTTGGGATGCTTATGTGGCAACGGGCGGCAAGGGATACGGAAGGGTAGACCTGCGCCTCGACAGCCGTACCGGCAAGTTATATGTACTGGAAGTAAATGCACAATGCGGCATCAGCGAAGACGAAGACTATACTTCCATCGGCGCCATTCTCCGTTTGTCCGGCAAGACATTCAGCCAGATGATAGCGGAAGTCATAGAGAATGCCTTTGCCCGGAAAAGGTATAAGAAGAGAAGGACCACCGTTGCCAAAAAAGCCCCGGTCAGCAAAAAGAAAGTCCTGGTTAAACGTTGAGAAGCGCCGGGCACGATTTTACCTGCTATCTATACCACTACTCTTATCAATTAATATAATCATTTAGGTGTATGAAAGTTTGTGTTCTTCAACCCGATTATTCTACTTCCGGCGTAGATTATAAGAACTATGACCCCCCACGCGATCTTGCCCGCCTGCTGCCCAACGATACCGTGGATCATGTCTACCTGAACAAACTGCATACCTACCGCCAGCTGAAAGAGCTGAAAAATAAAGGTTACGACGTATTTGTCAACCTCTGCGAGGGCTATCTCGAATGGGATGTGCCTTCCATCGATGTTATCTATACCCTCGAACTGCTCAACCTGCCGCATACCGGTCCTTCTACCTTATTATATGATCCTCCCAAGGAGCTGATGAAGTATGTGGCCCATACGGAAGGCGTTCATACCCCCGCTTATGTGCTGGTGGAGAATATGGAAGATGTAGACAGCGCCATCGAGAAGCTGCGATTTCCCCTTTTTGTAAAACCCGCCAAAGCGGGCGATAGCCTCGGCATCGATGAGCATTCGCTGGTAAAGAACAAGGAGGAGCTCAAACAGAAAGTAGCCGAAATCATCAATGAGTACGAAGTGCTGCTGGTGGAAGAATATATAAAAGGACGCGAGTTTACCGTACTGGTAGCCGCCAATGCCAATGATCCCAAGGAATGCACGGTTTTTAAACCCATCGAGTTTGTATTTCCCAAAGGCAACCAGTTTAAAACCTATGCCCTGAAAACATCGGAACTTCATCCCGATGCCAATATCGCCTGCAAGGATACCGTGATCCAGGAACAATTGCGCGACGCAGCCCAACGCATCTTCCGCAGTTTCGGGGGCGTGGGCTATGCCCGCATGGATTTCCGCATGAACGATAAAGGCAAATTGTACTTCCTTGAAATCAATTTTACCTGCTCCGTTTTTTATATCGATGGCTACGAGGGTTCGGCCGATTATATCCTCAAACACGACGGAATCGGCCAGGCCGGTTTCCTGCGCCATATCATGGCGGAGGGCATCGCCCGCCACCGCCGCAAACAGCTCAAATACCGGATGAAGGGCAATTCCATCGCCGGGTTTGGCATTTATTCCACCCGTGCAATCTCCGCTAATGAATTGATTTTCAAAGGAGAAGAGAAGCCTCAGCGCCTGGTTACCCGCCGCCACGTAGAGCAGACCTGGAGCCCCGGGGAAAAAGAAATCTTCCGCCGCTACGCATATCCTGTCAGCAATGAAGTATTTTTGCTGTGGGACGATAACCCGTCCGGCTGGGCTCCACAGAATCACAGTTGTCAACCCAACACAGCTTACGCAGGCCTTGATATCATCGCTCTCCGTAATATTGAAAAGGGTGAAGAGCTTACTCTTGACTACGCATCCTTCCTGGATGATGAACATATGGAGCCGTTTCAATGCCGGTGTGGTGCTCCGAACTGCCGCGGCCTTATTACTGGACAACCGTACAACTCGGTAACCGTACGGGAACAACAGGCGGCAGGGGCTTAAACTTAATCCCAGGTTTCCGGTCATATTACTACCCCATTAATATTTACTGGTGCAGCCGGCTGTCGGCTGTGTGCTTGTAACCTATTATGTAATACGAACAACCTGGACCACTATGTCGCGTTTTGAAATCCTGAGGAAGCTGATTTTGAAGCACCGCTATCAACTGGTGCTTACCTATGCGCTGTTTTCCCTTGAAATGCTGGGGACGCTCCTGCGCCCTCTTTTACTGGGGAATGCGGTAAATGACCTGATAAAAGGCAGTTATCGCGGCCTTATTATTATGTCTTCCGTTCATCTTGCCTGGCTGGTCATCGGCACCATCCGCCATCGCTATGACACGCGCACCTATTCACAGATATATACATCCCTGGTCACCCGTTTCCTTTCGCGCCGTTTCGGTCAATCCGAAGTGTCCAAGCTCAGCGCCCATTCCAACCTGGCCCGTGAATTTGTCGATTTTCTTGAATCCGACCTGATCTATGTAATAGAAGCCGTTTATAACCTGCTCGGTTCCCTGATCCTGCTTTGTTTTTATGATACCTCCATTGTATTGGTGTGCATGACAGTCATTTTACCGGTTGTGGTCGTCAGCTACTTTTATGGTAGAAAAATGAGGCAACTGAATAAGGTAAAGAACGACGAGCTGGAAAAACAGGTGGATATTATTGCCACCGGCAATATTCATATTATCCGCCAGCATTACAACAACCTGCGGAACTGGCAGATCAAGATATCCGATCGCGAAGCATGGAATTTCGGCATCATGGAATTGCTGGTCATGGGCGTTATGGGCGTCTCCGTGCTGGTAACGCATAAATCGACCGGCTCGGTGCTTCCCACCGGCGACCTGATTGGGGTTTATTTTTACCTGCTCAAATTTGTGTCGGGTCTCGACACCATTCCTTATATGGTACAACGACTGACCTCCCTGACCGATATTACCCGCCGGATAGAACTGGAAGTGGAAGACTTCCCGGAAGACGAGGGCACTACGCCTATCAAGCGTCGCCCGGTGCGTATTGCAAAGCCTACGCGGGTCGCTTAGAAAGAAGTTGCGGGCTGCGGGCTTTGAACTGTGAGCCGCGGCGTTTGCAACGCGGGCTCACAGCTTCTCCTGGCTATCTCCATCAGCTTTTCCACTCTTCCCATAAGACAGAGCAGATCCTCCCCGCTCACCTCATAGTCCGAAGTATACCGGGTATCAATATAGGCTTTTTGCAATAAGCGAAACAACTGTAATTCCCGTTCATTGTGTTGTGGAAAAACAGCGGCGGCGGCTTCCGAAAACGGAAGCGCATAGCGGCGCAGTTTTTCAAGACTATGCACCATCGGCCGGAAACCCGTCGCCCGCCAGCTAATGGCTATATAGGCCTGCTCGGCCGACTGGTGAAGCAAAAAAGCCGCCAGTTTAAACCGCCGCCGCAGGTAATAAAGCTCCGCACCTTCGAAGAATTCAACCGATCGGTTTATATACTGCATACATTCCCCGCACAGTGCTTCTTCCGTCTCCGCCTCATCACTGGGCGGCGGGGCGGGCAGGCATATCCTGCCGGCATCATGACAGGCAAACCCGTCACGGCAGACCCGGGCCGCAAACGGCTGCCCCGCCTGCAGCCATTGTACAAACTTATGGACCGGTATCACCCAGGCGGTCACCGGGGTTATGGTGCGGCAGCAATGTTCGATCATATCCTGCCAGGATTCGTTGCTGCGGTAAAGGTTACTCTCCGGCAATACCAGCAGCCAGTAATGACAGGGCTGGCCGCCGGCAGGCTGTTGTCCCGTAAAAATAGTAGCATAGCCGGGGCAGGTAGTTTGTACCGCCAATAAGAAGATTTTTTCTGCGGGTACGATGGTTATAATGGTGTTTATGACTTTTTTTAGCTGGATGGTATTATAACAGGTAAGCATAACAGGAAGGTTTAACCGGGTAAGCGAATAACAGGTTGCTTTATATGGCATCATGATTTGCGGGCGGGGCCCGGCCCTGCAGCTAGCCCGGGGCAGCATAACAATAATTCATAATCTGTTTGGATTACAATGCGCGGACCTTCTTTACGGAGTGAAATAGTTGGCGGATAATTTGCCCCTGTCTGTTAGGTAATGGTCCAGGATAAAACGAATAAGGCAAATTTTGAAGCTGAAAACATTGCTGTTTTCATTTTTAATCTTATATTCCGTAAGGCATTTATGTAGCAACAAGTTTATGCCTTTTT
>DASYCT010000097.1:0-5570 GCA_036500065.1 Chitinophagaceae bacterium | reverse complement strand
TCAACCGAATTAATAGGTCAAGCGGTACGAACTGGAAATCTATACCCGAACGGTTCGGTACAAAGACATTGCACCTGCTACCCGCTACGGGAAAGGCCAATATCTACATCACCTGCGTAGATACCGTTAGCGCCCGTTTTGACATTGCCACCGCTCTACGGAAAGTTTGCAACAACAGCCGTAACGACCGTGCGCAACCGTTTTACTGGATGGATTTAGGCAACAGCCGTTTTACAGGCCAGTTACTGTTAGCCACCTTAACAGAAATCAAACAGCCCGACTCAGAACGTTTCCGGACCGTGGCGAACCTGCCAAAAGTTACAGATGAATTTAAACTGCTTTTGGAAGAAGTGAACGACCACGATGAGCCAAGCTGTTCACAGGCAGAGGCTTTGAAGAAACAGGATTTGTTTGTTAACCCCGCATTGGCCATTAACGGAGGCGAATTGTTATGGCAACTGCTGTCAGATGGAATGATTGAATACCGTGGCGTATTCCTGAACATTAAAAAATTCAAAACCACACCTTTAAAAGTAGCTTAAACGCTTATGAAAATTATTGATTTAGATGGTAAGGAAATTACCGTAACCGATTTGGAACTGGCGATCATGCAGGCTGATGATTACCGCCATTATCGCCATGCCGACCCCTCATTCCAACAACTGGATGAGGGCTTGCAAGCCTATTGGGAAGATGTTTACCAAAAATTGCTCGGGCTGCGAAAAGAATAAATCGCGCGCCGGACTGCCACTTGCTCCTTTCATCCGCAACAGGCAGTCCGGCGTGTTGGGTCGCCTGACTTTCAAAAAAGCAAAGCCTGCCCCTGGCCACTTTTGCTTTCCGAAATACAGGCATATGTTCTTTATCGTTTGAAGTTTTAACCAAACTATCCGGTTCATGCTGACTGGTAATAGGGAAAGTTTACTGTATATTGTCCGAACCAATTACGTTTGATCTGCTAAAGTAATAAACAAAGAATTTCGTTTTTGCGGGATTAAATTTCGGCTACGATGACCTTTGCCAGTAACATCCTCCATTAATAAGATCTGTCCTGCATCAAATACCCGCTTCTCGCCAAGCGAGCTTTCGATCTCTACGCCGCCATTGAGCAAAACGACAAATTGACGTACAGGTGCAGTATGTAGATCGTCATAGGTGGGTGTTACTTTTCGAAATACCAGGTCTTTTACGCTAACCTTTGCAGATAAATACCCAATTGGTCCGGCATCGGTCAGTGGGTAAACGATATCCTCGAAATGCGTCTCTCCTTTGTCGTCGGCAAAGACCCTAGTGATCTGGAATGTTTCCATAAAATTTATTTTTCTTAAACAAAATTGGTTGTTTTGAACACCCACTCATCAGCAAGTTTTAGCTCGTCGCGTGTGATCGTATGTGCACGGCCTTGGTAAACTTCCAGTTTGACGTTAGCCGCTTGCAGCTTCAATTGTTGCACGCTGGATTTGACCCTGCTTAGTGGAACATGTGTATCGTCATCACCTGTAGTGATCAAAACCGGGGTGCCGGCAAAATCACCGATGTAATTGCTTGGAATCAATCTTTCGCCAATCAGTCCTCCGGTAAAGGCGACTGCGCCGCCATACCGCCGGGCGTTCCTGGCTATAAATTCCAAAGTTAAACATGCCCCTTGGGAAAATCCCAGAAAATAGACCTTATCTACACTTATTCCGGCAGATAAAATATCGTCAACGGTTTCGCTTATTATGTGTAGAGAGCAATCCAAAGCAGGTTGATTCTCGACTTCAGGAACCATGAAGCTGTAAGGATACCAGCTGTGATGATTGGCCTGGAGTGCAAATATGGCCAGTTCCTTAACATTTAGTTCATCAGATAGATTGAGTATATCCTTCGCGTCGCCGCCGCGCCCATGCAGCATGATTAGGGCGCCCTTAGCCTTTTCCATAGCTCTACCTGCAGTGATGTAATTTTTATGGTGTGTGTACATAATTAGAATAACTTTGGTAAAGACTTCTCAAGATCTTCGCGGTATTGCTCATATTGCGATGGTAACATCAAATGGGTTCCGAGTTCCTCAACTGGCTCGTCTACTGAAAATCCGGGATTGTCAGTGGCCAACTCAAAGAGTACCCCACCCGGCTCACGAAAGTAAAGGGAATAAAAATAATTGCGGTCAATCTTATCTGTAATGTGCAGCCCTAAGGCAGAGATTTTATCACGGTACTGCATCAAAATATCGTCGTTCTTAACCCTAAAAGCCACATGATGTACCGAGCCACCTGCGACATGTCCAGCAATTTCTCCGGCGACTTCCACCAAGTCTACGATAGCCGCGTTGTCAACCGTATCGGTAATAAACCGATATCGGTTCTCTTCCTGTTGAAGCAGTCTATAACCGAAAACTCCGGTTAATATATCGGCTGTTGGCTGCATTTTGTGTGTCGTAATGGTGATGTTATGAAAGCCCTTGGTCGCATTCGTTACTTTTATCTCGTTGGTTTCCCATGGCAATCTTTTATCCACGGCTGTAGAGGCGATCAGTTCCAGTTTTAATCCATCCGGATCTAATACGGTTAGGTACGGCTCGCCAAATTTTTCCGCTACCTTATTGTAGATCACATTGTGATTTTCAAAACGTTTTAACCAAAAATCAAAACTGCTTTCAGGTACTGAATAACCGATCTCAGTAGCCTGTCCCGGACCGCGCCTGCCTGGAGCGATTTCGCCCCATGGAAAAAAGGTCAGGATGGTGCCGGGTGTGCCATGACCGTCACCATAATATAAGTGATAGGTGTCCGGGTCGTCGAAGTTCACTGTTTTTTTTACCAATCGTAAGCCCAGGATACGCGTATAAAAATCATAGTTCTTTGTGGCACTGCCTGCAATCGCCGTAATGTGATGAATGCCGTTGATTGTATCTTCCATATGTTGTTTTTTTAATGTCGTTTTATTTTACTTTCTAAATTATATCACCCTGAAACCATTTAACTTGATGTAGAATAAGAAAGCCACGAGATGCAAACGCATAATGTATGCCACTTATTAATGTGCTCGTTTATAGTTAGTTGTATATTTAACGGCAATATTTAGACAGCGATATTTAGAAAATTGACGATGTCAGCAGGCGATTATCCCTAAACAACTTCACATCACTGAGCCTGCTCAATCGCTGATCTGTTGAGCACTAATAAACACTTTCATTTAAAGTCTGAAATTGAGTGAGATGTAAGGATACCAGCCTTCACTTGAATGCCCTGCGAGAACTTGAAAAACAGTCAGACTTGCCGGTGAAAAATAAAGGCCGCCCCCGGTTCCCTGATGCCAGGTGTTGGAGTGCTCATTACTGATCCAAACTCTGCCAATATCATAAAAACCGGTAACCCCGAGTTGGCCTGGTAGGATGTAACCTGCAATGTTAGCCAGGCGTAAGCGTCCCTGCAGGTTGTTATAGGCCATATGTTGCCCCGCATAGCGGTTTTGCAGGTGTCCCAATAAATTTCCCTGTCCACCTAAAAACATAGATTGATAAAACGCCGGGCTGCCAATGCTAATGCCGCCACCGATCCGGTCAGAAAATACCAGTGATCCTTTTCGATCCAGTTTCTGGTAGATGGTAAATTCAGGTCTGAGCTGTATAAAGTCCCGCGAATATTTGTTGAGTCCTTTAAATGCCTGTAACTGCACATTAAAATAAAAGCCTTCCGTCGGGAGGAGGTTATTATCACGAAAGTTGCCGGCATAGGTTAAACTAACCCCAGCGTGCAATTTATCGTTGGCAACAGTAGTGCTGTCGTTTGAGTGGATAGCCGATGGGTCCGCGATGAGCCGATCCATATTTCCGTTGGCATCGAAATGATAGTATTGGAAAGAGGGACCTGCACTGAATGAAGTCCCTCTGCCAGCCTGCCATCGTAATGCCGGGTCGAACTGGTAGCTGTTAAACCTCGCCCGGTAAAAGCGGTGGTAATCCCCGGACTTGTCCAGAGGTGTCTCGTTTCCCCGCCCGAAAAAGTTCATGGTATTATCCGGAGCCTGAACCAGGCCCTGAACGGTTATGTCCGCGTTCCATAGGGTTTGTATCCACTCTCCCCGATATTTCACGCGGAACGCATCTGTTGCAAAGGAATGCGTCAGCATAACTTCCTGGCTCATGCGATAAGGAGATTTCCTGAATCCGTCATACCCCGTGTATTTAAAGCCAAGACCAAGCAAAAAGCCGTCGTCGGCGTTGATTGTACCGGTAGCCAAAGGCATCCAGACATTATATAAATTCACAGGCACGAATTTTTTGTTTAAGCTGTCCCCAGAAAGATGTAACCGAACACGACCGGCATCCCCGGCAATTTCCAGGCTGTCAGACTGCCCGTAAATATCTATTTTTCGCGTGGTATGACCGACATCAATAGATTTTAAGCCGCTACTGTCTACGATCCTTAGCCTGATTGGTGAGTTATTGTCTTGGATTATGACCTTGTCATTCCCGCCTTGCAAATACAGGCGTATCTCCTTTGTAACGTCGGGAGAATAAGAATTATCCCAAAGCACTCCCGTTGACTGTCCAATGGAGTTGGTTTTATCAATCAGGATATGCAGTTTCTGGTCACCATCACCGGTGATGACTATCTTTTCATTCTTGTCTGTTGTCCGAAGATCGACAATCCGGTTGATAAAGCGGTAGTATTCGTCCATAGCAGCCGGGATATGTTCCCTTCGTGATTTTAGTTTGCTCAGAAGTACATCATGACGCATCAAATAAGATTCCTTGGGCAACCTTAGTAATGCGGCTTCCAGTACCTCGTCGGTTTCGGCGCGAACAAAGTCCCTGGTAACTTGCATCCAATGTTCATGCGTCATCTGCACATCGGGATACATCTTTAAGAAGCGGGTCTTAAATAAAGAATACTTTACATGGGGAATCTTCCCGTCGAAGTTTTCCAGCGTAGGGTCCAGCCATGGAAGCGCGGCGAGAGATGGGAAAAGCCCTTCGGTCACATGGAAAACCTGGTCCCGGTCACGAGGAACTGCTTTGTACGTCTTTTGGCCGCGTTCTTTTACCGGTGCCCATCGCCACTGATCTTCATGCCGGTCCCAGTCGCCCATCAGCAGGTCGAGCAGCCGGGCACGCAAAAACAGGTCGGCATCCAGGTGGTTGTTATGGTCTTTAACCAACTCACGCTCCATCTTAAAGGTATTATCCGAAGCCCCGGCCGGCTCACGCTCTTCGATCAGGCACAGCATTCCTGCGAAAGTCTTCCGGTATTCGCCTAACGCTGGGTCGTCTGCAACTATCCCTATGATCGGATTAGTATGCGGTACTTTCGCCGCTTCCGCCAATGGCGGTACGATGAGGGCTGAATATGGGTGCTGTCCGCTGAATTCATCGCCGATCCAGTCTACTGCGAAGGTTCCCTGGAGGTTTTCGGGAAGTAGTTTATCCGGTGTTTTTTCTACGCTTCGCAGTACATATTCCTTACCGGACTTATCAGCCAGCCGAAGTGATTTGGATTCCATCCCTCCACCCTGCCTGACTGGGGTAAGTCCGCCCTCAAAATTGCTGATAACTATTAACGGCACGCGGGTAGCAACCGCCCATT
>DASYCT010000096.1:0-3391 GCA_036500065.1 Chitinophagaceae bacterium | reverse complement strand
CGACCCACCATTTAAACGCTGAGGGTGGGTCGCCTTCTAAAGGCGGCTCACCCTGGATTATACAATAAGTTTGTAAGACATATTAAAAATTGTGATTATGCAAAAAGGTAGTATCCGGGTACAGACAGAAAACATTTTCCCTATTATCAAGAAGTTCCTGTACAGCGAACACGACATTTTTCTGCGCGAACTGGTCAGCAATGCCACCGACGCCACCCAGAAGCTGAAAACGCTTTCGTCTATCGGCGAGGCCAAAGGCGAACTGGGAGAGTTGCGCATCGACGTGAAACTGGATACAGCGGCCAAGACGATTACGTTTTCCGACCGCGGTGTGGGCATGACGGCCGAAGAAGTGGACAAATACATCAACCAGGTGGCCTTCAGCGGCGCCGAAGAATTCCTGGATAAATACAAGGGACAGAACGAAGCCAATATTATCGGTCATTTCGGGCTCGGCTTTTACTCGTCCTTTATGGTCAGTGAAAAAGTAGAAATATTTTCCAAAAGCTTCCGGGAGGGCACCAAAGCGGTTCGCTGGGAATGTGATGGCAGCCCGGAGTTTACATTAGAAGAAACCGATAAGACAGACCGGGGCACGGACATCGTGCTGCACATAAATGAAGAAAGCAAAGAATTCCTGGACCCGGAACGCCTGCGCACCATCCTGAATAAGTTCTGCCGGTTCCTGCCCATCCCGATTTTTTACGAAGACAAACAAATCAATAATACCAGCCCGGCCTGGACCAAAAAGCCTTCCGAGCTTAGTAATGAAGACTACCAGGATTTTTATAAGGAACTCTATCCTTACAACGAAGCCCCATTGTTCTGGATACATCTGAACGTAGACTATCCTTTTAACCTGACCGGTATCCTGTACTTTCCAAAAATCAAGCAATCGTACGAGATCCAAAAAGATAAAATCCAGCTTTACAGCAACCAGGTATTTGTCACCGAGGAAGTAAAAGATATTGTACCGGAGTTCCTGATGTTGCTGCAGGGGGTTATAGACAGCCCCGACATTCCGCTGAATGTGAGCCGGAGTTATTTGCAGGGCGACCCCAATGTCCGGAAGATCAATGGGTATATTACCCGGAAGGTAGCCGATAAACTGGAAGAAATATTTAACAAGGACCGGAAGGGATTCGAAGAAAAATGGGAAAGCCTCGGCCTGTTTGTGAAATACGGCATGATGACCGACGATAAATTCCTCGAGAAAGCCAATAAGTTTCATATATCCGAAGATGTGGACGGGGGCAAGTTTTATACGCTGGAAGAATACCGTCTCGCTACCGAGGCCTTACAGAAAAACAAAGACGGCAAACTGGTGATCATATATACCACCAACCCGGTGCAGCAGGATAGCTATATTCAAGCTGCCAAAGCAAAAGGGTATATCGTGGTAAAAGCGGAAACCCTGGTGGACTCCGCCTTTATCAACCAGATGGAATCAAAATGGGACAGCGTTCATTTTACGCGCGTGGATGCGGATATTGCGGACAACCTGGTTGACAAAACCGAAGATATCGGTAGTGCGCTGACCAAAGAAGAGGAAGACAAACTGAAGGAATTGTTTCACCAGGAGGCGCCCGGCCTGCATATAACCGTGGAAATAAAAGGACTTAGCCCGGATGCATCACCGGTAGTAGCTACCCGTCCCGAATTCATGCGCCGCATGAAAGACATGGCCAGTGTGAGCGGTGGTATGGGCAGTTTTTACGCCAATATGCCGGATGAAGTAACGCTTACGGTAAATGGCAATCATAAGATTTACCAGTCATTGCTGGCAGAAGAAAATAAACAGAAACAGGAGAAATACATACATAACCTCGCCGACCTGGCCCTGCTCTCACAGGGATTGTTAAAAGGAAATGCGTTAACGACTTTTATCAACCGGAGTGTAGAACTGATGGAAACTGCGAAGAGCCCGATAATAACGTTGAGTTAAGCTGTGCGCCGAAGGAGCTAATTAAATTATATATTCTCCGATAAGGCGAGGTCGATTACTTTCAGT
Source organism: Chitinophagaceae bacterium (assembly GCA_036500065.1). Taxonomy (GTDB): domain Bacteria; phylum Bacteroidota; class Bacteroidia; order Chitinophagales; family Chitinophagaceae; genus JACMLD01. The sequence continues at coordinate 1,380 of DASYCT010000096.1, read as the reverse complement.
TGCAGGTGCCTGTTATTATTCCATTCGTTTTCATCGAGGGTAAAAACAATATCGACCGGCTTTTTCGATTCCAGCAACTGGAATTTGGCAGACATATTAAAACCAATGCCGTTGAATATGATGCTATCCTGCTGCACGACGAACTTGATATGTTCTTCTTTTACCACCCGGGACCCGCAATCCTGTACGCGGCGCACCACGAAAATGGGGCGTGTGTTGTCGGGGCCAAACGGCTCCATCTGGGTAAGTATGTTATAAAAGGGCTGGCGGAGATCGGAGAAATGAACTTCCGCATCTATTTTTATTTCAGGCACCAGCGAATGTGGCCCGATGGTGGCGGCAACTACTTCTTCAAACTTCCGGCTGAACGATTCCACCTGTTCAGGCAGCAGGGTCATACCGGCGGCGGCAAAATGACCTCCATAGCCCAGCAGGTGTTCGCGGCAGGCATGGATGGCTTCGTACAGATTGAACCCGTTGACGCTACGGGCGCTGCCGGCCACTATTTCTCCGCTTTGGGTGAGTACGATGGTAGGGCGGTAATAAGTATCTATCAGCCGCGAAGCCACGATGCCGACCACGCCCTTGTGCCAGTGCGGTTGAAACACGACGGTGGATTTGCGTTTTACCAGCGCCTCATCGCTTTGTATCAATGCCAGTGCTTCTTCGGTGATATGAAGATCGGCTTCCTTGCGATCGCTGTTGTCGCTGTGCAGCATCTTTGCATATTCCATCGCCTGCGCCTCGTCTCTTTCTACAAACAATAACACCGCTTTACGGGCATCGTCCATCCTGCCGGCGGCATTCACGCGGGGGGCAATCACAAAAATCAGGTTGTTGATATACATCACTGCTTTTTGCAACTGGCTTAGTTCGAGCAGTGCTTTGATGCCGGCGCAGGGATTTTCGTTGACCCGCCTGAGCCCAAAATATGCCAGCACCCGGTTTTCACCGGTCATGGGCACAATATCCGCCGCGATGGCGGTGGCTACCAGGTCGAGATAGCAATAATAAGATTCCTCGGGCAGGCCGATATGCTGTGAGAGAGCGGTAATAAGTTTAAAGCCCACACCGCAACCGCATAATTCCTTGTAGGGATAAGTGCAGTCTTTTTGTTTGGGATTTAGAATGGCCACGGCATCGGGCAGTTGCGCATCGGGCTGGTGATGGTCGCAAACGATGAAATCGATGCCCATTTCTTTTGCGTATTGGATCAGGTCCACCGATTTGATACCGCAGTCGAGCGAAATAATCAGCGTAGTGCCCTGCGCTTTGGCAATATCAATCCCTTTCTGCGAAACGCCATAACCTTCTTTATAACGGTGGGGGATATAGAACTCCACGAAGGACGGGTCATATATTTTTTGCAGGAACTGGTAG
>DASYCT010000095.1:0-4125 GCA_036500065.1 Chitinophagaceae bacterium | reverse complement strand
CTTCCTGCGCGTACCAGAGCGGGTAGGTATCATTATCACCGTAGGTAAACAGGATGGCGTTCGGGGCACAGCTTTCGAGGTAATCCTTTGCCAGGTCTCTTGCAAGCACTTTCCTGCTGCGATCGTGGTCATCCCATTCCTGTTGACCCATGAGCACCGGTACGGCCAGCAGGCAGGCCAGGAAGGCGATGCCGGCGGAAATACCCTCGGAGAGCCGTTTACGCAACCATTCCTGTATCTGAAGCACGCCAAGCCCAATCCAGACAGCGAAGGCGTAGAACGAGCCCACATAGGCATAATCCCGTTCACGCGGCTGGTTGCCCGCCTGGTTGAGGTAGAGCACGATGGCGAGGCCGGTAAAGAAAAACAGCAGCCCTACGATCAGGAAATCTTTTTTGTTCTTAAAAAACTGGAACACGAGCCCGAAGACGCCCAGCAATAATGGCAGGAAAAAAAGCGTGTTGTGCGCCTTATTGTTCTTGGCGCTGTCGGGCATATTCTCCTGGTTGCCGCCCAGTCGTGCATTATCAATAAAGGGAATACCGCTTATCCAGTTCCCGTCCCGCACATTGCCGGGACCGAAGCCCTGTATATCGTTTTCCTTGCCGGCAAAATTCCACATAAAATAGCGCCAGTACATCCAGTTAAGCTGGTAGCCGAAAAAGAAGTTAATATTATCGCCCATGCCGGGTTTTTCGCCATCGGCGAGCCCGAGCCAGTCTTTATAATATTGGGCATGACCCTGGTCGTTGCTGGCATCCCATACGCGGGGAAACAGCATCATATCGTCCGCGGCATAGCTGGGTTTTACATCCTTGCCGATTTCAATATATTTATCCTTGCCCTTGGTATATTTCATTTCACCCTCGTCGTATTTCTCGGGCTGCGCGGTAAACACCTGCCCGTAGATAAGCGGGAAATCACCGTATTGGTCGCGGCCGAGATAGCCTACCAGCGAGTTGGGATTGTCCACATTATACATATCCACTGCCGGGTTGGCATTGGAACGGATCATCGTAGTCACATAACTGGAATAGCCCAGGAGCATGAAAGCGATGGACCAGATAGTAAGGTTAAGAATCGGTCCACTGCGTTGGTACACAAACGATAGCACCACGATCAGCGCTCCTATGCCCAACAGGATGGCGACAAAGGTGAGGGCGGAGGTGATAAAGGGAAATACCAGCACAAAAAGGAATAAAGAAAGCCAGGTAGCCAGGGTCGGAAAAGAGATTTTTTCCGCCTTTGTCACCCGCAATCCCCAAAGTATCAGGACCGTAAGTAAAATAAAATAGAAGATGAAGCCGGAGAAGAACGGCATATTGAAATCATTCACGAACCATATATCGAACTTACCCGCACCCGCGACGGTGTACTGTATCATTACCTTTTGTACAAAGCCGGTAATGGCGCAGCCGATCAGGAAGGCCCAAAGGGTGCCGAGTTTGGTGACTTTATAGCGTTTGAAGTAATAGACCATTACGACGGCCGGGATGGTCAGCAGGTTCAAAAGGTGAACGCCGATGGACAACCCCATCAGGAAGAAGATCAGCACAATCCACCGGTCGGCATTGGGTTTATCGGCATTATGCTCCCATTTGAGAATGGCCCAGAACACGATGGCGGTGAAAAAAGACGACATCCCGTACACCTCACCCTCTACGGCGCTGAACCAGAACGAATCGCTGAAGGTATAGGCCAGGGCGCCGACGATACCGGCCGCCATGATAGAGAACAGCTGCCCGGAAGTAGCGTTTTCGGAGTCGTTGCCCAACACGAGTTTACGGGCGAAATGGGTAATGGACCAGAAAAGGAATAAAATGGTAAAACCACTGGCCAGGGCGCTCATCATGTTGACCGAGCGGGCCGCGGCTTCAGGCCCGCTGCCGAACATCCAGCTGCATGAAACGATAAACAAACGTCCGAGCATTACAAAGAGCGGTGCGCCGGGAGGGTGGGGCACCTGCAGCTTATAAGTACTGGAAATGAACTCGCCACAGTCCCAGAAACTACCGCTGGCTTCCATGGTCATAATGTACACAGTACAGGCAATAATACACACTACCCAGCCGGTAATGTTGTTCAGTCGCTTAAACGTCATATAGCTTTTGGTTTAGAAAAAGTGGGACAAATATAGCAGTCTCACTCTAAAGTATTGTACCGCAGGCTGTTTTTAACGGATTATTTTCAGAAAGGACGCCTCCGCCCCCTAAAGGGGGAATGCCAGCGCACAAGAGCCCGGGACTGCGGCAGCCCCCTTCAGGGGGTGGGGGGGGACTGGTAGTGGGTGAAAAATTGACAATTTGGGAAAAGCCTCCGCAATTACTACCGGCAAATTGTCAACTTATCCGTCAAAACTGTCAGGAATTCATTTTTTGCCCACTTTGCACCCTTTGGTATGGAATTCGCCTAGCTTTGTTCGCCATTAAAAAATTTATTACACAAAACAAAAAAACCAAAGTATATGGCCAGTTCAAAGAATGCTGCATCTAAGGTTAACATTACGCCTTTGCACGACAGGGTGGTTGTTAAGCCAGCCAAAGCAGAAGAAAAGACCGCCGGTGGTATCATCATCCCCGATACGGCTAAAGAGAAACCCCAGCGCGGGACAGTAGTAGCTGCCGGTCCCGGTAAAAAGGACGAGCCTGTTACCGTGAAAGTAGGGGATACTGTTCTTTACGGAAAATATTCCGGTACTGAATTGGTACTGGAAGGAGACGACCTCCTTATCATGCGCGAAAGCGATATACTGGCGATTGTTTAAGCCCGCAACCTCTGCACTTAAAGAATCTATTTACCAATTCTCAATCATTCAAAATCACTTAGATTATGGCAAAGCAAATCTTCTTCGACATTGAAGCAAGAAATAAAATGAAGAAAGGCGTTGACACACTGGCCAACGCTGTAAAGGTTACCCTCGGTCCAAAAGGCCGCAACGTGGTAATCGAGAAAAAATTCGGCGCTCCTTCCGTTACTAAAGACGGTGTTACAGTAGCCAAAGAAATCGAACTGGAAGACCCCATCGAAAACATGGGCGCACAAATGGTGAAAGAAGTAGCTTCCAAAACAGCTGATATTGCCGGCGATGGTACTACTACTGCTACTGTACTGGCTCAATCTATCATCAGCGAAGGTTTAAGAAACGTAGCTGCCGGTGCAAACCCCATGGATCTGAAACGCGGTATCGACAAAGCAGTTACTAAAGTAGTAGCCAGCTTACAGGCGCAATCGCAAACCATTGGCAACGACAGCAAGAAGATACAACAGGTAGCTTCCATCTCCGCCAATAACGACGAAAACATCGGCAAACTGATTGCTGAAGCATTCGGCAAAGTAGGTAAGGAAGGCGTTATCACAGTAGAAGAAGCAAAAGGTACCGACACTACGGTTGACGTGGTAGAAGGTATGCAGTTCGACCGCGGTTACACGTCCGCTTATTTCGTTACCAACAGCGAAAAGATGGAAGCCGAATTGCAGAACCCCTACATTCTTATCTATGATAAGAAGATATCTGCCATGAAAGACATTCTCCATATCCTGGAGAAAGTAGCCCAGGGCGGACGCCCGCTGCTGATCATCGCAGAAGACCTGGAAGGTGAAGCACTGGCTACCCTCGTAGTAAACAAACTGCGTGGTACCCTGAAAGTGGCTGCTGTAAAAGCTCCCGGTTTCGGCGACCGTCGCAAGGAAATGCTGCAGGACATTGCCGTTCTGACAAAAGGTGTCGTGATCAGTGAAGAACAGGGTTACAAACTGGAAAATGCCGACCTGAGCTATCTCGGTACAGCAGCTTCCGTGACCATCGATAAAGACAACACGACTGTTGTTGGCGGCAAGGGCAAGAAAGAAGACATCCTGGCCCGTGTAAACCAAATCAAAGCGCAAATCGAAGTAACTACTTCCGATTACGACAAGGAAAAATTACAGGAACGCCTGGCTAAGCTGGCAGGTGGTGTAGCCGTGTTGTACATTGGTGCCGCTACAGAGATCGAAATGAAGGAAAAGAAGGACCGCGTTGACGACGCCCTGCACGCTACCCGCGCTGCCGTTGAAGAAGGCATCGTTCCTGGCGGTGGCATCGCATACATCCGAGCCATCGAATCCCTCGAAAAGCTGAAAGGCGCC
>DASYCT010000094.1:0-6722 GCA_036500065.1 Chitinophagaceae bacterium | reverse complement strand
ATCTCCGTGATGGCCCGTTCCAGTTGCGGGTCGATCCCTTTTACCATGGAGCCGAGGTTTTCGGGCACTTCGATATCAGGGTCTACGCCGTGCCCTTCTTTAAACCAGGTACCATCGGGATTGTACATGCGGAAGTCGGGCGCGGTGATATAACCGCCGTCGACCAGTTGCGGCATACCGGTGATGCCAATCAGCCCACCCCAGGTGCGGGTGCCTATTAAGGGGCCCAATCCTCTTTTACGGAAATAGTCGGGAAAGGCGTCGCCGCCGGAGCCGCTCCAGCCGTTGATGAGCATCACCTTGGGGCCGAAATGTGCATAAGGGGGCCAGGGGAGGGGATTGCCATCGCGGGTAGCCCAGAACGATAGGACGCTCCGGTTGAGCATTTCGATAAAGCGATCGGGTATCTGTCCGCCGTTGTTGAACCGTTCGTCGATGACCAGCGCTTTTTTATCCCATTGGGCGCTGAACTGGCGGACGAGTTCGTTTTGCCCGTCTACGCCGGTGCTTGGAACGAATATATAGCCGGCATCGCCGTTGGTGGCTACCTCCACGCGTTTGCGGTTACTTTCTATCCAGGCCAGGTTACGGAGCCGGTATTCATCTCCCAGCGTTTGTACCACGGCCGTTTTTGCGCCTGTAAGCGAGGGCGAGGAATTGTAGGTAAGTTCTACCGTCCGGCCGGCAAGGCCCTGGAAGGCGGCAAATGGGTCCTCTGCCGTCGTAATGGGAATGCCGTTTACTGCGAGAATATAATCGCCTTCTTTTATTTCTACGCCGGGCATATCGAGCGGGGAGCGGGCTTCCGCATCCCAGGCAGCCCCACGCAGGATTTCCTTTATTTTATAATAACCGCCGTCGGCCTGCCAGTTGACGCCCAGGTAGCCGACCGATTTTGATTTGGGTTCTTCTTCATCGCCGCCACCGTTGTACGTATGCGAGGAATTAAGCTCGCCGATCATCTCACCAATGACGAAATTCAGGTCTTCACGGGTCCTGACCCAACCGATCATACTTCCGTAACGCTGCCTGACCAGGTTCCAGTTCACGCCATGCATATTGGGGTCGTAAAAGAAATCACGTTCAAGACGCCAGGCATCGGTAAAAACCTGCATTCGTTCCTGCAGGGGGATTACCTTCATTTGCATTTCGGAAAGGCGGACGGTCTTATCGATATGCTGTCCTTCCTCGGGTTTCAGTACGGCCCATCTATCGCCTTTTCGTACCAGTATCTTATTGCGGTCGGCGGAGAGCTGGTAATCGTCAACGTCCAGGATCGTTTTTTCCTCCCGCTTATCCGTGTCAAAATATTTCAGCGTGGAATTGTGTTCTCCCGAGCCCGTATTGGAGTACCTGAGATAAAGAATCTTGCCGGTTACCCCATTGATGTCGCCGTAATTGCCGGCGGGAACGGGCAGGACGATCAAGCGTGCTTCCATGCCGTCGGGATCAATTTCTACCGGTGTTACGGCCGGTTTCTTTGCAGGGGCTGCCGCTTTATCTTTCTTATCGTTCTTTTTCTTTTCCGGCTCGGGGGGCGTGCTTTCGTCTTTCTTTTCCGCTACCGTATCATTTTTCGGGTAAAGCAGGGAAGGGGTGCTTTTTTTAAGACAGATAAAGGCTGGCTGCGTTATATTGGCATATATAAACGTGTTGTCGGCATCACTGTAGGATGGGTCAAAATGCTGGCCGGTGAGCAGGTAGAGGTATTTGCCGCCGGGGTCGAATACCGGTTTGGAGCAATCGTAAAAACCACTGGTGACCTGGATGAGCTTTTTATCTTCCAGGTTGTAGAGGAAGACAGCGTTGTGGAGGTTTTCCAGGTCGCGGCTATACGTAAGCCAGCGGCTGTCAGGCGACCAGGCGCAGGAAAAGTTTTCCAGTGCGTCAGGCCCCAGGCGCAGACCGTGGTCCACATCGGTAGTAGCACCGGAAGCGATGTCAACTATTTTTATTTTCATCGCCTTGTCGATAAATGCCAGCTTTTTGCTGTCGGGCGACCAGAACAGGTTGTACCGGAATCCCGGGCCATAGGAGGTGAGCTTACGCGCCGAGCCTGTCCTGGCAGCCTGGGTTATCCATAGTTCGTACTCACCGGATGAATCACTCCAGTATGCAATGCTTTTGCCGTCGGGCGACCAGGCGGGATAGCGTTCTGCGGCATTGGACGTATTGGTAATGTCTTTTACAAAACCATCCTGCGCGGGCAGGTCGAAAATATCGCCTCTTGCTTCGGCCAGTACGCGACCACCATCAGGGCTGAGGGTAATATGCTGCAGGTATTTTTCGGCGGAGACGCTGGTAGGTTTTATACCGATATCGTCGGTGACTACTTCTATTTTTATGTCTTTGACCTTTTGCGAGGACAATTGCAGCAGGTGTAGTTTACCGCCCTGCTCGAATACAATATCTTCCGGCCCGAGGGAGGGGAAATGAACATCGTAATCTTTGTAGCTCGTGAGCTGTTCAAAGGTTTTCTTCGTGAGATCGTAGCGCCAGAGGTTCATGCGCACTTCGGGGCCGCGGTCGGAGAGGAAATAAATATAGTTGCCGTGCCACATGGGCAATTCATCGGAAGCATTGTCGCCGGCGGAAATGTTTTCATCGGAAAGCGTACCGAAATTGAAAATATGTATATCGGCTTTCCAGCCGCCTTTGTAGCGTTTCCAGTTGCGGAATATCTGTGAGCGGAACGTAAGCGCCATTTGCTTGCCATCGGGCGAATAAGAACCGTATTCCGCATAGGCGAGCGGGAGTTTTTCCGGGGGGCCGCCGGTGACAGCTACGGTGTAAAACTGGTTGAACCGCTCCTTGCCGCTTTCCCGGGCAGAGGCGAATAAAACCCGTTTGCCGTCGGGAGTCCAGCCGGTGACCCGGTCGGTGTACCCATGCGTGGTGAGCCTTGACGTAGGGCCACCGATGGCGGGTATCAGGTACACATCGCGGTTTCCATCGTAATTGCCGGTAAAGGCAATCAGCTTTCCATCGGGCGAGAACCGGGGGAACATTTCCGCGCCCGGGGGCGAACTGAGTTTTGTGGCGGTACCGCCTTCTTTGGACACTATCCACACATCATTGGCGTAGGTAAATACGATTTGGGTTTGTGATACATCGGGGTATCGAAACAATCCGGCATCGATTTGGGCCAGCAGGGGCAGCGAAAAGAATAACAAACTGCTGAAGGCAGCCATCCGTTTTTTCTTCATAAACATTCATTTTTGTATTAATAAGACAACCGGGAAACCGGGTATGGAAAGCTACCATTTAATCCTTAATTTCCCGGTACCGTTTACATATTACCCATTACCATGATGATGCATTCCAGGCTCCGTTTACTACTGCTGTTGCTGGCCGTCGCGGCGGCCACTACCGGGCAGGCACAATTAAAAAAAAGTTATTATTACCCCGCGCCGGGTGTATGGCAGCACCATAGCCCCGCCGCCGAAGGCATGGATTCAGCCCTGCTGGACCAGGCCGTGCAATTTGCCATCGGCAGCGAGAGCAAGGGAGCAAAGGATTTAAAGCTGGACCATTACGAAACGGCCTTCGGGCGCGAGCCGTTCAATGAGCTGGCAGGCCCGATGAAGGACAGGGGGCCCTGCAGTGGTCTTATCATCCGGAACGGGTATATCATTGTCGAATGGGGCGATCCGGGACGGGTGGACCTCACATTCAGTGAAGCTAAAAGCTTTCTGAGCACAGTAGCGGGCGTGGCTTTTGATGAAAAACTGATCAGGGATGTGCATGATAAAGTAGGTCCCTATATGGCGCCCGTTATCCCTTACGAGCCGGTGATAGCGCCCGGCAGCCCGGCGGAAGGAATGGGTAAAAAAGATGTGATCGACTTATTTGAAACAGAGCACAACCGTAAGATAACCTGGGACCACCTGTTGCGGCAGACCAGCGATTGGGAGGGTACGCTCTGGGGTAAACCGGATTGGGCCGATCGCCCCACAGGCAATGCGTCCGAATGGGCCAGCCATAAACACAATGAGCCGGGGACGGTGTACAAGTACAATGATACGCGGGTGAATGTGCTGGCGCTGGCCCTGCTGAATATCTGGCGGAAACCGTTGCCGCAGGTCCTCAAAGAAAAGATCATGGACCCCATCGGGGCCTCGTGCACCTGGCGCTGGACAGGTTACAATAATTCGTGGATTGTACTGGACGGTCAACTGGTGCAATCGGTGAGTGGGGGATCGCATTTTGGCGGCGGCCTGTTTATCAACTCATACGACCAGGCGCGGTTTGGCTACCTGACGCTGCGCAACGGCCGATGGAACGATAAACAATTGATTTCGGAAGCCTGGCTGAAGATGGCGCGAACGCCTACACCTGTGCAACCGGGCTATGGGTTTATGAATTTCTTTCTCAACACCGATAAAAAACTATATCCCAGTGCCCCGGCGACGGCGTTTACCCATATTGGTGCGGGCAGTAATATCATTTATGTTGACCAGGAAAATGATATTATCATCGTGGCCCGCTGGATCGAAGGCAACGCGGTAGATGGCGTCATCAAACGGGTGCTGGTGAGTATAAAAAAATAATAAGACGATGGTAAGCTTTACGGCCACCTTATTAAAATTCGCTGACCAGGGCGAGAAAACCGGCTGGACCTATCTCGAAGTGCCGGAGAAAATATCGACGCAACTGAAACCCGGCTGGCGCAAATCGTTCCGGGTGAAAGGTAAACTGGACAATCATGCTATAAAAGCAGTGGCGCTGTTCCCGATGGGCGGCGGCGGTTTTATCATGGCGGTGAATGCCACGGTGCGCAAGGGTATCGGCAAAAGACAGGGTGCAAAAGTGGCGGTGCAACTGGCGGTGGACGACAAGCCACTGAAGCTCTCGGCCGATTTGATGGAATGCCTGGCAGACGAACCAAAGGCGATTGCTTTTTTCAAAAAACTTCCTCCATCGCACCAGCACTATTACAGCAAATGGATAGAGGGGGCAAAAACGGAGGGCACTAAAACGAAGCGGATCACCAACGTGGTATGGGCTATGGAGCGCGGGATGAGTTACGGGGAGATGATGCGGGCGCTGAAGAAAGAGAAAGATGATTTGATGGGATAGCGTATATTTAAAGAGAAGATTTATTTAACTGCTTATACTATTCGTCATGAGAAAACATGTTTTTCCCCGCCTGCTTTTTATGCTGTTGCCGTTTATTTTAGCCGCCTGCCAGTCACCCAAGCCGCAGGACCCGCTGGCAAAGGCCTCGCGGGAAGATAAAAACGGCTGGGTGTATGTGCACCTGGAGGGTACGCCATCGGAGATTGGCTACCAGCACGGCTACCTGCTGGCGCCGGAGATCGATACCACGCTGCGCATGTTCCAATATTTCATTCCAAGAGACACTACGCACAAAGACTGGGCTTTTTTCCGTCGTTGCGCCCGTAATTTTTTATGGGATAAGCTGGACCGTGAATACAAGGACGAGATAAACGGCATCGTAGCGGGATTGCACGCCCGGCAGAAAAATTATGACAGTCTCGATATTACGGCGCTTAATGCTTACGAGGAACTGGCTTTTTATTATGTGCCGGCCCTGATGGAAAAGGTAAAACCGGGCAGCGGGGATAATAGGGCGCCGGGCAATTGCAGCGCGTTTATTGCAACGGGAAGTTATACCACCGATGGGAAAATTGTGATGGGACATAATAACTGGACGGCTTATATCGTGGGACAGCACTGGAACGTAGTGGCGGATATTGTTCCCAAACAGGGCAACCATATCATGATGGATTGTATGCCGGGATTTATTCACAGCGGCGATGATTTTGTGATTACGGGCAATGGCATGCTGATCACCGAGACGACGATCACGCAATTCAAAGGGTTCGACACGGCCGGCATCCCGGAATTTCAACGGGCGAGAAAGGCGGCGCAGTACGGCAATTCAATAGACGATGTGGTAAGGATCTTTACCACGGGCAATAACGGGGGATACGCCAACGACTGGCTGATAGGGGATACGAAGTCCAATGAAGTAGCGAAGCTGGAACTGGGGTTGAAGAACTACCGGGTATGGCGTTCAAAGGACACGGCGATCATCGGCTCCAATTTCCCGAGTGATCCTACCCTGATTGCGCAGGAGACAACATTTAAGATTACCGATGCAAGTACTTCGCCGAATGCGCGTAAACGGCGGATGGAAAAACTGGTGATGGATCTGAGAGGAAGGCTGAACGATTCTGTAGGCCGCCAGATAGAAGCAGATCATTATGATGCGCTGCAAAATAAAAACGATAACAACCGTTGTGTTATCTGCGGTCATATCGATGAAGATGCCAAAGGCTGTGCCGAATGGGATGAACCGGCATATTACCCGATGGGGGCGGTACAGGGAAAGGTGACGACAGCGGCACTGGCGAAGGACATGAAATTCTGGGCGCACATGGGCCATCCCTGCGGGCAGGATTTTATCGGCGCTGATTTTTACCGCAAACATCCCCAGTATGCCTGGCAATCGGCTTTCCTGGTGAATATGCGGGCTTATCCCTGGACATTGTTTGAGGCGAAGAAATAAGTGGTTATGTCGAATTGTTAAATAAACGTTGCAGGGCACCCCTTTTGCGTACGTGTCAGTTAAAAGCGATATTTTACGTATGCATGCATGGCGCGACACCTGATTAAAATAACTGTATTTCTTTACCTGTTGATTGCATTGTACCCGGCTGCGTCTGCCCAGACGGATTCTGTCCATACCAAAAAGG
>DASYCT010000093.1:0-7363 GCA_036500065.1 Chitinophagaceae bacterium | reverse complement strand
CCTGGTAAAACACGGCTTATTGTCCACAGTATACGGCAGGCATAGGAGTGAAAGTCTCCGGGATTCGTCTCTTGCTTTGCAGGAGTGGTTCGGGCGTGACCTGCCCTTTTTTGTATCTCGCAACGCTCCGTTTAAACCTGTTGACATACCAGCCCAGGCCGGGCTCCGAGGAACTGGCGGGGTCTTTTCCCGGGTCATGCAGAAAGCTGGCCTAAAAGGCGTACCTTACTAAAATAGCAGCAAAATAATCATGACCGGTATTACGGCATCCTGCTATGGGCGTCGTCAATGATTAAAAGATAAATTAAATATGAAAACCCTCGACATCCGGGTGTACAAAAACAAAAAAAATTATGTTCCCGAACCCGATTCGGCCGATGAACAATATATCAACGAGTTTAAAAAACAGGTATCCGAAAAATACCGGAACCTGATCAATGAAATATACGCCAGTGGCGGATGGTTTGAGGTTGAACTGACCGGCTCCGACAGAAGCATAGAGCCGGATCTTATACCCCGCAATATGCACGTCACGCTGCTGGAAAAACTGGATGCCATCGTATAAAAAGCGCCTGGCTTGCTATCCGGCAATGAAAGATTCCGATATTTTTTTTCTGCAAAACAAAGAGCCGGCCAAAAGCTGCCTGCTCTATTTAAGGGATTATATCCTTGCTTATGACAAAGACATTACCGAAGCATGGAGATACGGCATGCCTTTTTATTGTTATAAAGGCAAACGCTTTTGTTATTTATGGATTCAAAAGAAAACGGGGATACCTTATCTCGGCGTTGTGGAGGGTAAAAAGGTGGACCACCCGCTGCTAATAGCGGAGAAACGTTCGCGGATGAAGATAATGCTGGTAGACCCCGTGAAAGATGTACCGGTAAAGACCATCGCCGCCATTTTGAAAAGGGCGATAGGAGCAGTGGCGACAACTCACTACTGACAACTCACTTCTTAGAGGCGTCGATCGTATACACCTTCTTTTTATCGGTATGGAATGAAATCGTGTAACCGTGGGCGTCTTTCACGGGTCTTGCGCTCACGCCTTTTATGCGAAAAGGAACCTGCGACCTGATTTTACAGGTGCCCCCTGTCACGGACCGTATAAAGGCATGCGTGAGCTGGTGATTGCTCCATTGGATAGACACGTCAAAATCTCCTCTTGCTTTCAGGCCTTTTATTTCCCCCGAAGCCCATGCATCGGGCAGGGCGGGCAGCAGGTCGATTTCCCCGAGGTGGCTTTGCAGCAGCATTTCGGTCATGCCGGAAATACCGCCAAAATTGCCATCGATCTGGAAGGGAGGATGAGCATCAAACAGGTTTACATAAGTACCTCCACCGTTGGCGTAATTGGTGCCGGTCTGGCCGGTCAGGTGCAACAGGTCGTGGATCATCTTATAGGCATGATCGCCGTCCCGCAGCCTTGCCCAGAAATTTATTTTCCAGGCGAGACTCCAGCCGGTGCCGGCATCGCCTCTTAGCTCCAGCGTTTTCTTAGCCGCGGCGGCAAGCGCCGGCGTGGTAAGCGGTGAAATCTGGCGGCCGGGATACAGGCCAAACAATTGCGATACATGGCGGTGATGGGGGTCGACATCTTCCCAGTCCTTGTACCATTCCTGCAGGTTACCTTTTTTACCCACATGCAGCGGGTAGAGCTTATCTCTTTTTTCTATTAACAGTTTGCGGAAGGTCTCGTCTTTCTTTAATTCTTTGGAGGCTTCGATAAGATTGGTAAACAGGTCCCATATAATAGACATATCCATCGTCGTGGCAATGGATACGCTTCCCTTGTCCCCCTTATCATCGATGAAATCGTTTTCCGGTGATACGGAAGGAGCGGTGACGAGATAGCCTTTCTTATCCTTTACAAGCCAGTCGAGACAAAAGAGGGCCGCTTCTTTCATGATCGGGTAGGCCGTTTCGCTCAAAAAGCTTTTATCTTTTGTAAACTGGTAGTGCGTCCACAGGTGTTGCGAGAGCCAGGGAGAACCCATGCTCCAGTTGGCCCATTTGGGGTCGCCGTGACCAATATCACCCACGGGGTTTGAGAGAGCCCATATATCGCTGTTATGGTGCATGGCCCATCCTTTCGCATGGTAAAATTCTTTTGCGGTGACCCTGCCGGCGACGGAAGCATTTTCAATAAATTCCAGGAAAGGTAGGTGCATCTCCGTGAGATTGGTCGGCTCCGCTGGCCAGTAATTCATCTGCACATTGATATTGGTGGTATAGTTGGAACTCCACGGCGGCCGCAGCTCATGGTTCCAGATGCCCTGTAAATTGGCGGGAACGCCGGCAGTCCGGGAACTGGAAATAAGCAGGTAGCGACCGTATTGGAAATAAAGCGTTTCAAAAGAGGGGTCTTTTGCTCCTTCGGTGTACCCGAGCAGGCGCTCATTGGTGGGCAGGGATGCATTGCCGTTGTTGGACGGTGCCGCCAGGCTGAACGCAACACGATTGAAATATTGATGGTAATCGGCGAGATGGCTGGTCAGCAGTTCCTGCCAGTTTTTGACCGAGGCAGCGATTAAATATTGTACGGCCACCTTGTTTTCATCCTTGCCCTGCGAATCGGGGCATTTGTCGAAGCCGTTAAAGCTGGTGGCGGCGGATACAAAGACCAGCACGTCGCTCGCATTCTGTACCACGATGCCGCTGCTGTCGGTGCTGATCGTCCCGTCCTTGCTAACCGCTTTTACCAGTCCCTGGAAGCGCATGCCGCGACATCCTGCCGTATCGGATTCGGTATCGGGATGATCGGAATGCACGTAGTTGGGGTCGAGATGCGAAGGGGCTTTCCCTTTCAGGCCGATGATGTTATTGCTGATGGTATATGTTTCGCTTTTGAGCTGGCTGCTCATGCCGACACTAAAATTTAAGCGGCCGGGTTTATTGGAGGTAAACCGGAGAACGATCACCTGGTCGGGGGCGGAGACAAACAGCTGCCGGGTAAACTCCGTTCCGTCGATCGTAAAACGGGTGCTGGAAACGGCATCGCTGATATTTAAGTCGCGGTAATAAGCCGAAGGAGCGGCGTCTTTGAAGGACTGGCGGATGATCAAATCGCCGAGGGGCAGGTAAGATTCGGAATAATAGCCCTGTATTTTTTTTGTCAGTTCGTATGCTTTGCTGTAATTCTCGTCTTTTAAAAGGGCCTCCCGCACCAATTGCAGGTTCTTATAAGCATCCGGGTTTACGTTGGTACGGGCAGGGCCGCCGGTCCAGAGGGTCGCTTCGTTCAATTCGATCCGTTCTTCCCGGACACCGCCAAATACCATGGCGCCCAAACGGCCATTCCCCAGGGGCAGGGCTTCTGTCCAGGCGGTTGCGGGCGCTTTATACCAGAGCTTTTCCGGCTGCTGTGCAAGTAAGGAGGCCGTCATACCGGTAAAAAGGACGCAAAGAGCCCACATTCTTTTTATCATATTCCCTGTTTTATGCGATAAAAGTATAATTTAATCCTGTTACCGCACAAACGGCAGGATTTATCGCTTATTGTCCTTGCCCGGGTGCTGTAGCCCGGGAACGGGGCGCCCCGGTGAAGAGAACATATAAGCAAACAAAAAATCTAACCCGATTTTGGCATTTATGATTATGAAATCAAAAACCTGCTTCGTATATTGGAGAGAATGAAAGGAGCCCGTCGATCCATATTGATACTGCCGCTTGTCTTTGTAGTGACCGCCTTTTCGTCTTTTTTCTTTTATGGCTCATACCGGCGAATGATCCGGTATTTCTACCGGGTGTTTACGCATAATAAAATACACCTGTTTGGCAAGGACTTCCTGTTTTTCCCCAGCGATTACGTAGTCGTATCGTTTGGTATTTGCTGCGTGGTGCTGGTCGCGCTGTTGTTCCGGCATCGCTTTATGCAGGGGCTTTACCGGGTATTGCTGACGCTGGGCCTGTTTTTTCTTTGCACCCTGCTCTTTTGTTATTTCAAGAGTGCGATGGCGCTGGCGGCCTGTACTACCTGCAAAGGAGTACTGGCGCTTGGCTTCGGCGCTATCCGGTATGATGTTATATTTATAACAAGCGTGTTGATTGCCTTGCTGCCGTTGGTGGTCATGGAAGTGATCTGGCAGGTGAAGCGAAAACAATAACCTATTTGGTACAATGCTGCTTAACCTCTTAAAACTTCGTTACAAATAAAAATATCTTTTTCATACAGGACTGGTTGCATTGAATGTATGACTAATATTCCAGCTTTCGCAGCGACGGCGCTTTGAACCAGGTAGTGACTACCACCAGCAGGGTCATGCAGCCGCCAAAGGCGACGGAAGGCACTACGCCGAGCAGTTTTGCCATCACACCGCTTTCAAATTGTCCGAGTTCATTGCTGGAATTGATAAACATTGAATTGACGCTCATGACGCGGCCGCGCATATTGTCGGGCGTTTTCAACTGCATGATGGTGCCGCGCACGACCACGCTGATGCCGTCCAGCATACCGCTGATCATCAGGGCAAGGAAGGACACGAGGAATAGTTTTGAAAAGGCGAAGACGATGATACAGGTACCGAAACCCGCCACGGCCCACAGCAATACCTTGCCCTGCCGCCGGCGCAGGGGGAAAAGGGTCAGCAGTATGACGATGCAGATAGAACCGATGTCCGAGGCCCCGTTGAGAAAACCAAACCCCTGTGGCCCCACTTTTAATATATCGCGGGCATAGACGGGAACCATCGCTACGGCTCCGCCGAACAGTACGGCAAAGAGATCAAGCGAAATGGCCCCAAGCAACTCCCGGGTTTTAAACACAAAATTGATCCCTTCCTTTACGCTGTCCCAGGTTTTCTTTTCACCGCGTTCCGCGACCGGTGGTTTGCGTTTTAATTGCGTGAGCACGATAAGCGAAATGGCAATCAGGCAGGAGATAACGGTGAAGGTGCCGGTGTTGCCCAGGCCCGCAATCAGGAAACCGCCGATGGCATGACCGCTTACGGAAGCCGAGAGCCACGCGCCCTGGTTCCAGGTCGTGGCATTCTGCAGGGCCGACCTCGGAACGATCTGCGCCAGCATGACGTTGAACACGGGGCCGGCAAAGGAGCGCACCAGGCCGGTGCCGAATATAATAGCACAGATACATACGGCGATGACATGATTGCCGAGATGCGCTGCGGTAAATCGCGTAGACAGTGTCAGCAGGATCAGCGAGGCCAGCAGGTAAAGTGACATGCCCCGCATTAACAACCGCTTCTTTTCGCTGACATCGATGATGTGGCCGGCGTACAGGGCCATGGAAAAAGCGGGCAGGAATTCGGAGAGGCCTACCAGGCCGATGGCGAAGGGCGCATTGGTCAGGTTATAGATCCACCAGCCTACCAGGGTGCTCATCATCCGCAGCCCCATGATGAAAAGGAAACGCCCGGCAACGAGGTGGCGGTATTCTTTTATTCTTAATGCGAGAAAGGGATCGTTTTTTGACTGTTCGGTTTCTATTGTCATGTTGATTGGATCGTCTTTTGAGTCTTGCCGCTTGCGGCCCGGAGCTTGCGGCTATTCTTCTCCTCTAAGGTAACGTAAAATAATATTGTCCCACATCCAGGTCTTTGTCGAGTGCATCGGTGACGACCTTCAGGTGTTTTTCATTACCGAGAAAATCGGCGTTGGTAGCGTCGATAAACAGCGTTTTGATATTGTGCTGCTTGATATAATGGGTATAGGTTTGCTGTATGTTGAACAGGTATTCGTCGGGAATGGCTTGCTCATAACTGCGGTTGCGTTTCTTGATGTTCAGTTGCAGCTTGGACACCGGCGCATGCAGGTAAATAAGAATATCCGGCTGTATGAGCTGCTGGTGGATGATTTCAAACAGGCGCTGGTAGAGGCGGAACTCTTCTTCGGGCAGGTTTACCTTGGCGAAGAGCAGGCATTTGGTAAAAAGATAATCCGAGACGGTGATATTTTGAAACAGGTCCTTGGTATGCACCAGTTCTTTTAACTGTTTGTAGCGTTCGGCCATAAAGAACAGTTCCAGCGGGAAGGCAAATTGTTTGGGGTTTTCATAAAATTTGGGCAGGAAGGGGTTGTCGGTAAACTCTTCGAGGATCAAACGGGCGTTATAGTGCCGGGCCAATAAATGGGCCAGCGTCGTTTTTCCTGCGCCGATATTGCCTTCAACAGTGATAAAATGATAGTTCATGAAGTAGCTGGAATAATATTGCGGTTGCAATACTAATGCCTTAATCAGTTATAGTTGTGAAAACTTTTTCACAGGCAGGGTATCGGGGCATTCAAGCAATAACCGGCTGATTGTTTTTTTGAGCAGGGGATGCACATAGTCCGGGGCTATTTCATGCAGGGGTTCCAGCGCAAACCGCCGGTTGGCCAGCTCCGGGTGCGGCAGGGTGAGCAGGGGGGTGTGAATAACCGCGTTTTCGTAGAGCAGTATGTCGATGTCGATGACCCGGGGGCCGTATTTTTCGAGGCGTTTGCGCCCCATGCGTTCTTCGATAAGCAGCAACGTTTCCATCAGGGGTGCGGGTTCCAGGTCAGAAAGCAGTTCAAGGGCCTGGTTGAGAAAGGCGGGCTGGTCGGTCTTGCCCCAGGCCGCTGTTTCGTACAGGGCGGAGCGCCTGGTCACGGAACCAGCCAGGGCAGCAATAAAACCGGCTGCCTGCGACAGATATTCCTGCCGATTGCCTACATTGCCGCCTATCAGTAAATACGATTTATTCATATATTGTTCCCTCTGCCGGCATCAAATATCTTTATTTTTGATCGCTTGCTAAAATGGAAAAGAAAGTATGAGGCAATTCTTTAAGGTTTTTTTTGCCACGCTGCTGGCAATGATAGTGTTTTCGGTGATCGTGATCCTGGTAGCAGCGGGCTGGATTGGTAGCATCGCTTCCCACGGCAAACCGGAAACGGGTGCACGGGGCGTATTGTACATCGATCTGCAACAGGTGATGACCGAGCAGGAAGTCAGCAACCCGCTGGCGGATATTGGCGCCGGGGACGAATATAATATGCCGGGACTGTATGACATGGTGCGACTGATACACTATGCAAAAAGCGATACGGCCATCAAAGGCATTTATCTTCACTGTAACGAGAACGGCAACGGGCTGGCTACCTCCGATGAACTGCGCAATGCCCTGCAGGATTTTAAAACCAGTAAAAAGTTTGTGTACGCCTACGGGGATGTTATTTCCCAGCGGGCTTATTATGTCGCCAGCGTGGCCGACAAAATTTACTGTAACCCGAGGGGTGGAGTGGACTGGAAAGGTTTTTCCATCCAATACCTGTTTTTCAAACAGGCATTGGAAAAACTGGAAGTAGAGCCGCAGATATTTTATGCCGGTAAGTTTAAAAGCGCCACGGAACCTTTCCGGGCTGAGCAGATGACGGAGCCCA
>DASYCT010000092.1:0-4822 GCA_036500065.1 Chitinophagaceae bacterium | reverse complement strand
GTTGCGTTTATCACTTATCAATTGCCAGCTAAACCGCGGGACAGTTTGATCAATGCCGATAGGGTTCGTTTGATTTTCCGTGAGCAGGTGCTGAACGCTTACCTGGGCAATGGCCGGCAGGTTATAAAAGGTAATGACCAGCAGCGGGAATAACAGCTTCTTCATCGGTGTTATGATGGTTTTGAAGCCATAAGTTAAATTAAAACACCGGATAAAATGATTGTTTTTCGAAATGCCGGTAAGGCCTATCTCACATCGAATTCGTAAACAGTCGTGGACCGAAACGTGTCGCCCGGTCTGAGTATGGTGGAAGGAAATTGTGTGTGATTGGGACTATCCGGGAAAGCCTGTGTCTCCAACGCCACAGCTCCGTGTTGGACATAAGACTTTTGTTGCGGCCCGCAATAAGACCCGTCCCATAAATTGGCCGTGTACATTTGTATAGCAGGTTGATCCGTGAATATGCGCAGTACCCGGCCGCTAACGGGATCATATAATTCCGCCGCAGCAACTTTTTTATCCGAAGCAGCATGCCGGAGAATATAGTTATGATCAAAACCCCGGTCATGTGTGAATTGGGCTATCTCGTCTCCAATCCGTTTGGGCAGGGAGAAATCCAGCGGGCTTCCCGCCAGCGAAAGTATATTGCCGGTAGGAAGGTTCTGTTCATTTTTTTCGGTGTACCGGGAGGCATTAATCGTTAAGATATGATCGGTGACGAGTGCGCTGTTAAACGCCGACAGGTTAAAATAAGAATGATTGGTAAGATTAACCGGGGTCGCTTTGTCCGTCTCCGCAAAGTAATGCAGGCTAAGCCGGTTTTGCCGGGTCAACAGGTAGATTACCCGCACACACATATTGCCGGGATAGCCTTCCTCCCCGTCGGGGCTAAAGTATCGCAGCTCCACCCCGACCTCGTCTTTTTTATTGATAAGCGAAACGACCTCCCATACTTTTTTATCAAATCCTTCCACGCCGCCATGCAGGTGACTGCCGCCCTCGTTGACGGAAAGCTGTATCATCTCCCCATCCAGTTCAAACCTGCCCTGGCTGATCCTGCCCGCATACCTGCCTACCACGCAACCAAAATACCAGGGGTTTTTGGCGTAATCGAGGATGTTTTCAAAACCGGCCACTACATTTTTCCTTTCGCCTTTCCTGCACGGAACGCTAACAGCGGTAATAGCACAACCGATATTACTGATCGTAACCTCCATCTGCCCGTTTTTAAGCGTAACAGCGTACACATCTTTTCCCTTCATGCTGCCATACACCGCTGCCGAAGCATTCAGCGCGTCTTGCTTTTGATTCAACATACCCTATTGTTTTTCGGCACCCTGCGGGTGTTTCATAATTTTCGTTTAGTACGGAACCAGTTTCACGAGCCGGGCATCCTGCCGCGGCACCGTCAATGAAAAGACATCTTCATTCTTTTCCATGACTCCCAATTGCTCGCCCGTCATAAAATCCCGGACACTGTACCTTCCGTTTTTCAAACCCAGCGCCGCCCTGGAATAGCTGTCCTTGAACTCCTGCTGGCGGCTGAAATTGAACATCGCCACCAGCACCGTGTCGCCGGGCAGGTAGAAAGATACCTGCTGGTCAAAGCTTTCCCCGTCGGCAAACTTCAATGGCGTAAAAGCCTTCGGGTTACTGAAGAAGGCACAGATATTCGCGTTGTTTAAATATTTCTTTGCCCGTTCTGCCGCTATGGCATTCCTGAAATCGGACCCATCGCCGAGGATACTGCCCATCGCCATCATGGCATATAACCGCACCTTGATTTCCTGCTCGCTCAAATCGGGGTTCTTCTGGAAATTTTTCATGATGCTCACGTCGAGGTTGGTATAAGGCCACAGCGTGCCCTGCACCCACCACACATGCGAACCCGTAGCCAGCGAAGATTCTGTGCTTCCCCAGCTGGGAAAACCGGGTTCGTCGTCCCGCAAATGGGAATATACATCTGTGGAAACAAAACGGGTATGTGCATACTGGCTCGGGAACATCGGCGAGATGGCCTGCGTGATAAAAATATCCGGGCCCATAATGGAATCTATCAAATGCTTCAGCATTTTCATCCCATAGTTGTATGCCTGCAAACCCGACCGCACCGTGCGATCATATCGCGTGGTGGATTCCAGCGAACCCGCTGTGAGAAAGTCTATTTTGATAAACTTTGCATTGATGGTTTTTGCTTTTTGCAACTGGCCGATGATATAATAACGGGTGGCCGGGCTGGTGGGGTCCATCGCGAACGCCGCCCAGTCGCCACTTTTATAGGCGATAGGCTGGTTGTCTTTATCTCTTAGTACGGCATCTCTCAACGGGTAGTCGGTGCCCGGCAGTTTGGTTTGTTCCAGCGAATTCTTCCAGGTCCAGGTGGCAAAGGGGCTAAAGTAAAAGCCCAGTTGCTGGTTTTTCTTTGCAGCATACTTGCCAAGAGAGGTCAAAAGTTCCGTTGAATAAATGGACTGGTCATAGGAATCAATACTCATGACCGGCTTTGCATAGCGGTTGAACTGGTCCAGTGAATGAATAAAATCGGATATTTTAGTTACCCCCGCGGGCATCATAACGCCGCTATAGCCCAACACGCCTTCCACTCCAAAGCTATTCCAGTAAAAGGGCGCATAGCCTTTCCATGAAAGACTGCCGTTTATTTTTGCATTGACTTTTCCATAATCAACAAAGACCTTCCGCACATCGGGGCCGCCGCCAAGATATACCACCGGCGACCGCACGGATATGCCGAGCATAGTGCCGTGCGGTACAAGATCATGTGTGCCGTCCCTGCCCCCGTAATCGGCCGGCAACGATGGATCGTCCGGCACAGCAGCACCGCCAAATACATTGAAAGAATCTACTACTCCCTTTACAGCGCCTGCCCCGTAGGCAATGCCCGTTTTCCAGAAATCGTGTGTTACGCTGCCCGCTACCATTCCCGCCATCGTGGTATTGTCATATACCGATGCGCAGTTGTAACCGATACCCGTTGTCGTTTTGTTTTTGCCCTCGTCCCATTTCCGTTCCAGCACGTGCACCCAATCATCATTGTCGAAAGGCATATCCAGGATACGTGGCTCGTTACCTGTCACCAGCAAATGCGCGTTTTGAGCGGGAAGTACTGCCAGTGGAGAAATACAACGTGTTTCCAACAGCGTTTTTTCATCCGTGCTCACCACCTGCAATTCCAGCAGGAGATAGGGATGGTTTTCATAGACGGTAACCCGTTGCAATAAAAAAAAGGGGCGGTCATCGATATGCTTGATATTGATACGAACGGCTTTCTCACCTCCCTCCTGCACCCGGTCAACGCTACAGGGATGCTGGCCGAAACCAGCCGTAGCGATATAACCCAGGTGAATATCGGCTACATACGCCACCGTATTGGACAGGCGTATGCCGCCTGCAAACCGGTAATCGAGTTTACCGGTAACAGTATTTACGACTACCGTCGCCTGCCCGTTGGAAACGACGAGGCTGTCGGTATATTCATGCACTTCCTGCGCCCGCAACACAACCGGGAACAGTACAAATAACAGTACCGCCCTTATGCAGCATATCGAATCTTTTTCCTTGCTATTCCTTACACAACTCATCTCAAATAATTTAAACTATCCACAGGGGTGGGTCGCCCTCCCCCGGCTTGTCAAGCGGGGCTGCTCACCCTCAATAACCCGCGTTTTGATCCGAGAGCGATAGCGCCGAATTGGTTTGCAATTCGCTCAACGGTATCGGGTACAGGTTATTCTTAGCAGATATGTTCTGGGCCGGGTGCGGATCGGAATTACCATTGATGGGCACAAAATGACTTCTCGGGTTATCATGTGCCTGCACCTGCGCCACCAGCACACCGCTTCTTTTTAAATCAAACCAGCGCCAGCCCTCGCCACCCAATTCGCGCATCCGTTCATCCAGCAGTTCCGCTCTCAATTCTGTTTGCGAAGGCGTTCTGCCCCATGCCACTTCGAGGTTTTGAAGCCCTGCCCGGTTACGCACTTTATTCAGCGGCACCAGCGCCTGGACCGTTTTTGCCTGTTCGTTCAATGTCTCGGCATACATAAGATACACATCCGATGCACGCAGGTAGTATTCGTTCTTTCCTGAATTGTACACATCAATATCCGTACTGGTAATATCATATTTTTTAATCGTTGGCAGTCCCGGGTCCACCCACCAGTCCATCGTGTTGCCGCTGCCATCGTAGCGGTGAGGCGAGATAGAAGCCGCAAATCGTTTATCATTGGCCTGGTCGAACAACGAATCGGAATAATAAGAAGTAGCCATCACCACCGTACCACCATAACCGGGCGTATGCGTATTGAACGATTCATAAGGAATGGGAGGCCCTGCATACGAACCAAACAGGTTTTGCAGGCCCTGTGTATTGTTGGGATCAAGGGAATACTGGATTTCAAAAAGCGATTCGGCGTTGTTCTCATGCTTGCCGTCAAAAAGATCGGCATAGTTGGTCAACAGGGTAAGGCCATTGGTGCTCATTAAATCTTCAAATGTTGTCTGTGCATTCGCATAATCGTGCATCGTAAGATACACTTTCCCGAGCAAGCCTTTGGCTGCTTCCACGCTGGCCCTGCCTGGATCGGGGTTTTTACTTTTCACCCATAGATTGGCTTCGGCATATTTGAGATCGCTGATAATCTGTGTGTATACATCCGCTGCCGGCGCACGCTTGACGCCTGCCGAAAAAGGCGTGGCTTCCGTGCGCAGGGGTATATCACCGTATAGCTGTACGAGATAAAAGTAAAAAAGCGCCCGCATAAACCTTGCCTCTCCCGTCAGCCGGCTTTTTACCGTAGGATCG
>DASYCT010000091.1:0-7734 GCA_036500065.1 Chitinophagaceae bacterium | reverse complement strand
TATCATACTGATAATGAATCGTTTCATTTGTTTATTTTTTGTTTTTTAATGTATAGAGCCGTCTTTTTTATTTTAGACGACGGGCCACAAGAAAACCTTGCGGCTGTACGGCATTCCGTATTGTTAATGAGACCCGGGGTGGATGCAAAGGTTTAAAAGGGGGTACGTATTTCTTCGTAAATGGGGAAATGAGAGGACGGGCGGGGGAATGAGGAAAATAGACAGTTGGTCGAAAGGGTGAGCCGCCCTATAGGGGCGGCTCACCCTGTGTAATAGTTGATAGCGCTACGGCCATCAACTAACCAATTAAACCTCTTTATTCGCGAGCTGCCCGCAGGCGGCGTCGATGTCCTTGCCTCTGCTGCGGCGAAGGCGGGCGTTGACACGGTTTTTTTCGAGGTGCTGCATGAACTTTTCCGTAACGTCCTCGCCGGGTTTGCGGAAAGTAGCCATTGCAATGGGGTTGTATTCGATGATGTTGACCAGGTCGGCGGGTACCTGCCGGTATATTTTAATAAGTTCGTCGGCGTCCTTAATGGAATCGTTGAAGCTATCGAAAAGAATGTATTCGAAAGTGATTTCGTTGCCGGTTTGTTTATAGAAATAATTCAGCGCGTCTATCAATGCCTTGATGTTATTGGTATCATTGATGGGCATGATTTCGTGGCGCTTGGTATCGTTGGCGGCGTGGAGGGAAAGGGCCAGTTTGAACTTTACCTTATCGTCACCAAGCTGGCGGATCATTTTGGCTACGCCGGCAGTGGAGACAGTAATGCGTTTGGGGCTCATACCCAATCCATCAGGGGAGGTGATTTTATCGATTGCCTTCAGCACATTGCGGTAGTTGAGCAGGGGTTCGCCCATGCCCATGAACACGATATTGCTGAGCTTCTTATTGTACACACGTTCGCTTTGCTGGTTGATGAGCACAACTTCATCGTAAATCTCGTCGAAATCAAGGTTGCGCTGGCGGGCCATATAGCCGGTGGCGCAGAACTTACAGCTCAGGGAACAGCCGATTTGGGAAGATACGCAGGCGGTTTTGCGTTCGTCGGTGGGTATAAGCACCCCTTCCACGAGGTGGGCGTCCGAGGTTTTGAAACGGGATTTGATGGTGCCGTCGGCGGAATACTGGGTAGCGTCGACCTGCAGGGCGGGGAGGGTGAAATGTTCCGCGAGGGTCGAGCGCAGCTCCTTGCTGAGGTTGGTCATGGCCTCGAAGCTGTGGGCGTGTTTTTGCCAGAGCCATTCATATACCTGCCTGGCCCTGAACTTTTTATCGCCCAGGCTTTCAAAGTACTGTTCCAGTTCACTTAATTCCAGCGCCCGTATATTCTTTTTCCCCGTTTCCATGATGGCGCAAAGATAACCTTAAAGGGGGATATTCTTCTTCATGCTATATTGCAGCCGATTTAGGTATAATCATCATGTCACCCCTTCGGGTTGGATAAAATTGAATAAAACAGATGAAAAAAGCATACATCATTGATGCTGTTCGCACGCCGATTGGAAAATACGGTGGTGCCTTGAGTTCCATACGTCCCGACGATCTGCTGGCGCATGTGATCAAATCACTGCTGCTGCGCAACCCGGGCATCGATGTAAACGCCATCGAGGACGTGATTGCAGGAGATGCCAACCAGGCAGGAGAAGACAACCGGGATGTGGCAAGGATGGCGGCGCTGCTGGCCGGCCTGCCGGTGACGGTAGGAGGAAATACGGTCAATCGTCTTTGCGCCAGTGGCCTGCAGGCGGTGATGGATGCGGCAAGGGCCATTATGTGCAGCGAGGGCGAGCTGTATATTGCTGCGGGAGTGGAGAGCATGACGCGGGCGCCGTTTGTGCTGGCCAAATCATCAGGCGCCTGGAACCGTACGCCCGAAATGTTTGATACGACCATTGGCTGGCGGTTTACCAATAAAAAACTGGCGGCTCAATACCATCCTTATTCGATGGGAGAAACGGCGGAGAATGTGGCGCAGCAATGGAAGGTAAGCCGTGCGGCGCAGGATGCATTTGCGTTGGCCAGCCAGGAGAAATACTTTGCCGCGGCGGAGAAAGGAATATGGGCAGACGAGATCGTAGGCGTAGAGATTTTTGGCGGAAAAGATGAAAAGATATTTTTTGATAAAGACGAACATCCCCGCAGGTCTTCGATGGAAAAAATGGCGCAGCTAAAGCCGGCTTTTGCCAAAGAAGGAAGTGTGACGGCGGGCAATTCGAGCGGCATCAACGACGGTGCGGCGGGCATGTTGCTGGCGAGTGAAGAAGCGGTGAAGAAATACAAGCTGAAGCCGATGGCGAGCGTGCTATCGATGGCGATAGCGGGGGTAGACCCTTCCATCATGGGCATTGGGCCGATACCTGCCAGCCGCAAGGCTTTGCAACGGGCCGGGATAGGTGTAAACGACCTGGGACTGGTGGAACTGAACGAGGCGTTTGCTTCCCAATCGCTGGTGTGCATGCAGGAACTCGGGCTGGACCCGCAACGGGTGAACGTCAACGGGGGGTCTATTTCCATTGGTCACCCGCTGGGTTGCAGCGGCGTGCGTATATCGGCAACCCTGTTGCATGAAATGCGCCGCCGGGGAGTAAAATATGGGTTGGCGACGATGTGCGTGGGTGTGGGACAGGGAGCCGCGGTTGTATACGAGGGATTGTAGCGTTGACAGATGAAATTCGACTAATCACGTAACTTACATGCATGGATGAAGCCATTTTTGCCGGACGCCTGTTTAAGAACGATAAGAACAAACTGTCTACGGTCGTAATCTATATACTGTTCGCCGTTATTCTCGGCTTACTGGCCGTTGTCGCATTTTATGAGAACGCTACCGTGCAATGGATAGCGGGAGGGCTCCTGCTGGCCATACTGATTACCGTGGGCATCAGCAAAAAGCTGACGTTTAATGAAATGGATACTAAGAATATCTACATCGGCCGCAACGGGATAGCCATCGGAACGGAGGAATACCAGTTGTCGGACTTGTCGAACGTGGGTATTTATGTAGATGCTTTTTACGGTTTCAGGTTCCGGGTGGCGGGTGTTGGCGGCGTGAAGTCGTACCAGAGCTCTTACGGCATGGATAACTGGATGTATTTTCATATAGGCGATACAAAATATGCGTATCGTTTTGTGATACCCAATCACGAATCTTATTTTCTCCTCGAAGATATACTGGCGGCCTGGCAATACGATGGTCGTGTCTTTGCCTGGAAAGAGGCTTATGGAAGGGCGTTTATAGAAAAAGAGATGGGATGGTAGGCCGCCGGCTTTAAGAAATGGTTAACTAGCAGCTGGCCGCAGTTTTGGGTTGGAAATAGATTGTAACTTTTGGGTTCAATTATTTTTAACCCAGTCTCACTTTATTTTTTATGAAATGCATCCTACTATCTGTTGCCTTTATCGCTTTAGCCTGCACTACCCTGCATGCCCAGGATACCACCGGTTCACATCAATATGTCGGCAAGTATATGTTTCCTGACGGAAGCGTGGTGCCATCGGTAGAGGTTACGCTCGACAACGGGGCGCTGTCCATGAGTTCTACGGCCGGGACATCACCGCTGCAATTGCTTGGCAAGGATTCTTTCAGCCTCGTTACGTTCAACGGGTATGCGGTGTTCAGGAGAAACGGAAACGATAAAATAATGTCGGTGCATATAGAAGCATCGGGTTATGTGCTGGAAGGGGCAAGAGACACGACTGGCCTGCACCATGATTTGGGTGGATGGATGGAACGGGAAGGAACAGGGGAAATGCTATCCTCACAACATTTTGTACAAGAGTTTCTTTACCATCCTGTAATTAGTAAGGAGGGAAAGAAGGATGAGTACTACGGCGGCCGATAGCACGCTCCAGTGCAACAGCCATTCGGCTTCGGGGTGGGTAAAACTGATAAACTGGTAAAAAAGGTATTGCAATAGCTGTGTCGCAGCGAGCGCAGCGATCACCACCACGATATACACGGGTATGAACTGCTTCAGCACATTCCTGCTAAGCCATCCCGGTGAGTAACCCAGGGTGAGCAGCAACTGGAGATTGTCTTTGCTCCGGGCTATCATGAGTTGTAAATAAAACGAGAAAAGCATCAGGGCGAGGCCAACGACCAGCAGGCCGAAGATGCCCATGCCGGTGAAGATGCCCTGGAGCACCTGTTTTGTCCTTCCAAACTTGGTTTTGTCTTTATTGACTTTGTAACCCTTCTGTTCAAGATAATTGAGCAGGGCGGGATTGTTGGCGTCTTTTGTCTTTATGAATAAGCGGGCGGCGCTTATATCGTTGTTTTTACCATAGGTCCTGTTGGCCCAGTCGAGAAAGGTTTTCGGGACGAGCACCGAGTTGACGCGATCGCTGAACGCGACTACCTGGCCCCGGTAGTTTTGTTCGATGCCATTGCCGTAACAGGTAATAATAATGGGGATGCCCGAAGCGGTTGCTTCGGATACCTGCGGCAGGCCCTGCCCCGGCGCAAACACGTTGTATATCTCCAGGAAATCGGAGGAGAAAATGATGGGTATCGTGGTTTGCCCCGGCTGCCAGTTGAACGTGGGCGGAATGGTATCGATAAAATCGTTTTCCAGTGTTTCAATAAAAAGATCCGTACGGAAGGGAATAATGGCCCCGGCGCTCAACTGCACTCTGAACTGGTTGGCCACCAGGGGCGCTACCCCGTCAATAAAGGGTTTTGTTTTCAGATCGTCAATATCGGCCTGGTGAAAAAGGTTTTTATCCGTTTGCCCCATCGTTTCATTGGTGATCGTCTTGGTGATGGAAATAAAATCAGCCCCGTTTTTGCGGGCCACGGTACCCCCAACCAATTGTTGCAGATCGATGTACACCTGTATGGAACAGAGCAACAGCAACACCCCAATGCCCAGGCCTGCATAGGAAAACCAGCGGCCGGTTTTGTTGGTACCGGTTTGCAGCAGTGGTCGGATGGGTTTGAATGACAGGCTCACGGGGCGCATGTTTACAGGTGAAACAATCGGGTGTACGGGAAATAATCGATGCGTTCAAGATCGGCAAACAGGATGCCAGCGTCGCGCAGGCGGCTTTCTTCCAGTATCAGTTCCATCGCTTTTTTGGAATTATTTTCATCCAGGTGGCTGAAGGGCTCGTCCATCAGTAAAAAATCATAGGGCTGCATAAGAGCGCGTATAATGGCGACGCGCTGCTGCTCGCCATAGGAGCATTTCCCGCAGGCCTGTTGTAGTTTATTGCCAATGCCGAGACGTTCGGCCATGGCAGTGATGCGTTCGGCCGGGTGGTAAGGATTCAATTGTCGCTTGAGCTCGATATTTTCCCAAACCGTCTGGTCGGGAAACAGGCGCAGGTCCTGGAATACCACGCTGATATGGGCGCTGCGGTAACCAGCCATTTCTTCGGCTGAAAACCGGAGCAGGTCGCGATCGTTGTAAAGGATGCCGCCGTCGTAGTCCCGGCGCATGCCATAAAGAAAATGGGTGAGGGATGTTTTGCCGCTACCGGAGGGGGCTACGACTTTTATGTATTCGCCTTTGTTGAACTGCAGATCGGTATTCCAGATATCTGATACCCGTTCGCCGCCCTTATTAAAATAGGTGGGTAAAAGCTGCCGGAGCGTTATTTGCATGTAGTACCCTCATTTTAAAATCCGCCGGCAGAAGAACGATGGGTGTTCCTGTGCCGGCGGATTAGGGAAATAAAGTAGTTTTAATGCTTTGGCATGGCTTCGTCTTTCACAGCCGTACTATCCATCATTCCCATGTGCATTTCGTCTGCAGCAGCCGATTTGTTTTTCGCTTTCACGATAGTGGCTATCTTATCGATGTACTGGTTGAGCTGTTTGAGGCTATTGGTATTTTTATCTACCAGGTTTACCTCTCCATAGCTACCGGTGCTGGCATCTCCATACATAGTTACATCCTGCCACATTTTCAGCGAAACATCCATCGCGGCTTTGGCCGAACTGTCGGATGATGCGGCATCGTTGCCCATGCCGATTATCTTCTGAAGGTCTATATAGCCGCCAAAAGCATGTCCTGATATTTTATCTGCAAAGGGCTGGCTGCTGCCGCCGCCGCTTATGAATTTATTAATGTCGTCCTGTGAATTGCCGGCAGCAAACCAGTTGTTGTTGAGCGTATAGTTCACATCGGGGATGCCGTTGGGTGCGTATTGTTGCAGCAATCCTTTTAAAGAAGTGATCAACTTGTCAAAGGCCGGTTTGTCGTTGATGGAAGCGGCAAATAATATCTTTGCATCCGGCGTAGTGCTTTTATACGTGCTGCCGGGCTGTCCATCCATACCGGGCATGGGAATCTCTTTTGTTTTCATTTGCAGGTCGCTTACTGCCAGCACTATATCTCCCTTGTTGGCCTTTACAAATTCGTCCATGCTGTAATTGATCTTCTCAAAACCGCTGTTGACGATACCGTCAACGCCTGTCATCTTCAGGAGTTCCTTTAATCCTTCGGGCGGGTAATTGAATACAAATGCAGCCGCCACGTTTTTAGAAGGTATGCGGTTGATGACATCGGCGCCAATGGCGTGAGAAGGATATTTATCCATGAGTTTGGCCATGTCTTTATTGTAATATCCCTTCATCTTCATGGTTATCTTGCCATTGTCGAAGTTGATTGTCGTGGCGGAAGCAGCTCCCTCGTACAATACATTCAGCTTCATCATGGACAATGCGCCGCCGATGAAGTTGTTGAAATACTCTTCACTGTTGACAAAAACATGCACATCGCCGGCCTCTCCCATCATGGTGGAAAAGCGATCATCCGAAGCAATGTTGTCGCTGCCGCTTATATCGAGTATTCCTTTCCCGAATTTGTCGAGGCTGTCGACGGGGAATTTTTCGGAGCTTTCGGAGGGAGCGCTGTGGGTGATGGCTTGCATAAAGTTCATGGAAGGAGTGGCGAAAAGATAAATAAAACGGGACTCGTTCCATGTGACAGAAGCCATGTCATTCAACCTCATGTGGCTTACATCACCGTCGCGGGTGCTGGTGCCGTCTTTGTTTACTTTTTTGTTGAATGCCAGGAAGGCCGTGGTATCTTTCAGGGAGCCTTCCAATGCTATATAGGTTGCCGCGCCTTGCTTTTTTACGAAAAAGGCAAAGTTCGATTTGGCGTCAATGCCGGAATTTTCGGGATTGTCCATCAGTTTTTTCTGCAGGGAATCTTCCGCGCTGCCATAGGCATCTTTAAACCAGGCGGTTCCCTTTATATCCTCCCAGGATAGTTTGGAAGACAGGGAGCCTCCATCGATGTGTACTAACATTAATACATCTTTGGGCGCCAGGATACCTGATTTGTCTGCGTGTTTACAGGCAGTAAAAAAGGTGGTTATGCAAACGGTAGAAATTGCGATGAGGGGTCTGATTTTCATATTGGTTTAATTGTTTAAAGTTTCCAAATAAACAAAAGATTTGTCAATTGCCCTAACTATCGGGAAAGAAAGCTGATTAAAAGCCGGGATCGGCCGCCTGGGAGGATTGGCGGGCCTAGAACTGGAGATGGAAACTGCCAAAAATCCCGAAATTGTCGGTAGAGTTTTTAACCTGGGGTGGCGGCATACCGGGAGTGGTGCTCATGGGGGCCACGAAACGCCAGACCAGGTCTACCCGGAAAAATTTGAAGATATTGTCGAGCCCGGTGCCTACTTCCACGTACGATTTCCCTTTGAGCGAGCGGAGGCGGTAATTGCCAAATTCGAGGTGGTTGAGTTTCCGGTCATCTGCCGTGACA
>DASYCT010000090.1:0-7581 GCA_036500065.1 Chitinophagaceae bacterium | reverse complement strand
ATCGAACAAGTTGAGATTGGGTATGGAATCCATTTGCACCGTTAAACCAATCTGGCCCGACCCTCCCGGCAACACCCCGGTAAGGGTCCATCTGAGGGTATCTCCCGAAGCAACTGCGCCGGTTGGCAGGAAAAGCAGTTGCATATGCTTGTCTTTAATAAAAACAAGCTGTTTGTTTGTCAGCGTATCTGTTCCGTTATTGGCGTAATTAATATAATACACAGAGAACCCGCCCGGGCGAGGCGATGATAATGTATAAAATGCCACTGAATAGTCCCTTTTACCGGCAATCGGTGTCAACGCAAAATTGACCGTGTCGGCATTCTTATAGGTAGTAAACGTGGACGTTTTCAGGGAAGGGGAAACCGTATAGTAAGGCTTGGCCAGGATCACAGAGCTGGTATAAACCCCCGTATCCACGTCGTTTTCAAAAAAGCCATTATAAGGTACACTGTATTGTGTAAGACCTGGTTTTACACTTTGCACGATTATTTTATTGAAGGCTGTATCATTCCCATCCTTTATCCCGTTGCCGTTAAAATCAATAAAAACATTGCCAATAATACGATTAACACCCGCCAGGCGCACCACCCAAAAATCATAGTTGCCATGGTTGCCCGACACATCGAAATCATTGGAGTTGGTATAGCCCGCGGCTATATAATCGTTGCCGGTACTAAGCACTTTAACCGAGTTAAATCCATCATCGCCGGAACCTCCGTAATTTTTGGTAAGCAGTTTGTTGCCGGAAGGAATAAAACGTCCCACTCCGATGCAGGCATCCGGGTGGCCGCCCGCCTGGTTGTGTACGCCTGTGGGACCAGTGCCGTCATCGGTTAGAGAACCCGCCCCGATAAAGGAAGAATCCGATATTGCCGCCAGGCCGTGCGCTACCGCGTAAACACTTGTATAACCGGGACTGCCGGCGCACGAAGTCTGGGGTGATATAATTTCGTCAAGGATAGAACCCGTTGCATCAAATCGTTTTACCCGGGCGTTTAAATAAGTGCAGGCGGGATAGGAGATATCGGCTTGTACGGATGAAAAATAGCCGTTGGGTTTCTTTACCAGTGCACCATTTTCCGCGTATGGCCCTGCCCCCAGCTTGGTAGAAATGATGTTTCCGTTGTCTTTATTCACTTTTGCCAGGTAATCGTTAGATGAATTGAACACGGGAAAATTGCCCGTATTGCTTCCGTTTGGATTGACAGTTACCAGCAGGTTATGATCATCGTCTTCCAGTATTCCCCCGGGATAATGATAGGCATTGGAATTTCCGTAGCACTTTTGCCATACAAGATTCCCCACCGAATCAATTTTAACCACCCATAGAACATTTTGAGCTCCGCTGATATAACCCGTTACATTTCCATCCTGTGAAACAGCCGAACCCACAAGCGCATAGCCGCCATCAGATGTTTGAATACCCTGTGTAGACGTTTCGTTTAACGTGCCGCCAAAACATTTACTCCATAGTATCGAACCCGTGCTGCTTACTTTAACCACCCAGTAATCGGAGCCCCCATGATTACCCGTTACATCGCCGTCATTGGAAGACGTAACACCCACGCACAGGTAAGCGTTATCACTCGTACGTATAACAGAGGTGAAATAATCGTCTTTGCTGCCACCGAATGATTTTTGCCACTGGATATTGCCGTATTGATCCAGTTTTACCAGCCAGGCATCCGCCGTATCGATGCCGCCATGGTGGCCTGTTATGTTCCCGTCAATCGATTTGGAAGAACCGGCCACGATAAACCCGCCGTCCGGTGTCAGTGCAATATCATAGGCCTTATCGTCACGGCTGCCCCCCAGGCATTTTTGCCATTTAATAGCCGGGCCAAGTTGAGAGTACGATTGCTTGTACGCAAAGAATAAAATAAGCAGCCATCCAAAGCGGGTGAAGGTTACTTTCATATAGGGGTATAATCATATAAAGTTATAATAAATACATTGCGGCTGCAAGTTTTCCCATGCAAAAAGCCCCCCGTATAGCGGGGGGCTTTATTGAGTGAAGTCAATATTTTGCTATTTATGCATTTACCTTGCCTTTCACCTTGGCAATTACTTCCTCAGCAATGCCATTGGGAGCAGGAGAATAATGCGAGAACTCCATGGTAGACGATGCACGGCCACTGGACAAAGAACGCAGTTGCGTTACATAACCGAACATTTCGCTCAGGGGCACTTTCGCGCGGATTACCTGTGCGTTGTTACGGCTGTCCATACCTTCCAGCATACCGCGACGACGGTTCAAATCGCCTGTCACATCACCCATGTATTGATCGGGCGTTACTACTTCCACCTTCATGATCGGCTCCAGCAATACGGGTTTGGCCTTGCGGGCTGCCTCGCGGAAACCTGCTTTGGCACAAAGCTCGAACGACATAGAGTCACTATCCACCTGGTGGAAGCTGCCGTCAAAAATGCGCACTTTCATATTGTCAACCGGGTAGCTGGCCAATACACCCGTACCCATCGCAGATTCAAAACCTTTTTGGATAGCAGGGATAAATTCGCGGGGAATGGAACCTCCGAAAATATCGTTTATAAACTGGTAGTGCTTGCCGGGGTTTTCTGTCAGCCATTCCGGGTCGGCAGGACCAAATTCAAACACGATGTCGGCAAATTTACCACGACCACCCGTTTGCTTCTTCAGCGTTTCACGGTGCTCGATGCTTTGGCCGAACGCCTCTTTATAGGCTACCTGGGGTGCCCCCTGGTTTACTTCTACTTTGAACTCACGACGCATACGGTCCACGATGATTTCCAGGTGAAGCTCACCCATACCACGCAGGATAGTCTGGCCTGTTTCTTCATCCGTATTCACACGAAGCGTGGGATCTTCTTCCACCAGCTTCGAGATAGCCATACCCATCCTGTCCACATCCGCCTGGGCCTTGGGCTCAATGGCGATGGCAATTACAGGCTCGGGAATGAACATGTTTTCCAGTACAATCGGGTGCTTTTCGTCGCAAAGCGTATCACCCGTTTTGATTTCTTTAAAGCCTACCGCTGCACCGATATCACCCGCTTCGATAAAATCGATGGGGTTCTGCTTGTTGGCAAACATCTGCATGATACGGCTGATACGTTCGTTTTTGCCGCTGCGCATGTTCTTGACATAAGAACCGGCGTCCAGGTGACCGCTGTAGCACCTGAAAAACGCCAGGCGGCCCACAAACGGGTCGGTCATGATCTTGAATGCCAGCGCCGCAAAAGGAGCTTTGGCATCGGGCTTACGAAACACTTCTTCGCCGGTATCGGGGTTGATACCCTTGGTATCGGGAATATCCAGCGGCCCGGGCAGGTAGCGCACCACGCAGTCCAGCATGGTTTGTACGCCCTTGTTCTTAAAAGCCGAACCGCAGAGCATCGGTACAATGCTCAAATCGATACAGGCTTTACGGATAGCCACATGCATTTCATCCTGGGTGATGCTGGCGGGATCTTCAAAGAATTTCTCCATCAGCTTATCATCGTATTCGGCCACAGCTTCCACGAGCTGCGCCCTCCAGTATTCGGCTTCTTCCTGCAAATCGGCGGGAATAGGCACTTCTGTATAAGTAGCACCCTGGGTAGCGTCATCCCAGATCATGCCTTTCATTTGAATCAAGTCGACCACACCCTTGAAATCATCTTCTGCACCGATAGGCAATTGAAGGGGAACCGATTTGGCGCCCAACATTTCCCTGACCTGTTTTACCACGTTTAGGAAGTCCGCTCCGGCACGGTCCATCTTGTTGACGAAACCGATGCGGGGAACACCGTAACGGTTGGCCTGGCGCCATACCGTCTCAGACTGGGGTTCCACACCATCCACCGCGCTGAACAAGGCTACCAGCCCGTCCAGTACCCGCAGGGAACGCTCTACCTCCACGGTAAAATCCACGTGGCCCGGCGTATCGATAATGTTGAATTTATACTTCTTGGTATCTGGCACAGGCTTGCCCTGGGTGGTAGGGAAGTTCCAGAAACAGGTCACCGCAGCCGAGGTAATCGTAATACCCCGTTCTTTTTCCTGCTCCATCCAGTCGGTCGTAGCGGCACCATCGTGTACCTCACCAATCTTATGGCTCACACCGGTATAATACAAAATACGTTCTGTAGCAGTGGTCTTGCCGGCATCGATGTGCGCCGCAATACCGAAATTTCTTTGTAATCGTAAGTCTGACATTTGTTGCTTTATTAAAAAATTCGGGTTTGTTTAATATTTCCTTCGCCTCCCGGTGGCTCCCGTTCCGGCGCTGTTTCCGCCCTCCCGTTCCACGCCACTTTTGGCGCGCAAAGGTAACCATTTCAACCGAATAAAAAAGACGTTGTTGAAAAGTCCGGAAAAGGGCCTGAACAGCAGGCTTTTCAACTTTTAAAGGGCTACTAACGGGCATCGTCAGCGAGCCCTTTCACAAATTTTTTATGAAATACCTGATGAAAAGTTGTTAGTAATTGAAAAGCTTCACTAAATTTAGAATCTCATTCCTAACCTAAAATTCAGAAATAATATGGCCACCAGGAAAAAAGCCAAAAAAGCCGCTCCAAAAAAGAAGGCTGCCCCCAAAAAGAAAGCAGCTCCCAAAAAGGCCGCTAAGAAAAAGGTTGCTAA
The DNA here is from genome assembly GCA_036500065.1 of Chitinophagaceae bacterium. GTDB lineage: Bacteria > Bacteroidota > Bacteroidia > Chitinophagales > Chitinophagaceae > JACMLD01. The sequence goes on along the minus strand of DASYCT010000090.1, from coordinate 2,975 downwards.
GAAAAAAGCAGCAAAGAAAAAGGCAGCCCCAAAAAAGAAAGCAGCTCCTAAAAAAGTAGCAAAGAAGAAATCCGCTAAAAAAGCCGCCCCTAAAAAGAAGGCAGCTCCCAAAAAAGCAGCAAAAAAAGCCGCTCCTAAAAAAGCCGCTAAGAAAAAGTCAGCCCCGAAAAAAGCAGCTAAAAAGCCTGCTCCAAAATCCCAGCCGGCCCCCGCTCCCCAATGGACGCCAGCACCGGAACCGGTTGCAACACCTGCACCAGTAAGCGAAACGCCGACGGATACCCATGACAACGGCACTGCGTTCTAAATAGTTCGTTGCTTTGTCCAAAACATTAAAGCCATCCAGCTAAAAACAGGATGGCTTTTCTTTTTGCCCGTCCCCCTTTCCCCAAACAAAAAGCCATCCCGCTGGAAGCAGAATGGCCCGGTATAGATAGAAAGCAGTTGTTATTAAACCTTAAAGTGAGCAAAAGCCTTGTTGGCTTCTGCCATACGGTGTGTATCCTCTTTTTTCTTGAAAGCACCGCCTTCACCCTTGGCGGCAGCTACGATTTCACCAGCCAGCTTATCAGCCATGCTGCGACCGTTTCTTTCACGGCTGTAGCGGATCAGCCATTTGATGCTCAGGGAGATCTTGCGATCTGCACGAACTTCCGCAGGAATCTGGAAGGTAGCGCCACCGATACGACGGCTGCGGACTTCCACGGAGGGAGTTACATTCTGTAAAGCCCTTCTCCATATATCGTACCCCTCTTCGTTGGTTTGTTTGCTCACCTTGTCGATAGCATCGTAAAAAATGGTGAATGCACCACTTTTCTTTCCCTGCCACATAAGGTTGTTTACAAAACGTGTCACCAGTTTGTCGCTGTACTTGGCATCCGGCGCCAGTGGCAATTTTTTGGCTTGTGCTTTCCTCATATTCTACTAACATATCGCCCCTGCGGGGCTGGGTGAAAAATATTTTTAATTACTTCCTACTTCTTGCCTCCCTTGTCCTTCTTCGTACCGTATTTGGAACGGCTCTTCTTGCGATCCTTCACACCGGCAGTATCCAGGCTACCACGAACGATGTGGTAACGAACACCGGGCAAATCCTTCACACGACCGCCACGGATCAGTACGATGGAGTGCTCCTGCAGGTTGTGACCTTCTCCGGGGATATAGGCAATCACCTCTACTTTGTTGGTCAAACGTACCTTGGCTACTTTACGAAGCGCAGAGTTCGGTTTCTTTGGCGTAGTGGTATACACACGGGTGCATACACCACGGCGCTGAGGACATGCATCCAGTGCACGGGACTTGCTCTTCGCCCTTATAATTTCTCTTCCTTTACGTACTAACTGTTGTATTGTAGGCATTCGTACCTTTTTTATTTGGGACGGCAAAGGTAAGGTTTGGAAAGTAATTTTTGAAAAAATACCCGCTTTTTTTTACCCATCCCGTAAAAAAGCCGCCAAATGGCGGCTTATAATACTATTCGCGGTCTAAAAACAGCCCGGATGGGTTACACTTTCACCATCCAGCCATATTTGTCGGCTTCTTTCCCTTCCCGTATCGCCGTCATCCGGCGTTTGATCTCCGGGGTGGCCTTCCAGCTGTCCACGTCGAAATTCATCACAAAGTCTTTGTACCGCAGCTCACGGATCAACGATACCGTAGCCGCCGTACCGGTGCCAAACACCTCGGCCAGGGTGCCCTTTTTATAGGCATCCACGATTTCATCGATGTTCAGCGGCCGCTCTTCCACCATGTAGCCAAGCTCTTTCAGCAACACAATCACGCTGGAACGGGTCACACCATCCAGGATGGTGCCCTGGTTGAGATCCGGCGTAATGGCCGTTTTGCCAATGATAAAAAACACGTTCATCGTGCCGATTTCCTGCACGTATTTATGTTCCAGCGCATCCGTCCACAATACCTGGTCATAGCCTTTTTGCTTCGCCTCCGTAGTAGCCAGCATCGAGCCGCCGTAATTGCCGGCCGCCTTTGCATAGCCTACACCGCCTGCCACGGCACGCACATATTTTTCTTCCACGTAAATACGCATCGGGGCCGCATAATACGGTCCCGTGGGACTTAAAATGATAATGAATTTATAGCTGTCCGATGCCTTCACTCCAATTACTTCATCGGAAGAAAACATAAACGGGCGTATGTATAAGGAATGATCCGGTTTGGCCGGAATCCAGCTCTTGTCCAGGTCTACCAGCCTGCGCATCCCTTCCATAAACAGTTCTTCAGGCACAGCCGGCATCTGCATGCGTTCAGCAGAAGTATTAAACCGCCTGAAATTATCCTGCGGGCGGAAAATGAATGCATTTCCCTGCTGGTCCTTGTAGGCCTTGATGCCTTCAAAGATGGCCTGGCCGTAATGCAGGGCCGCCAGCGAAGGGCTTAATAATAATGGCTGATAAGGTTTAATCTCTACATTTTTCCACTCGCCGTTTTCATAATCGGCTTCCAGCATGTGGTCGGTAAAGTATTTTCCAAAAGGGATATTTTCCAAAGGAATATCGTTCAGTTTACTCCTTTCAACTTTGGTAACAGGAATTTCCATCGTGCCAGTCATATTGCTTTAAATTTGCTACAAAGAAACAAACAATTAGCCGCAAGGCAAAAAATCCGGGCATATTTTACGAACAAGTGTTAGCGGCCTGGAAAGATTACTAAAAAAACTGATTTCATGGGATTGAACGATATACAATTATCAGCCGCACAGGTTGTCGATTTTTACGGCCGCCATCTGCTCGCCGACAGCGAAAATGCCCCCGCTGCTTCGCCCCGCATCACCGATCCGGAGCCTGCCAGGCCCGCTAAGCCATCCATCCCCCCTGCGCAGGCTGTCCAGCCGGCCACACAACCTCCGACCCCAAAACCGCTTCAATACCTCGGCAAAAATCAAAAGCAAATAACCATACTTGTCCATTATCCCAAAGAGGTCTACGTGCCCGAAACCGAATTAAATTTCCTGGCCA
>DASYCT010000089.1:0-5817 GCA_036500065.1 Chitinophagaceae bacterium | reverse complement strand
ACGGTCTGGTAAAACAGGCGGTTTTGCAGGTAGGCGTTATCGGCCTGTTCCTTATAGCCGTGCAGGCCGAACAGCAGCCCCGCCGCATTGCCTTTATTGATGGCTATTTCGAGATAACCCGACGAATTGAACAGGGCCAGTTTCTCCCCCTCGGGCACGTCGGCGTAGGTCTCGCTGATGCGTTCGATGTGTTCGTTGCGGCGGAATTCGATGTGAAAGCTGCGTCCCCGCCGTTGCTCTTCAAACTGTTCGCGGGTGATATTGATGATGACGTTTTCAAAATTGTCGATAAAGATGATCTGCCCTTCAATGCCGTTGCTGGTGAGCAGCGGTTGCAGGTGATTTTTTTCGAGTATGACGGTGTCCGGCTCTCCGATGTCCTGCAGGCGCTGTCCTTCGTGGACGGCGTTGATGGCCCGGGCGAATACCTGTGCGCAGTAGAGCGTGTTCTTGGTGTGTAGCTTGTCCACCGGCAAGCCGATGACTATTTCCGGTTTGCCTTCTATGATCATGGTCAGCAGCCCGTTGTCGGCGCAAAGAATATACTGGTTGTTGTGAAAAGCCAGCAGGAGCTTGTCCGGTTTGCGTTCAAACAGGTTGACCAGTATGATATGAAAGGTGAAATCGGGAAAGTTCTTGATGGCGTTGCGGCAGATATAGGCCGCCTGCGGGTAGTTGAACGGCGGAAGCTGGTGGGTAATATCGGCAATGGCAAACGCGGGATTGGCCTGCCAAAGCTGGCCTTTTATGGCGCCCACCAGGTAGTCCTGCAAACCAATATCGGATGTGAGCGTAAGTAAGGCCATTGCAGCGTTTATTTCACCAGTTTGCCGTCTTTAAAGAAGAAATTGTGCGTCAGCTTGTCCGACAGGCCGGGGAAGAACTTATTAAGAAACACGGTTCGTTTGCCGGTAAAGGTCAGTACGAGGGTGCGCTTCCGTTTTTCGATGGCGTTGAGTATGTGTTCGGCACATTCGACGGCGCTCATCATGCTGCTTTCGTCCATTTTGCTTTCGCCGAGGCTGTCGCCGTGGGCGTCGAGGGCCACATTGCGGATATTGGAGGTGGTAAAGCCGGGGCATACCCACATGACGTGAACATCCTGTCCCACCATTTCCGTCCGCAGCGATTCCAGCCAGCCCTGGAGGGCAAATTTGGAGGCCGAATAGCCGCTCCGGCCCGGCAGGCCGCGGTAGCCGGCAGGGGAGGATACGCCTACGATGATGCCCTTGCGCTTCAGGATGGTCGGCAGGGCGAACTTGGTGCAGTAGACCGAGCCGAAGAAATTCACGTCCATCACCCGGCGTATTACGTCGACCTCGGTGTCCTGCACGAGGGCGTGCATGGAGATGCCGGCGTTGTTGATGAGTATGTCGATACCGCCGAAGGTCTCGACGGTGGAGTCGATAAAGCGTTTGCAGTCTTGTTCCTTGCTCACGTCGCACATGACGGTATGGAGCAACACGCTGGTGTATTCCAGTTGCAGGTTGTACAGCTTGTCGTGGTGGCGGCCGCAGGTGGCCACTTTGGCGCCGGATTGTATCATAGCATCTACCAGGGCCTTGCCGATTCCATCGGTGCCGCCGGTGATGGCTACTACTTTATTCGTAAAAAAGGAGGGCATGATCGCAGGTAATATTTCCGCAAACCTACTTTAATTCGCTGTATCTCAAAAGTGAAAACTATTTAACGCGCCGGGAGCGGGTTTTGCACGATTTCCACCGCTGTGGGAAAGCAGGGGGATAAAATACCCGATAAAATTTGGTTCGAACCGTTTAATCCTTATTTTTGCACTCCCAAAATAAGGGGTGTACACTGAGGTGTACTTCTCCCTGAAACAGGGAATGATTCCGTAGCTCAGTTGGTAGAGCAATACACTTTTAATGTATGGGTCCTGGGTTCGAGTCCCAGCGGGATCACTGATACAATTTTAGGCCGTTGATTTTCAGCGGCCTAATTTTTTTGGTCGAACTTTTGGTCGAACTCGCTTTTACGCTCTCGTGATATTCTCAACTACCTTTACAAAGAACAACTTATCCGTATAAAGGTACACCTATTTTAATACTCGTTAACCTGTCTTGGGTAACCCCTGACCATTGATCTAACATATGCATAAAGGGACATTCCTATTTCTTTTCGCTTGCCTGTATGATATATGACGATCCAATCAAAAGCTGCCATCGGAATTGGCGAGTTTATTGCTAACCACTGCCGAATCTTTAGCAGCAAGCAGCATCACGGTTGCGCCGTCGAGCGGTTTTTTGGCATCGTCTAAAACGACCCCTGATATTTTACTGCCTCCGGTTTGCGCAAGGGCAAATTTCATGAATAACGTAAATAGTGTTAGAAAAGATAATTTCATGATCACAAGACAACGGCCATGCCGCCGCCGTTACAATTTTTATGTCATTTAAAAAGCCACAACCCAAACGCTATTGGTTTAAGCTCCCCGTCCCGAACAAATGTGACAAATGCAACGGGCTTTTATCGGTTCATTTTCAGTTCATTTTTTTTCATGTTATTTCAAACTTTTTACGCGGGCTTATTTCAATGTCCGGTAGCTATGACCTGTCGCCTGCCGGGATCATTTTCGTACGCCGTTGTATCGAAACCGGACGATCCGGCGACCGGCGGAGCCGCAAATCAAGCCTAAAACGCTGCATATTCCGCAATGGCATAATAGTAGCGGTTAAAGACATACTTTAAATTAATGATGAAAATATATCACTATTTGCTGCCGGCCGTCATCTTCATACTGCCGCTTCATCTCTGCGCGCAGGAAACGGTCGATACCGTGATGATGCGGCGCATCCGGGAGGCGGAAATGAAAAATTCACAGGTCGCTGATATCGCGCACCAGTTGACCGATGTTTGCGGCCCGAGGCTGACGAATTCGCCCGGTTTCAGAAAGGCGGTCGGTTGGACCGTGGACGAACTCAAAAGTTGGGGGCTAAAGGCCTCGCCGGAAGCCTGGGGCGAATTTGGTAAAGGGTGGCGTACGGAAAAGGTACATGTAGCCTTAAAACAACCTTATTATGAGCCTATGATCGCATAAAACAGGAACGCGACCTGATGGCCTACCTGCAGCAAAAGGGTGCTTTGGCCATTTTAACCAAGTATAATGTAGCCCGCGACGGGACCATTTTTGTGAACGGTTCGGAGGGTTTTGAGAAGGATAGCCGGCCGCCGCTGACCCAAGTGGTGATCACCACCGAGGACTACCTCAAAATACAGCGTTTGTTAGACGCCCATCAACCGGTTGAAATGGAAATCGATATCCGGAACCACTGGTATACGGATAACCTGGAAGGATATAACGTGATCGGTGAAATTCCCGGTTCCGACCCGGCGCTTAAAGATCAGGTGGTGATGATCGGCGCCCATTTGGATTCCTGGCATAGCGGCACGGGGGCGACTGACAACGGCGCGGGCTGCATAGTCATGATGGAAGCCATTCGCCTGCTGAAAATATTGGGTGTACAGCCCAAGCGAACCATCCGGATCGCCTTGTGGAGCGGCGAAGAGCAAGGGTTGAAGGGATCGTTCGGCTATGTTAAAAAACATTTCGGCGATCCGGCGGATATGCGGCTAAAACTGGAACAAAAAAACATTTCCGTTTATTTTAACCTGGACAACGGCACCGGGAAGATCAGGGGCATTTATCTTCAGCATAACGAAGCGGCAAAACCGATCTTTGAAAACTGGTTCGCCCCATTTACGGACCTGGAAGCAACGGGCATTACCAATAGCTCCACCGGTTCGACCGATCACTTATCCTTCGATGCAGTGGGCATTCCGGCTTTTGAGTTTATCCAGGATCCGCTGGACTATGAAACCCGGACCCATCACAGCAACATGGATGTTTATGATCACCTGGAAATCGACGACTTGAAACAAGCGTCGCTTATTGTTGCGGGGCTTGTCTATGATGCAGCAATGTGCAAGGACATGCTTCCCCGGAAACCTTTGCCAAAAGCACAAAAGTTTGTATATGACACCCATTAAAAACAGGAAGACGAATATGAAAAAGATAGTATTGTTAGTACTCTTAGCCGTAAATAGCAATTTGTTTGCACAGCAATCCAAAACCGGAAAAATTGATTCTTTGATGACCGCCGTTTATAACCGCGGGCAGTTCACCGGTTCCATCCTGATCGCAAACCAAGGCAAAGTGGTTTACAAAAAAGCTTTCGGCATGGCTGACAGGGAAAAGAAGATACCTTTCACATTGAATACTCAGGAATATATCGGCTCCATTTCCAAACAGTTCACAGCGATGGGTATTGCCATACTGGAGGACCGGGGAAAGCTTAAGTACAGCCAGTCCATCCGCGATTTCTTCCAGGAGTTGCCTGCTTTTATGCAGTCGGTCACGGTACAAAACTTATTATACCATACTTCGGGTTTGGCCATTTTTGACGACTACCCGGATATGACGGAAAAAAATGTCTTCGACATCCTGTTGAAACAGAATAAGCTGCGCTTCACGCCGGGCACAAAGTTCGAGTACTGCAACGCCGGTTATTCGCTTTTGGGCATGATCATTGAAAAAGTATCGGGCCAAAGCCTGAACGGATTTCTGACGGCCAATATCTTTAAACCGCTGGGGATGAACCATACGGTAGTCAACGAGATCAGCCATCGGAACACAACCAGGGCCATCGGCTACGGCCTTTATGGTGATATTAATAATTATGATTCGTTTATGGGCGGCAACGTATCGATCATTTCTACGGTTGAGGACCTGTACAAATGGGACGAGGCACTTTATCACTTTAAGCAGGTAAAACAAGCAACCCTGGCGGAGGTTTTCACGCCGTCCAGCCAGGCCGTGAACAATACCGCACTCTTATTAAAGGACAACATGTTCGGTGACAAAAGCTATGGTTTCGGTATTTGGATAGCGATGCACAATGACGCTAAAGACTTTTTCCATGATGGGGCATTCAGCGGCTACATGGCTTATAATGAGCGGATAACCAGCGATCATACAGACATCATCGAACTAAGCAATCTCCGTCATGCCCCCGAATACGAAATCCGGCAGGCTATAGTCAACATACTGGCAAATAAACCTTACAGCCTGCCCAAAATAACCGCAAGCGTTTGGCTGAACGCCAAGATTACGGCCGACGGAATAGACTCAGCCATTTCCGGATATCGCCCTCTTCAAAAAACGGATACCGCCAATTATGCCTTTTCAGAATATGACCTGAACCAATATGCTTACCTTTTATTAAGAGCGAACCGGATAAATGAAGCCATAAAGGTATTCAAACTCAACACCGAGCTGCACCCCGATTCATTTAATGTTTATGACAGCCTGGCGGACGGTTACGAAAAAGCGGGCGATAAGGCCAAGGCCTTGGAAAGCTGTATGAAAGCTTTAAAACTGGACCCCAATAACGATTACGAGAAAAACAGGATTAAGGGATTTGAATCTCAGTGATCGAATAAAACTAAAATTAAAAGGCTTGAGCCCAGTCAAATACCGGGTCCAAGCCGCTTAAATCAAATCTAAAAAGTGTTTAAACTTTTGGGGTCATTCCAGCTGTGCCTACGCTGTCAACTATCTACTACTTACAAGCCAGCTGCAAACAACAATCGAAATGAGTATTTACACCGCCATGCGACATTTTAGCTTTACTCTTTTTCAGCGTGACAATTATGTATGTTCCGTTTATTCCGCGACTACCGTAAATGGCCGTAGCATCAGCATCATTCCTTTTAGGTATACGTATTGGTAGTTTGTGCCGATCATTATGTCAGGACTGATCCCGGTGGTCTACTTAAGCAACAATAAGCTGTCGATAGTTG
>DASYCT010000088.1:0-5245 GCA_036500065.1 Chitinophagaceae bacterium | reverse complement strand
CTGAATTCCTTATCCTGGTTGCTTTTAAAATGGCGGATATAGTCGCTGCCGACATTGACGCCAGGGTTGTTGTTGTTGTTGGCCAGGTTGTAATAAGCGGTGGTAGACGGGGTGGATACAAAATCGGTGGTGATGGTTTGCATGGAGATGGATTTGCCGGACCCGCTGTTGATATTGGAGTAGAGACTGACGGTATTGAGCGAATCGAGGTCCCAGCTCAACTCGGCATTGCCATAGGTCCAGTGGCTGTTGCTGCGCTGGTCGCCGCTGAGGGTCCTTTTGGCGTATGCATCCGGCAGGGTTGGAATGGTGCTGTTGGTATTGGGCAGCGATACGGGTTGTGTATAGCCCGAATTCATAAAGACACTCAATCCTACGTTGCCCAGTTTTGCATTGCCATTCACGGCAAACGTGTTCAGCTTGTCGCTGGTCCGCGAAAAAGACGACAGCGTACCATTGTAGCCTGCGACTTTTTTCTTTGTGATGATATTGATGAGGCCGCCGATGCCTTCGCCGTCGTATTTGGCGGAAGGAATGGTGATCACTTCTATCTTTGAAATGATCACGCCGGGGAACCCGCGCAATGCTTCTTTGATGTTGTTGGCAAACATGGACGTTTCCCGGCCGTTGAGCAATACCTTGAAACTGGAATTGCCATTGACTTTGATGTTGTCTTCGCCGTCGACGGTCACAAAAGGTGTTCTTCTTAATATATCGATGGCGGTTTCTGTTTTGGCGGTGGGATCGTCTTCCACATTAAACACGATCTTGTCGTCGGCCTGTTCGATCAGCGGTCTTTTGGCGTTGACCACCACTTCTTTTAGGTTGCCCGTGGCCCTTGATAGTTGTACCGGGTCTATTTGCATATCGCCCTGCTGCGAAGCCACCGTGACGGCGATCTGTTTTTCTGCAAATCCCGTGTGCGTAAAGGAAAGTAAGTAGCCGCCGGGGGAGGGTTTAACGAGCTGAAAGCTGCCGTTCTCTTTGGTGAGCACCGTCTGCAACGCGCCGGGGGTATTCGTTTTGAGCAGCCGCACCGTGACAAGGGCCAGCGGTTTGCTGCTGTCGGATACTGTTCCCGACAGTTTACTCCCGGTTTGGGAAAATGACTGGCCGGGCAGGGCAAACAGGAATAGCAGCAGCAGTACAGGGGTTAGAAGCCGCATGGTCGTTTCGTTTTACAGTTGCCGGTAAGATTAACGAATTTATTCGTACGAAGTCTTTTGTATGTTATGAAAGGCAGGCGTCCGGTGGTGAACGGCGGTTTTCATGATAAGTATAGTTCTGATCTTCCGCCGGTCGACGATCCGAGACTCCTGCGTTATAACCGCAGTCTTGCGCTGTAGGTTTGGTGCATGCTTTTTCAATCTACTATCAACACTATTCCATTTTCCAAATGGTGGCATAAGGACCGGGAGAACCGGGGTTTACTGGCCGTTTCGGCCCTGCTCATCGTGGCACAATTTGTTTGGTTTAAAGTCGAGCTGCCCTACCCTAACTTTGTACAGGATACTTATGGATACCTGCAGTCGGCGGCGAATAATGACTTTGTGGGGAAATTCCCGATTGGGTACAGTAAGTACCTTCAACTGACAGGGCTTTTTAGCCGCTCCACCCTGGCGCCGGTGTTGATTCAATACCTGTTTCTCCAGGCTGCGATCCTTTATTTTTTCCTGACGCTGAGATGGTTTTTTAATCCAGGAAAATGGCTGATGCGGATATTGATTGTTTTTTCGGTGCTCAACCCGTTGCTTCTCAAGGTGAGCAACCTGCTGACAGCGGACGCGCTTTTTGCGGGCTTTAGCCTGATTTGGTTTACGCAGTTGCTTTGGCTGTTGTATAAGCCGACGACAAGGAGGCTGGTTATACATGCTTTTGTGTTGCTGTTTGCGTTTATGCTGCGTGAGGCCGGGTTATACTATTCGGTTATCAGCATAGCAGTGATTGTATTGGCTCCCATGCGGGTAAAAGCCAAGCTGGTCCATGTGGTGTTTATCGTGCTGTTGTTTGCACTTTGGGCCGGCACTACACAATATGCTTATAATAAACAAACAGACAGCGTTCAGATTTCTGCGGCGCGGGGATGGCAGCGGGCGAATAATGTCCTTTACGCGTATGCCCATGCGCCGCAGGATACTGGTAAGAACGTGGAATATAGATTCCGTAAACTGCAAGCACTGGTGAACCACCAGGACTCGATGAAGTACCGGAAGCATGGGCCGGATGAAAGTATAGGGAATTATTATATAGAGGATAAAGCCTCTCCGCTACATGCGTATATGCGGGCGGACACCACTAAGGCTGCGGTTAAGGGAAGCACCAACCGGTGGCTGCTGATGGGACCGTTTTACAGCAAATATGCCGACTGGCTGCTAAAGGAGCATCGCGGGGCTTATCTCAGGCATTTTATCCTGCCTAATACGAAGAATTATTTTGTGCCGGATCCAGAATATACAGGCTATTATTTTCCTTTCGGGATAACGGACAGCGTGGCGATTAAATGGTTCCACCTCTCCAACAACCGGCTGTACACGTACCAGGCCGACAAGCGAATATCGATCGTGAATTATATGCCCGGGCTTATGGCGATGAGCAACGTGGTGTTCCTGCTGGGATTTATCGCCTTTGGCCTGTTGGGAGGATTGGCAAGAGCGGATTCGTTTGCGAAGCGGGTATTGCTACTTGCGCTGGTGACAATGGTGTTTCATGCTGTGGTCAGCATAACACTGGCGCCTGTGGTGTTGCGGCAGTTGGTGTTTCCTTTTATGATAGCTTATACTTTTGGAACATTTTTCGTGGTCTCCCTGGTCCAGGAAAGCAGTACCAGCGCGGTGGCGAGACCGGTGCCGGAGCATGATATTTTGCAACAGGCGGGTTAGCAATACTATGAAAAAAGGTGATTTCACCCCTCGTCCTTTGAAGAAAGGATGGTAAGTTCACCTCGTACCGAATACCACTGTATTTATTCACCACCCGCAATTAATAGTGTATGGCATCCGATTGTTACTGGTGTGCTGCCGGGACGCCTGGCAGTGTACCTTCTCCCATAGCGGGCAGGAATATCCCTCTTGGTTGTTGTGCGCAATGCCAGGTTCTTTCCTGTGGACATCATGCTATCCGAAATAAATTCAAGCAGGAATTCAAATGCTGGGACTGTCTTGTGCTTACATTAATCGGCAGTGCAACGGACGATCCCGCCATAACAGCCATCGACAGGAAAGCACTTCAACGTTTTGACAAGGAATTGGCGCCGGTTGTAGAAAACAGGACGACTACCTATAAGGATTTTGATGAGTTTGAGTTATACACTCCTGAGCTGAAAGCGTGGTTTCCTATTATCCGGGATATACATATCGACTGGACAGAATGGCCCCAAAGTATTGCCAGATCCCTTGAAACGCTGCCCGATAATAAGCAACGGCTTCTCATCGCGGCTGGTCTTATCCTCAGTGAACTGGAAGGAACGGACAGAATCAGTGAAACTGACAGTCCATTCAGGCATGCTCTTTTGAATGCGGTCAATGTAAAACAATACGGTTAATGGAACCCTCCGAATACAAATTTACTATCATACACGAGTTACAGTGGGATACGGAGAAGATCGGAAGATTTGACATCTTTCTTCCCCAGCATGATTGTGACAGGAATGAGGTCAAAGATTATTATAGCTTTGTAAAGCTGACTCTGAGGAAGGAACAAGCTGTGCTGAAGCTAAATCAGCGAAGCAACCGGCTGTGTGAAGCGTCGATACACCCGTCTGTATTTCCAAAACAGGATCTCGCCGGAATAAAGATGGAAGAGGCTTCGGAAAAGGAATGGGTGCGATATAAAGCGAAGCAGATCAAATTTTGGGAGAGTGGGTGGCCGCCCCTTATCCTGGGTATTTTGGGGATTGGCATCGATGGTTCCTTTGCCATTGGGAAGGCAAAAGAAAGTTATGTCGTATTCCACCTGAACGATTTCCGGATGCTGTTTTGGATGATTGTAGCTTTGGTCTTAAAGTGTGTTGCGTTATACCTGCTGTTCAAAAAAACTATTAAGGAAGCTAAATAAAAGGCGGGCGTATCTTCGTCTATTAGTCCCGAATGACTCACTTCCTTTTCCTATCTATTTTCCTTCAGTCCCTTTCTTTTCCAAAAGTTCCATCCTCCATTGCAGACGGTATTGGTGGGGGGTGATGCCATAGTAGATGCGGAAGCGGGCGACGAGGCTGGAACCACGGTAGCCGATCTGGGTGGCTATGTCTTCGAGGAGGGGCTTGTGGGGCTGTTGGAGAAGGATTTTGGTGCGCTCCATGCGCTGGTGAAGGCGGTAGCCGGAGACGGTTGTTCCGTAGAGGAGAAAGAAACCGGTTGTCAGTTTGAAACGGTTCAGGCCGGTTTTGCGCACGAGGAGCCGCTGGGTGATGGTATGCTCCAGGTTTTGCTCTAACAGCGCTTTGGCCAGCGCGAGCTTTTCGCGGTCGGCGACAGAAGGGACGTAGGTCATGAGGTAAGGGAAGGCTTAAAGGTTAATCAGTGAAAACTGATCGACAATATAACTCTGCCTCCTCTCCTGCCCAAATGAAATGCTTTCGATAATTGAAGTTACAGTTTCGCAAATCAGCGAACTAAAGCTGAAACGCCGGTTTGCGAAACTCATGTACAGGAAAACGAACGTCTTCCATTTGTTCTACGTTTCCAGGGAGCAGACCTTTAGATGGTCAACAACTACTACCACACCCAATCTTATTGATATGAAGCCGGGTTCACGACACCGCATTTCAGCTATCCTGTCGGGTCTGCTTATACTACTTTTTGTTTATGCCGCCGCATCCAAGCTACTTGACCTGCGGCATTTCAGAGGAGTACTTTCCGTGTCTCCCTTGTTGAAGCATACCGCCTATGCCGTCTCCATCGGGATACCCCTGGTGGAGATCGGCCTGGCGGGTCTGCTCTTTATGCCCCGCACCCGGGCCGCAGGTTTCCTGGGGTCGGCGGTGCTGCTGGCTGTATTCACCGGTTATATTGCTTACATGCTGGCTTTTACGCCAGCGCTACCTTGTTCGTGCGGAGGTGTGCTGAAGGCTTTAAGTTGGAAGCAGCACCTGCTCTTCAATATTGCTTTTATAGTGATTGCAGCTTTGGGCTGGATACTCTCCGATAATCACCAACTCTTTATGGCCATAAACAGGGATAGCCGAACACCTGTAGAAGAAAGTAGGCAAACTCCATTACATTAAACAAATAACGTATGAAAAAGTATC
>DASYCT010000087.1:0-5938 GCA_036500065.1 Chitinophagaceae bacterium | reverse complement strand
CCGATGAATTAATAAGAGTATATTTCTTTCCTTTTTCATCAGCAACACACTCTTTCCTTTTATCATGACATTCGACGCATTTAGCAGGGATTAAACTCATTTTTTATCAAATTCGATATTTAGTAATGCGTTAAACTGTTCATTTAGTATTCCCGACACCTCATCAATCTTCTCGGCTTTAATCATATTTTCCTCTGTATCTAAAATATTCTCACAAGTACCATCCGGCAACAGCATATACGCGGAAACATCATCCGGGTTAAGCCAATGCCTTTGATCAACAATTTCCGCCGTTTCATTAGGTTTTTTTTGACCAATCTGATACGCGTACAACATGTTATTAAAAGAAGCTAAAACATAGGGGCTATGGGTAGTGGCTAGAATAGAGCTTCCCCTATTTACTACAATATCTACCATGTATTGCATCAGCTTTTGCTGGGCAGCGGGAAACAGGTTCAATTCAGGCTCTTCGATGATAAAAGTTTTATTTTTCCTCCTGATTTCGCTATAGTATTTGGCCAACAAAACAACCGGAATTGTAGATTGATATCCGCTTGCTGCGCTAAATAGACTAAAAAAGCGCTCCTCATTATTCTTTTTGATATACCCCTTTCCGTCAATATTCTTATAAGTAATATTAAGAGGTTCTATGATTGTTTCCTTTTTGAACAAGCGCGCTATTTGGTCAAGTTGTGCAAACTGGTTAAAAAGCGAATCAGAGATATTTTGAATACTGCTTTTTCCCAAAGAAAAAATGGACTGCAGCCCGCGCTCTGTAGGCAAATAGAATGGATTATCCATTATCTTCGCCACATCATTTTTAAAAAAACTTATAGGCACATTCCACCCCACACCAAAATTAGATTCGGACCGTGATTTTCGCTTTAGAGTTTCAAGATTTTCTAGAAGATGTGTAAACTCATTAGATAAAGGAGTCAATTTTTCCGTAAAAACATCCTCTGTCTCCAGAATAACTGAATTAGTGTCATCATCATGAACAGGAATTTTCACAACCTCATTCTCGACAGTTAACGAGTAATGTTTGCATTCATAATAAATATAACTATCTGCTTTTATTGCTTCAGTTAAGCCCCATTCATTTAACCCCAATGAAAAAATACTCTCATTTGGTGATGGTATGACGATGCCTCCATCCCAATATATATAAGAAAAATACCTGCACACTGCCAACAATTTAGCCACCGTACTTTTTCCCGTTGCCTGTTCTCCAATAAGAACAGTCATCCTGCCAAGTTCCAACTCGACAGACTTAATCGGACCAAAGTTTTTTATGACTAATTTTTCCTTCATTTCTATTTATAGCTCCGTTGTGTCGGCTTCACTTCTTCAAACTCCAGCATTTCCTTGTGCAGTTCCCAGTTGCTGTCGCTCTTATACTCCCAAGCGGCGACATACGAATAGTTGGCATCGTCGCGTTTGGCTTCACCGTCTTCGGTCTGGCTTTCTTCACGGAAATGGCCGCCGCAGCTTTCATTGCGGTCGAGGGCATCCTTACAGGTAAGCTCGCCCAGCTCGATGAAATCGGCTACGCGGTTGGCTTTGTCCAGTTCGGGGTTCATTTCTTTGATGCTGCCGGGTATGTTTACATCGCTCCAGAATTCTTTTTTCAGTTGTTGTATCTCCCGGATGGCTTCCTGCAGACCGGCGGCGTTGCGTGCCATCCCGCATTTCTCCCACATGATCTTGCCGAGGCGCTTGTGAAAGCTTTCAACCGTTTGCTTTCCTTTAATGCCCATCAACTGGTTGATACGATCGGCCACTGCTTTTTCGGCAGTTTCAAAAGCCGGGTGACTGGTAGGAATCAGGCCGGTGCCGATTTCATCGGCGAGGTAATTGCCGATGGTATAGGGTATCACGAAATAACCGTCGGCCAGTCCCTGCATCAGCGCAGAAGCCCCGAGGCGATTGGCGCCGTGGTCGCTGAAATTAGCTTCGCCGAGTGAATAAAGGCCGGGCACGGAGGTCATCAGTTCATAATCCACCCAAAGCCCACCCATGGTATAATGCACCGCGGGATAGATGCGCATGGGCAGTTCGTACGGATTTTCACCGGTGATCTTTTCGTACATATCGAACAGGTTGCCGTATTTTTCTTTTACGACCTCCTTACCGAGTTTTATAATGGTGGCATCGTCCACATGGTCAAGGCCATGTTTGCCCGCTTCGATTTTGCCATAGCGTTTGATGGCATCGGCGAAATCGAGGTACACCGCCTGTTTGGAGGTACCTACTCCATAACCTGCATCGCAGCGTTCTTTAGCAGCGCGGCTGGCCACGTCGCGGGGCACGAGATTGCCGAAGGCCGGGTATCTTCTTTCGAGGTAATAATCACGTTCGGCTTCGGGTATCTCGCTGGCCTTGCGGGGATCGTTTTTCTGTTTGGGCACCCAGATGCGGCCATCGTTGCGCAGCGATTCGCTCATGAGGGTGAGCTTGGACTGGTGTTCGCCGCTGACCGGTATGCAGGTGGGGTGAATTTGTGTAAAGCAGGGATTGGCGAAATAAGCGCCGCGGCGGTGGGCTTTCCATGCCGCGGTGACATTACTGCCCATCGCATTGGTGGACAGGTAGAACACGTTGCCATAGCCCCCGCTGCAGAGCAGCACGGCATGACCGAAATGGCGTTCCAGTTCGCCGGTCACCAGGTTGCGGGCGATGATGCCGCGGGCCTTTCCATCGATCGTCACAATATCCAGCATCTCGTGGCGGGCATACATGGTCACATTGCCCAGCGCCACCTGCCGTTCCAATGCCTGGTAAGCGCCTATCAATAATTGCTGACCGGTTTGACCGGCCGCATAAAACGTTCGTTGTACCTGGGTGCCACCGAAGGAACGGTTGCTCAACAGGCCGCCGTATTCACGAGCAAAGGGCACACCCTGCGCCACGCACTGGTCGATGATATTAGCGCTTACTTCCGCCAGGCGGTGCACATTGCCTTCGCGGGAACGGTAATCACCCCCCTTGACCGTGTCATAAAACAGGCGGTACACCGAATCGCCGTCGTTCTGGTAGTTCTTGGCGGCATTGATACCTCCCTGCGCAGCAATGCTGTGCGCACGCCGCGGAGAGTCCTGGAAACAGAATGCTTTCACCTTATAGCCCATTTCACCGAGGGAAGCGGCCGCTGACGCGCCTGCCAGCCCGGTACCAACTATAATGATTTCCAGTTTGCGCTTGTTGGAAGGATTAACCAGTTTGACATGTCCTTTGTAATCCACCCACTTTTTCTCCAGCGGTCCTGCAGGAATTTTTGAATTAAGCATATCTAATCGAATAATAATAATGTAAAAATGGAATGTCCCCGTCTATACAGTCACCCAACCGAAATGAATACTCACCGGCATCATCGCAAATCCAAGCGACACGATAATAGAGAACGCATAACCGGTTCCTCTCAGCAATGCCACATAACGGCTGTTGGACACGCCCATCGTTCTGAAGGCGCTTTGAAACCCATGCAGCAGGTGATACGCCAGTGAAATGCAGCCGAGCACATAAAGCACCACCACAAGCAGGCCGTAGTTTTCATCGGTGAACACTTTTATCATCTCCCCGTAAAGATTATGATATTCTTTTCCGTCATAGCTCACCGTGCCCAGTTCATGAATGGAACCCATACCGCCAAAACGGCTGGGCGTCCAGAAATGATACAGGTGCATGACCAGGAACAGCAGGATCAGCGTGCCGAGGATACCCATACTGCGGCTATACCATTTACTGCCCCGGTTGCCATAGTTCACGGCATAACCAATCTTCCGGTTCCTCCTGTTTTTTACCGTCAGCGCATACGCCTGTACAATGTGGATAATGAAAAAGACAAAAAGCCCGACTTCCATGATGCGTATGAGGATCATCGTACCCATGAAATGAGCGGCTTTGTTGAAGGTTTCGCCACCGTCAGGCACCCAAATACACGCATTGATGCCTACGTGAACCACCAGGAAAGTGATGAGAAATAAACCTGTCAGCGCCATTACCAGTTTCTTGCCTACGGAGGACGTGAAAAATTCGGACCATTTCATTTGCAGAGTATTATACTAATTAAGAAACTACTATCTGTTACGGGTGCTCTTGGTTTGGATAAGGGTATTTTTGAAATAATCGCTGCAAAAGTAACACAGGAAACGGTAGTACGATACGATTACTCCCTTTTTTTATAATAATCAGCCCAATTGTGCAAACAGATCCGGCAAATCCAAGTTGTTTCTTATCTTAGTCGCCCTAAATAAGTCTGCATGGCAAAAAACGTGGAGGATTTTGATGCAAACCTGGCTGGTGAAGAAGGAGCAAGCGGAGAAGCAAAGACCACCTGGTTCAAGCGCATCAAGAAAGGAATTTTGACCAGCACTGCCGATAAAAAAGAAACACCGGAAGGGTTGTGGGTGAAATGCCCCGAGTGCAATTATATCTGTACGATTACTGAACTGCGTGAACATTTGTTTACCTGTCCCAAATGCAACCATCATCACCGCATCGGCAGCGCTGAATATTTTGAGTTTTTATTCGACGACGGAAAATGTGAAGTCATGTTCGAGGAGATACGCTCCAAGGACATGCTGCATTTCACCGATCTGAAACCGTACGAAAAGCGCCTGGAAGAAACCTGGAAAAAGACCGACCTGACCGATTCCATCCGGATCGGCATAGGCAAGCTGAAGGAACACGACCTGGTAATTGGCTGTATGGATTTCGAGTTTATCGGCGGGTCGCTGGGAAGCGTGATGGGCGAGCGCATTGCCCGGGCAGTGGATTATTGCCTGGCAAACAACACTCCCCTGCTCATCATCTGCAAAAGCGGTGGCGCACGGATGATGGAAAGCGCGTTCTCGCTGATGCAACTGGCCAAGGTCTCGGGCAAGCTCTCACAGATGACGGATGCAAAGATCCCTTATATCTCCCTGCTCACCGATCCATCGTTTGGCGGCATCTCCGCTTCCTTTGGCATGCTGGGCGATCTCAATATCGCCGAGCCTGAAGCGCTGATTGGTTTTGCCGGGCCCCGTATCATCAAAGAAACCATCAAGAAAGATCTGCCCGAAGGATTCCAGCGCAGCGAATTCCTGCTGGAACACGGGTTTCTTGACTTTATCGTCGACCGGAAGATGCTCCGCGAAAGGCTGAGCCTCCTGCTGTGGATGTTTAAGAACTAAATTATTCCGCTTTAAATAGCTAAGAGGAAGTAATTTTGCTTCCTCTTTTTTTATTATGACAGAACTTAAAAACCGCTCCGCCTACCACGAATACTTCATAGAAGATACCTATGTGGCGGGCATGGTGTTGGTCGGTACCGAGGTAAAAGCATTGCGGGCCGGCAAGGCCAGTTTCAATGACAGCTATTGTTATTTCGTCGACGGCGAACTGTTTGTGCGCAGTCTCCATATCTCCGAATATGCATTCGGCACCACCCAGAAACACGAGCCATTACAGGAAAGAAAGCTCCTGCTCACCCGCCGCGAGCTGAAAAAACTGGAAACAAAGACCACGGAGAAAGGCTATACCATTGTTCCCCTCCGCATTTTCTTCAATGAAAAGAACATCGCCAAAATAGAAATCGGCCTCGGCAAGGGCAAAAAACTGCACGACAAACGCGAGACCATCAAACAGCGGGATACGGACAAGGAAATCAAACGCTATCTAAAAAGATAATGTGGAACCCACATTTTTCACATTTTGACATTTAACTGGCATGGATTTTTCTTTTATCTTCACGACATGCGCCTATTCATTTTTTCTTTCCTTTTTTTACTGGCCACCGCTTCCAATGCACAAACCGTCACCGGCAGTTGGTATGGCGTAGCGGATGTGGCATCGGGAGGAATGGGCGCCAACAATTACCTCACCGAACTTATCATCAGACAGAAAGGCGACGACGTGGAAGGCATCTTCGGCTATTATTTCCGGGATGGCTACCAGA
>DASYCT010000086.1:0-3533 GCA_036500065.1 Chitinophagaceae bacterium | reverse complement strand
AAAAGGCGTTCAGCCAGGAGGATTTCGATTTCCTCAACTGGTCGTTGGCGATCGAGACATTGCGGTCGGCAATTTCGAAATTGGGATTCTGCATCGCCAGTTGTACCAGTTTTTCCCGCACGTCGGTCACCTTGCCCGTATCCTGCAGCGTGGAATACGTGGAGGAAGACGAACGGGGCCGGCCGGGACTGGTTTTGACCGGGGCCTGGGCCTCCGCCAGTGCAAAGCAGCCGAGGGCCCCGACGGCCAGCAGCAGTTTACGCAGGTTCTTTTGTGTTGATAGTTGTTTCAGAGTTGCTTGTATCATAATCTTTTAGTTTATACAAAATGGTTAAAGCTGCGAAGTAAAAAAGTATTGTTGGATACTGTGCCAGGGCTACCTGTGAAAATTGCCCGGCCAGCAAAGAAAAAAGAAGCGCCGTTAGCGCCAGGTAAAGCGACTTGACCTGCGGGTTTACTGCGTGAAAGAAACCCTTCATACCTGTGCGCATAAAAATAAAATAGAAAATAAGGATCAGGATCAGCCCCACCCATCCCTGCTCCGCCAGGATTTTCATATACCCGCTGTCAGGCTGGAACTTGGACAGGTAATGCCCGTCATTGTACACGGAACCCTCTGCGCCGCAGGTATAAATACCACCCCCCATGGGATGCGCCTGGAGATAGGGCTGCACCGCGTGCCGGTTGATGCTCCGCAACATGGCTGATGGGTCTTTATTGCCCGAGAAAGTAGAGTTGATACGCGCTACCACCGGGTTGTTTTTAAAAGGACCGTACAAAATAAAGCCACCTACCAATATAATATACACAAGAATGGTATAGGTCCTCTTTTCATTTAAAGTGAAAATAGTATAGGCAAGTATTCCCATTACGATCATCAGGTTGCAGGAGCGGGTCCCCGAATAACTGGAACCGAGAAAGAAGGCCAGTGAAGCCAGCAGCAACTGCCAGCGTCTTTTTTTGGATTCAGTACGCGCCGCGAGCACCAGTGTAAACACAAGCATGGAGGCGCAGAGCACGCCAAAGGCAGCGGCATCGTTGAGTACGGAAAATTTCCGTAGAAAACCCGATTGAAACGACAGGTTATACACTTCAGGATTACGCATAAGCCAGTTCGATTCAAAATCCGCCAGCCCAAACCATTGCTGTTTGATGCCATACAAGGCTATAAACAGCGTAAAAGCCAGCCATATTTTTAGAAACTGCGTGATGGCCTTGTACGAATCCATCAGGATATAAGTCATGTAGTAAAAAGCAAAAAAGCTGAACTGCTTCCGCACATAGTTAAACCAGCCCAGGCTGCTGTGCGGAACAGGATTGAAAATATCGCTTATGTAATAAACCAGCAATACCACGAATGCGATGGTAAGCGGGTTTCGCCAGAACGGGCTCGTATTGGTGCGTACCCTGTATTCCCTGGCAAGAATGGAAAGCAGCGTGACGTATTCGATGGCTTCAATGACCATCCCGAGCGGCACAGGTATGGACGTGGTGAACAAGCGGTCGGGCATTGTCAGGAAGGCCGACGATAACAGTGAAGTATAGAAGCCCAGCCGGGGATAATAAAAACAAGCGATCGTAAACAGCAGCCCCGCCATCCCGAACGCGATAAGCAGCGGCAGCCGTGAATCAACCGCAGCGCCCGAAATGGCAACCCCAACGCCTACAAGTCCCATCAGGATATAGCCGGGTACGGTATTCAACTTTTTGGTGTAAAAGTTATACCTTATCCATTCGGACAAAGACAGGACGATATTTGTTTTTGCGGTGTTGGCCATCTTCGGTTAAAGAAATAAAAAGTAAATAAACACCATTACCAGCACAAACGCAACCAGCAGCGCGGAGAAAAACTCCAGCGGCATAATATAGCGGCGTTTATCAGGGTTGTTCATGATTTGTTTGATTCAATGGTTTCATAAAAAGCGTCTCCAAGCAACCCGATGCTGTTTTCCCAGGTGTGCGACAAGGCAAACTGCCTGCGTTGCTCCTGTACCCCGTTGTTGTTGTTTGTCTCCGGGTGTTCGACGATACTGCGTATCTTTTCTACATAGTCTTCCCCGTTCCGGCAAAGAAACGTATAGGGCGCAAACATGTCCATCGCTTCGGTGGCGGTAGCTACTACCGGTTTCCCCATGGCAAGGTATTCATCCACTTTGCGGGGGTAATTGCCCCGCGTGATCTCATTTAATATCTGTGGGTTGATGCAAATGTCGAAATGGAACACATATTGCGCCAGCATATCGGGCGCTTTGGGCCCGAGAAAATAAATATTGCTGAAAGCATCCAGCTCGTCTTTCCTGAATTCCTTATCCACCGGCCCTACCAGGACGATGCTGCAATCCGGCAGGCTGGCAGCGATATGTTTAATAATATCCGCGTCTATTCTCCAGGCGCTCACGCTGCCCGTGTACCCGATGACCGGTCCCGGGATGGCTGACAGGTCCGCCGGCACCGGCAGGTTGGTAGCCAGGAACTGTGTAAGATCGCAACCCTGCCCGATGTCGAAACTGTGCGAATTGTATTTCCGGGCGTAGGAAGCCAGGTGCGATGAATTCGCCACTACCATATCGGCTTTCCGCAGGATACCGCTTTCATGACGCGGCCCATGCCGGAAAAAGAACGGAACGCCGAGCATATAATCACGGATATAAAAGATATGTTGCCGGCAAACCGGTATCATTTCCCCGAGGTGAAACCCCCGGATAAAATCATTATCGTTGATAAGAATTACGTCCCTGAACTGCAGTTGCTTCGCGACCTTATTGATTTCTTTCGACAGCCGCCTGCCGTTTATTTTGTTCAGCATATCATGCAACGCGTTTAACGGTATGCCGTTTATGGATTCTACGATCACACGCGGGTTGTGCACCCAGATATTGGGTTGTACCTGCTCCAGTTCGCCGATCCCCTTTCGTATGCTCGCCAGCCTGGTCTTTACTTTGGGGTCCGAGCGGTGCTTCATATAATAACTCCTGTCAAGTGCTCGGTTGACAAAAAGAACACGGTTATACCGGGCAAATTCAAGCGCCATGTCTTTGAAATTGCTGCCAATTTCAGTGTCCCAGGGCTGGAAACTAAACATTATGATATCTCTGTTCCGGATAAACTTGTGTTTCATATACTCAGTCGGATCTTCCAGGATTATGCGATTGCCACTTGTGAATAATGGTTGATCTCTTCTACCGGTTTTTTCAGGGAAAACAGCCACCATGCGCCCATTCTCACCGACAGGTTGTACAATATCATCGGAACGAGAATGCCTAAAATCATGGCCGGGATCAGTATCACCGGCACATTGGTGCTATGGAACAGGTTGGTAACGATGATCCTTACGGCAGCGACCACCATCACGTGAGCCAGGTAAATATACAGGGAATGATAGCCCACTACGCGAAGCCATTTCATAATGCCCGCACGCTGCAGCAGAAAAGCGATCTGGATGATGAATATGCAACCGCAGAGTGAAATAAAGAATGACAGCACCGGCATCTTATCGCCGACATAAAAATCACTGGCGGGCTGACCGTGTTGGG
>DASYCT010000085.1:0-41420 GCA_036500065.1 Chitinophagaceae bacterium | reverse complement strand
CGTGGGTGCTACGGTTCAGCCCAAGGGTTCTAAAAAAGGAACTTCGACCGGTGCGGACGGTAGTTTTAGTCTTACGGTAGCCCCCGATGTGACTACACTGGTGGTGACTTCCGTAGGCTTTGACCGGCAGGAAATAAGTGTTTCCGGCCAGACTGCCATTACAGTATCGATGGTGGCAAGCAATGCCAGTCTCAACGAAGTAGTGGTAGTGGGATATGGCACGGCCCGCAGAAAAGATTTAACGGGTTCCATTGCTTCCGTTAAAGCAAAAGACTTTAACCAGGGTGCTATTTCGACACCCGACCAGTTATTGCAAAACAAAGTGCCCGGTTTGGAAATTACCACCAACAGCGGTCAGCCCGGGGCGGCCACTACCATTAAGATAAGGGGTAACAATTCCATCCGCGCCAGCAATAACCCCCTCTATGTAATAGATGGAGTGCCGCTGGACGGAAGAACGGCAAGACCAAGCCTGAACCTCGGCACCAACGGGTTGGGATTTGGTACTACGCCCGAATCCAATCCCTTGCTGTATATCAATCCAAATGACATCGCACAGATAGACGTATTGAAAGACGCTTCTTCGGCCGCCATTTACGGTTCGCGGGGCGCCAACGGCGTTATAGTTATTACTACCAAGAAAGGTTCTTCAGGGCCGACAAGGATGGATATGAATACAAGCTGGGGCGTTTCGGGTTATATGAAAAAATACCCGGTGCTTTCCACTTCCCAGTTCCGGAGCGCGCTGGCGGCAAATAGTATTACCAAGTACGACTCAGGCAGCTCCGTTGATCCAATGAAAGAAATTGCACAGCATACCATCTCACAAAATTATAATATGGCCCTCAGCGGTGGCAGTGAAACCGGTAAGTTCCGCGCTTCATTGCTGGCATCCAGCCAGCCCGGCCTGCTCAAAAAATCTTCGCTCGACAAATACGTCGGTACGTTTACCGGCGCTTACAAATTCCTTGATAAACGATTGTCCATCGACTTTAGCCTGATAGCCGGCCATGTGACCGAAAACCTTGTCAACGTTTCCAATACCGCGGGTTCACAAGGTAACCTGGTCAGTGCCGCACTCAACTGGAACCCCACCGTTCCTTTCCGGACGAAGGATGGGCTTTACAACCTCAACGCCAATGCCACGGTCAACCCACTTGCCCTTAGCGATGCTTTCAACGATGTGGCCAGGGTAAATACATTCCTGGGTAATATCTCCGCCAGTTATAAGATTACCGACAACCTTGAATATAAATTTTTATACGCCATCAACCACGGCACCGGCCAGCGTCTTACCAATATTGAAGGCTTCCTTGTTGGCTTCCCCGGTCTTTCCGGCCAGGGATATGCGGTCATTTCCGATGCAGCGATAACCTCGCAGACCTTTACCCATACCCTGAACTATCGCACCAGCCTCAGCAAGGATTTGACATTTGAAGCACTGGCAGGCTACGAATACTGGAAATCGGATTACAGCAATTCAAATGTTGCCGCTACCGGTTTCAACACCGATCTTGATCAGACTACCCGGATTCAAATCCCCTATACCAGCATATTCCAGGATGCAAAAACACAGTTTCCGCTGGTGGCTTTTGTAGACCCAACCACGGAACTGCAATCGTATTTCGGTCGTGTTAATTTTAATTACCGCGACAAATTGTACCTCACCGGTACGCTGAGAGCAGACGGCTCCAGCAAGTTCGGCGCCAATAAAAAATATGGTTACTTCCCCTCCGTAGGTGCCAAATACTCACTGAGCAACGAAGATTTCATGAAGAACAGTACCGTGTTCTCCAACCTGGCCTTGCGTGTTTCGTATGGTATAACCGGTAACCAGGAATTCCCGGCAGGTTCTTCGCAGGAACAATTTTCCTTCTCTTCCTATAACACCACTGCTCAGACCATCGTTTCCAACCCTAATTTGAAATGGGAAACCACGAAGTCAATTAACATAGGTGTTGACTTCGCCCTGGCAAAAGGAAAAGTGTACGGTACGATCGATTACTATCACAAAGACACCAGGGACATCCTGTTCCAGGCGAGCGCCATCCAACCGGCTCCCAACTCCATTTACTTTATCAACCTGCCGGCTGACCTGATTAACTCAGGCGTTGAGTTCGGCATCGGCGTAAATGCAGTATCTAATAAAGACTTTACCTGGGATTTTAATTTCAACATTGCCTACAACAAAAACCTGCTGAAGAACTTCTATGATGTCAACACCGGTCTGCCTATCGTTATTCAGACAGGTCAAATCAACGGACAGGGTGTATCAGGTACGCTCGGCCAGGTGATTACCAACGGACAGCCTGTGAATGAATTCTTCCTGAAACAATTCTCCGGATTCGACCAGAACCATGCCCAGATAATCGCCGCCAACCCTACTTATGCAGGAGACCCCAACCCGCATGTGCTGGCAGGGTTTGGCACGACGTTGCGTTACAAAGCATGGAACGTGGTTATTAATACAGGCGGCGCCTTCGGTTATATGATTTATAATAACACGGCAACCTCCGTTACCAATATCAACAGCCTTAGTTCAGGAAGAAATATTGATAAAAACGCGCTCAATTCAGGAGAGGCCATCAGCGATGGCGCAGCTGCTTCTACCCGTTTCCTCGAAAGCGGCAACTATGTGAAGCTGAGAAATGCTACCCTTCGCTACGATGTGGGTAATGTGGGCAAGTCGCTGAAAAACCTGAGTGTGTACGTGAGTGGCACCAACCTGTTTGTTATTACCAAGTTCAGCGGTTTCGACCCGGAAGTTAATATTGATAAAAATAATAACAACTATCCTTCACGATCCATTGAATATATCCCATACCCAACAGCACGGACAATAACCTTCGGTCTGAACTTTTCATTGTAATCAATAAAAAAGTAAACTCATGTTATCAATCAAAAAAATATCGATATATACAGTACCGGTCATGATCCTCCTCGGAGCCTGTACCAAGCTGGATGAAAAACTGGGCAACGCGCTTACCAATGCCCAAACGGTAAATACGCTGGGCAGCTCGGGCCCCGGCCTGTTTCTCAATAACGCCTATGCGGATATCGCAACGCCGTTTGCGGGGCAGGATGAGGTTTTCTCGCTTGAAGAAAACACCTCCGACGAATCGCTGGTGCCTACAAGAGGCGGCGACTGGGACGACAACGGTGTATGGCGCGTGTTGCACAACCACACCTGGAATGCCGACCACGGCCAGTTGCTGACCGTGTTCAACAACCTGAATAAGCTGAATTTCGACGCTACGCTCGTGCTGGGTTACAATCCTTCACCGCAACAGGCCGCGGAAGCAAGGTTCCTGAGAGCGTTTGCCTGTTATTACCTTTATGACTTGTTCAACCAGTTCTCCGTACGCAATCCCGGCGACAACCTGCTGATTGCACCGACTGTGTTGACAGGCACACCCGCCATCACGTATATTATCAATGAGCTGACGACTGTATTGCCCAGTATGAGCAACACCAACGGTCCCACCGCCGCTTCTGCCGATGCCTGCCGGTTTTTGCTGATGAAATGCTACCTCAACAAAGGCGCCTTCCTCAACAGGGCCACCCCTACATTTGACGCTGGCGACCTGGCACAGGTGATTACATTGGGAACGACTATTATGGGCAATAGCAAATACAGTTACAGTAAAAATTACTTTGACAATTTCAGCGTTTCCAACGATACGTCGCACGAATCAATCTTTTCGTATTCCAATATTTCCGGCAACTCGGTTAACCACGCAGCAACGGAAGCCCGCTGGAACATGACCCTGCACTACAATTCGTACGGTCACCCCGGCCAAAGCATTTATGGAAA
The DNA here is from genome assembly GCA_036500065.1 of Chitinophagaceae bacterium. Classification (GTDB taxonomy): domain Bacteria; phylum Bacteroidota; class Bacteroidia; order Chitinophagales; family Chitinophagaceae; genus JACMLD01. The sequence continues at coordinate 37,606 of DASYCT010000085.1, read as the reverse complement.
TGCCGGCTGGAACGGTTTCTCTACCATCAGCGATTTCTATAACAGTTTCGGCATCAGCGGCGTGCCCAGCAATACACCCGCCGATACCCTGCTCGACAAACGACTGGGTGGAAGATTCTACCCGGGCGTTACCAATTTTTCGGGTATCCGTCCCGGTTTCCTCAACGGTCAACAGTACGATGAAAACGGCGTAGCCCGTGTAGACAGAAAGGGTAACCCGCTCTCGTTTACACCTGCTATTGCCGCCAATATGATTGAAACAGGCAACAACCTGGAAGTAACAGGCATACGGGTTGTAAAATATCCCCCCGATTTTGCCGGGCCTTCCAGCAACCCTGGCTTGTATTATGGCGGTCCCGCCGGCAATGACCTGGTACTGTTTCGCTATCCCGATGTAGTGCTGATGGTGGCGGAAGCCAAAATAAGGAATGCTTCCGACCCCGCCGGTGCACTAACAATGGTGAATGCATTGAGAACAGCCCGTGGCGCAGCTGCCATGGCTACGCTTCCGCTGGTAAACACATCGAATGTGGATGACCCCAATACCCTGCTGGCAGAACGTGGAAGAGAATTATACTGGGAAAGCTGGCGCAGAAACGACCTCATCCGTTTCGGTGTATTTACCAAACCCTGGGGCCTGAAACCTACGGATGATCCCAAATACCTGTTGTTCCCAGTCCCCAACCAGGCACTGGCAGCTAACCCTAATCTCAAACAAAATACCGGCTATTAATTAAACAGTTTTAGCCTTACTTAGCTTATATTCACGAAAGGTCATTTTTATAATGACCTTTCGTTTTCGTTTAACGCAGTACATTCCGTTTGTATGAAGCTTCGCCCGATTTGCCTTGCTGTCCTCTTCACCATCTTGTTACCTGCCTGTCACAATGAAAAGCAGCAACCACTGTTTGAACTGGTGGAAGATTCAGGCATCAACTTCGAAAACAATGTCGAAGACGGTAAGCTCGAAAACAGCTTTCTTTTCAGGAATTTCTACAACGGCGGCGGCGTGGCTACCGGCGATCTTAATAATGACGGGCTGCCCGATGTTTTTTTTACGTCCAACAGCGGGGCCAACAAGCTCTATCTCAACAAAGGCAATTTTAAATTTGAAGACATTACTGCCAAAGCCGGCATCGCACCAGACGACAAATGGTACACCGGCGTCGTGTTTGTAGACATCAATAACGATGGCTGGCTGGATATTTATGTGTGCAGTTCCGGCCACATGAGCACGGGCAACCGGAAGAATAAACTATACATCAATAACCATGATCTCACGTTTACCGAAGAAGCCGATAAATACGGTCTTGGTATTTCCGCCTATACCACGCAGGTAACTTTTTTCGATTACGATATGGATGGCGACCTGGATTGTTTTATGATCAACAACAGTCCTATCCCGGTCAACCAGCTTAACTTCTCCATCAATCGCGACCTGCCGGAGAAAGACTGGCCGGTCGGTAACTTTCTAAAAGGTGGCGGCGACCATTTATTCAGGAACGACAACGGCCATTTTACCGAGGTCACCAAACAGGCAGGTATCCATGGCGGTCTTCTAAGTTTCGGGCTGGGCGCCTGTGTGGGGGATATCAATGGCGACGGTTATCCCGACATATATGTATCCAACGATTCTTATGAACGGGATTATCTCTACATCAACCAGGGAAACGGCACCTTCAAGGACGAGTTCGAACAATGTGTGCAACACACCAGCATGTCGTCGATGGGCGCCGATATCGCCGACATTAATAATGACGGCTACCCGGATATTTTTACAACGGATATGTTGCCGGACGATGATTACCGGCTCAAGACAACGGGCGCTTTCGATAACATCGATTTGTATAAAGAAAAACAACGACAGGGTATGTACCGGCAGTTTGTAAAAAACTGCCTGCAATTGAATAATAAAAACGGCAGGTTTCTCGAAATAGGCAATTACAGCGGGGTCTCCGCTTCCGACTGGAGCTGGGGCGAACTGTTCTTCGATGCCGACAACGACGGGTACAACGATATATACATCTGTAATGGGGTAAACCGGGACGTGGTTAACCTCGATTTTATGGAGTTCTTTGCCAACGATGTCATCCAGAAAATGGTGCTCACCGGCAAAAAGGAAAACGTAGACGAAGTACTAAAGAAAATCCCCCGTACGCCCCTGCTGAACAAGTTCTACCGCAATAAAGGCAACCTGCAATTTGAAGATATAGGGAAGGATTGGGGGATCACCCAGCCTTCCTTCTCCAACGGGGCCGCCTACGTGGATTTGGACAACGACGGCGATCTCGACCTGGTAGTGAATAATGAGAATGGCCCCGCCTTCATCTACAGAAACAATGCCCGTGAGCTGAATAAGAACAACTACATCAGCATTCTACTGAAAGGCAGTGAAAAAAACAGCTTTGCCATCGGCAGTAAAATAATGATCTATACGCCCGGGCAGGTGCTCACCCGCGAAGTAGTGCCCAGCCGCGGCTTCCAGTCGAGTGTCGATTATAAACAGGTGATAGGCATCGGCAAGGCGACACAGGCGGATTCGATGGTCATTATATGGCCCGACAGGACCCTGACCCGCTATGCCCATCCGCTTATCAATAAGGACCAGGTAATCACAGAACCGCTCACCGGGAGACTTCCCTTCGACACGATAAAAACATCCGCTAAGATACCTGTGCTTCAACTGGTCAAAAGCAGTTTCGACAAACACAAAGAGGACGATTATACTGATTTCTATTACGAACGCAACCTGCCGGAAATGCTGTCTAGGCAGGGACCAAAGGCGACAGTAGGAGATGTAAACGGCGATGGACTGCCCGACATCTATATCGGCGGCACACCCGGGCACCCGGGACAGATATATCTTCAAAACAAAAACGGCGGCTTTGAAAAAAAGAAAGAACCGGCCTTTGACCAGTTCGCCGATTTTGAAGACGAAGCGGTATTGTTTTTTGATGCCGACGGCGATGGCGATCTTGATTTGTACATAGGCCCCGGGGGCAACAGCAATCCACCAATAAGCCGCCAGATGCAAAACAGGCTGTTTAAAAACGACGGCAAGGGAAATTTTACACTCGATGCCGCCGCCTTTCCCGGCACCGTCAATGGAGTCAATACGGGCGTAGCCATTGCTTATGATTTTAACCACGACGGTTACCCCGATTTGTTTATCGGAGGCCGCAGCGCGCCACAGAAATATGGAGTTGACCCTTCCAGTTACCTGTATGTAAACGATGGCAAAGGACATTTTATCGATAAAACACAGTCCCTATGTCCTGCCATCGCCAATATCGGGATGGTCACCGGCGCCGTATGGGCGGATGTGGCGGGGGATAAAGAAAAAGAACTGGTTATTACCGGCGAATGGATGACTCCCCGGATTTTTTCCGTTCATAAGGATCACTTCGAAGAAATCAAAACCAATCTCTCCAATATGTATGGCTGGTGGCGGACGGTAGCGGTGGCCGATTTGAACGCCGATGGAAAGGAAGACCTTGTACTGGGCAATGTGGGTGAAAACTTTTACCTGCACCCGGATGTGAACACGCCGGTCAAACTATGGATCACCGATTTTGATCAGAACGGCTCGCCCGACCGAATCATGACCTATACCATTAATGGAAAAGATGTACCCGTTTTCCTGAAACACGATATGGAAGATCAGATTCCTTCGCTCAGGAAACAAAACCTAAAGCACAGCGATTATGCCCGCAAATCGATCCAGGAATTATTCCCCGCCGGAGTAATAAAGAATGCGCAGGTAAAAGAATTTAATTATACGCCTTCCTGTATCGCATTTAACAAGGGCAACGGTCAGTTCAGCATATCACCCCTGCCTTCGATGGTGCAGTTGTCGTCGGTGAACGCCATACAATGCATGGACGTGAACGGCGATGGATTCCCCGACCTCGTGCTGGCAGGGAATGATTTTGATTTCCCTCCCCAGTTTGGACGGCTGGATGCCAGCTTCGGCCATGTATTGCTAAACGATGGCAAGGGCCATTTTACCTGGTTGCAACCCGGTGAATCCGGGCTGGAAGTGATGGGACAGGTACGTGATATAAAAAATATTACGGGCAATGGAAGGAACCGGCTACTATTCCTGCAAAACGATGAATACCCCGCCCTGTACGAGATAAGTAAACCGGTAAAACTTACTACAAAGAATTAATTTGCAGCATGTATGGTGCAGTATAACAAGCGGCTTAATGTCTTAATGTGCGTGTATTCCTTTTTCTTCTTTCTTGCCTGTAAGCATACCCCGCAGGTACAGCCGCTGTTTGAAGTAATGGAAGATGATGCCACGGGCCTGCATTTTACCAACAAGCTGACTCCCACGGCCCAATTCAACCTGTTCAAGTACATGTATTTTTATAACGGCGGCGGCGTTGGCGCAGGTGATTTTAATAATGATGGCCTGGTGGATTTGTTTTTTGTGGCCAACCAGGGCGATAACAAACTGTTTTTAAACCAGGGGCACCTGCAATTCAAAGATGTTACCGCCGCTGCTCATATACCGGAGGATGGGGGCTGGTCGACCGGCGTTTCGGTGGTAGATATCAACAACGATGGCCTGCTGGACCTCTATATCTGCCGGGTAGGAAAACTCGATGGACTTCCCGAAAGCCACAACCAGCTGTTGGTATGCCAGGGCATTGGCAAAGACGGCATACCCGTCTATGCCGACAAGGCCCATGAATACGGGCTTGACTTTTCAGGGTTCAGCACACAGGCGGTGTTCTTCGATTATGACAACGACGGCGATCTTGATCTGTACCTCCTGAATCATACCATCCACGACAACGGCACCTTCGGCATCCGCGAACAATTATTAAATACCCACAACCCCCTGACCGGCGACCGGCTTTACCGCAACGATGGTAACCATTTCACCGATGTTACCGCAGGTTCCGGCATCAATAGTTCTGTCATCGGTTACGGCCTTGGGGTGGTCGTGGCGGATATTAACATGGACGGCTATCCTGATATTTATGTAGGCAATGATTTTCATGAGAACGACTACCTGTATATCAACCAGAAAAATGGAACCTTTAAAGAAGAGCTTACCAGCCATACCATGCACAGCAGCCAGTTTTCGATGGGGGTAGACGTGGCCGATGTCAACAACGACGGTTTTCCTGAAATCATTTCGATGGATATGCTGCCTTCTGATCCTTATATCCTGAAAAGATCATTGGGAGAGGATGAATATGATCTGTTCAACCGGAAAATTGAATACGGCTACAATTACCAGTACACCCGCAACAATCTCCAGTACAACCGGAAAGACGGGATGTTCAGTGAAGTCGGTTTGTATGCGGGCGTGGCGGCCACCGACTGGTCCTGGGCCCCTCTTTGGATGGATTTCGACAACGATGGGCTAAAGGATCTATTTATTTCCAACGGCATCCCCAAACGGATGAACGATATTGATTTCATCAATTATGTTTCCAACGGGGAAGTGCAGGAAAAGATTCGCAGCAATAACATGGAAGAGACGAACATGGCACTGACAAATAAATTCCCGCAGATAAAAATCCCCAATAAATTCTTCAGTAATAAAGGCGATTTGGTATTCAGTGATATAGGTGCGGCGGTGAAAAATGAAAAGTCTACGTACTCCAATGGCGCCGTCTATGCCGATTTGGACAACGACGGCGACCTCGATGTGGTGGTCAATAATATCGACGAACCGGCTTTATTGTACCAGAACAGGAGCAACGACAGCAGCCGCCGGCCAAGCGTGGAAATCATCCTGAAAGGCCCGGAGAAGAATATCAATGCGATTGGCGCCCGCGTGGTGCTGTTTGCCAATGGCGGTATCCGCACTTACGAGAAATATCCTGTGCGGGGTTTTTTATCCAGTATGGAAATACCGCTTCATATCGGGCTGGATAAAACAACGGTTGATTCCCTATTTCTTATCTGGCCGGACAATACCTACCAGCCGCTGACCCTGCCCGTCCATGAAAACCGGTTGACGCTTCAATACAAAAAAGGTCTTCCGTCTTTTGACTATACCCGTATCACTGCTCATGATAAGAAGGACGCCGCCCCGATGAAAGATATTACGCAGGAAGTAAACCTTGATTTTCTCCACCGGGAAGATAAGTTCCATGAGTTTGACCGCGCCCCGCTGCAACCCCACATGCTTTCTACCGAAGGCCCTGCGCTTGCCATCGCCGATATAAACGGTGACGGGCTGGAAGATGTATTCATCGGATCATCCAAATGGGAGAAGAGCGGCGTTTTTATCCAAAAGCCCTCCGGTAAATTTTATAAAACAACGCAACCGGCGCTTGACAACGACAGCACCTGGGAAGGGGTGGATGCCTGCTGGACGGATGTCAACAACGACGGCCATCCTGACCTCGTCATCGCCAGCGGCGGGAATGAATACTACGGAAAAGATCCCTACCTGCTGCCGCGGGTGTACCTCAACGATGGCAAGGGAAACCTCCGGCGCAAGGAAGATGCATTTGACAGTATTTATATGACGGCGTCCTGCGTAGTGCCCTTTGATTTCAATGGCGATGGATACACCGACCTGTTTATAGGTGGCCGTGCAGTGCCCTGGGAATATGGGCAGACGCCGCGCTCCTATCTTTTACAAAACGATGGCACGGGCAAATTCAAAGACGTTACCGCTGAACGTGCGAAAGAATTGCCTTTCGTGGGCTTTGTCACGCAGGCACTATGGTTTGATATCGACAAGGACGGCGATAAGGACCTGTTGATATGTACCGAATGGGGAGGCATCTATGCTTTTATAAACGACAAGGGCACATTCACCAAAAAAGTACTGACGGATAAAAAAGGCTGGTGGAATTTTATTTTACCCTGTGATATCAACAACGACGGGCAGGTGGATTTGATTGCCGGGAACCTCGGGCTAAACAGTCGTCTCAAAGCATCGGAAGCGGAACCCGTGAGGTTATACTATAATGATTTCGACGACAACGGTAAAAAGGAGCAGGTATTGACCTATTACCTCGCCGGGCGTGAAATCCCCTTTGCCAATAAAATGGAACTGGAAAAACAGATACCCATTCTCAAAAAGCGGTTTTTATACGCGGAAGATTTTGCCAAAGCATCGTTGAAACAAATCTTTACTGCCGAAAAACTGGACGAAGCGGAGGTGTTACAGGCAAATTATTTTTCCAATGCCGTACTGATCAATAAAGGCAATCTTCAATTTGATGTACAGGCGCTGCCCTGGGAAGCGCAGTTGACTCCTTATCGCGATGCCGTAGTGGTAGATGCCAACGGCGATAACCTGCCCGATATCCTGCTGGTCGGCAATTATTATGAAAACAATATTGAAATGGGACGCTATGATGCCGATTTCGGCACCATCCTGCTGAATAAAGGAAATAACCGGTTGAAGGCGGAAACCATCGGTAACCTGACAATCAAAGGACAGGTGCGGCATATCCGCCCCATCACCATCGCGGGGAAAAAAGCGTTTGTGCTGGCGCGAAACAACGACAGCACCCTGGTGATACAGTTTGACCGGCAACCCTGATTTAATAGACCGGCACGTATATTCTTGTCATCCACCGCGTGGTATCGGACTCTTTGGTCCGGTCGGTGATAAGCGCAGCAAACGGTATAGCCATCGCTATTCGTTTATAATCCTCGAAATAAAGATTCATTTGCCGGAAGGCTTCCCGCACGGTGGCATCGCCCCCTTTTACATCGGATACGATAAACGCCCGCGGTATCATCCTGCGTCGAACAAAATCCCTTGTTTCCGGCAGCCAGCGGTCGGTAGGTACGGCGACCATGAGTTGGAACTGTCCTTCCGCCGGGGTCACATTCATAATCGGGGGACCGCTTACCTTTCCGCCCTGCCCGGTGATATAGTTTTTCAGTGTATCGACCAGCCGGTACACGTCCGGGGTGGAAGGATAGACCGGTAAAAGTATTTTGGTACTGATCAGCGCCGTGTCCATCGCGGCTATTTGCCGGATAGGGCTTCCATATACATTCTCTGTCTTCGACAGGAAGGAACCGAGTTCCTGCAGAATGGCGTTCATGTTTTTTTTGATATCGGTTGCCTGTTTATACCGCGCAAGCCGGTCGAAGGGGTTATTGCCGGCCACCAGGCTACATTGCCAGTGCAGGATCAGCGAATCGGCAGACAGCGGCAGAAAGGCCAGCTCGCTGCTTACCGGCCGTCCCTTATGCAAAATGACCACCTCAAGGCTATTGTAGGTCTTTTTGACGATCCGGTATTCATCTCCGCCGGCGGAAACCCATTTCGGCCATTTACTTTCTTCGGAGACTACCCGGAAGGCGGCTGCCGGGGGACAGTGGATATAGGCGATGCCGGAAAGTTTTAATTGGGAAGGTATCAATAAGTAGATACCAGCAAGGCATACAACGACAAGGACGGAGAGGCTGATAAACCATTTTTTCATGCGGCGTAGCTAAATATATAATCAGCCGCAAAATAGCGAATAATGGAGCATTACTGCACCTCTTTCTGGTGCTTTATTACGAACTCAATCAGCTCTTCCAGCGGGATATTAATCCTTGACAAGGCATCATTGATATCATCCCTGCTCACCTGCGCGGCAAAGGACAGGGTCTTCAGTTTTTTCAATACGCTTTTGGCATCCAGCCCCTCGTAGCGCGTGGGGCGTATCAGGGCGGCGGCATGGATAAAACCGGACAGCTCGTCGAAGGCATAGATCATCTTATCCATCGTGTTTTCCGGCTCCACGCCAAAATGCTTCGGACCGTGGGAGGCGATGCAATGGATCACATCGGGGTCGATATCCATGGCTTCGAGCTGTTCTATGATCACGCGGCAATGGCTTTCGGGGTGTTTTTCCCAATCGGCATCGTGGAGCAGGCCCGCCAGCTCCCATTTGCGGGCAGTGAGCTCGTCGGCGCCTTCTTTCTCAATCGCCCATGCTTTCATGACGGCCCCCACCTGCTTCATGTGCAGGCGCAGGCGTTCGTTGGGCACCCAATCGTTCAGCAGTTGACGGGCTTCCTCAATGGGCATCAAATGACCCCTGTTGGCAGGGTTGCCAAATACGCTTCTTCCCAGCGATAAAGTTGTTTCAGCCATGGTAGCGGTAGTTTATACTGCTTAAAAGTAATAAAAAAAAGAGCTATGCCGGGTGACATAACTCTTTTTATCTTTTAACGCTTTGCGGGCTTTAGCACCGCGCGAAGTTTAATCTTTATCGACGATATGAAGACGCACACCAAGACTCACATAGGAATTAGAGGTGAACATGAAATACCTGTTGGAACCTCCATCGGTATCATCTGCCTCCGTATTAAATATTTTGTTGTAGCCTCCTTCCAGCTTGATGCCGACTTTCTCCGTGACGTTGTAGAGAAATCCCAGACCTCCTTTAATACCTATAGAAAAAGCCGCCTGCTGCGGAATTTTGTCTATCTGGGAATACACGGAAGTTTCATCGTCGTAGGAAGATATTTTTGGTTGCCCGAATATAACAATATTAAACCCGAGCGGAATATAGGCGCAAAATTTAGTTGCTGCATCGTGCTTCGTGAGATAAATTCCCACGTTGTAACCATACAACCATACATTGCGCGATTTTCCGTAAATAGTTAATGTGCTCGGAGTGCTTGAACTACCTAAATAGCCCGTAGTTTGATACGAAAACTTATAACCGGGAATAAAGGTCAGATCATACCATGAAAACATGCGTTTATTTGAATTGTCCGCGCCTCCGCTGAACGTGAATCCAATGGGCGAACCTTTACCATCGCCTAAATTGAACATAGTGGTGCTGAATGCGTATGTTCTGCCGTCCTTGTCAAGAAAACTGGCTTTTTTATATTGTGCCGATACCTGTATCGATGCCGCGGCCAATACAAAAAGGAATAAAACTTTTTTCATTCTGTGGGGGTTTAGCTTTTAGGTTTTAAAAGAATATATTTAAAGGAACTGTTATAGGCTTCGTCGATAAAGGCCAGCATGTTCTTCCAGTTTTCTTTTGGAACATTACGCTGTTTATAGCATTTGATGATTTTTATTACCACGCTGCCGTTTTCTTCTTTTGCCTCGCAGCTGTATTTACCTGCTTCGTTTTCCACGTTCGTATTCAGCTCCGTAAGACCGGCGACAGTGTACCCATCGGGTATTTTAAAGCTGATATTCCAGGTCAGCGTGTGGGGGTAACCGACGCTGATATCCAGCTTCCGGTCGCGCTGCTCTTCTTTGATCTGCAACTGGCCGCCGACAAGCCCGGTCAGGCTCAACAGGTATTTCCTGCCGGCCTTCCTGGTTATATCGGGCAGCTCGAAGGTCTCGGTGAAATCAAGCGTTTTATTCTTCACCGAACGGCCGTCGCTGGCGATTTTATAGTCGCTGAATTTTACATTATGACCGAACTCGCGCTGCAACTCCTGTTTGGCGAATTCGGGTTTGGCTTCCTTGAATTCGTCCTTCAGGGCCGTAGTGGATTTCTGGTATTCATCCGCCTGGGCGCTTTTCATATTGTCCGTCGGCGAACCGCCGCCGTAATACTTATAATCATCCAGCATATAGGTGGTGAACTTCATCGCTTCATCCATTTCCCTTGCCTTGCTGATGCCGGTAAACGTATTTTTTCTTTTTACCGAAAGATTGTTCATGCCCGCATCCAGCGAAGCTTCGATGTTATAGACTGCCGTATTATCGTCTGCCGTTACTTCCGGCAGCGTTATCGGCTTAATGTCCTGCGCCCCTGTTTTGGCGGCCGGTTTGTAAATGATATAAGCGTCGTTGCCCAGTAAGGATTGCACCATATCACCGGGGTTGGAATGGTCGGTACAGTTGAAGTAATACTGGTTATTCAGCTTGATGGCATATCGTATTTCCTGGTCGAACAACACGTCTTTCAGCTTGCCGATATCGTTGGAGATGCTGATCACCAGTTCGGACTGTATATCGCGTTGATAGAGCAGCGACCCGAAAATATAGGCAAACATTTTGTCCGACAAATAGGTGTCGCGGTACACCACGAGGTGTCGCACATAGTAATAGGCTCTTTCGACATACTGTTTTTCTGGCCATTCCTTTGCACCCAGTTTTTTCAGATCGGCCCAACTGCTGTTGATGACAAACTGAACAGTGGCGTATGCATTTCCGGGCGCATAGGGATAGTCACCGACTGCTTCATAGTCTTCCCATGCTTTTTTGGCCAGCTCTTCCCGGCTGAATCCTTTTTTCAATTCTCCTTTATCACCTATCAGTACGCCCTTTGCATTGGGTTTGTTGGCGTAAATAACCTGGAATTTAACAACGGGATAAACGGTCAGCTCGTTGATGAAATTGATGTCTTTCTGGATTTCACGGTTTTTGTCAATGAAAACATACTTGAAGAAATCCTTGTCGTCGGTGCTCTCCTTGTTAAATTCCGGCGCACCGTTCAGTGACAGTGATTTGAAAAAAGATTTACTATCCGTTTCTATATCAATCTCGTTATAGGCCACCGGGTACGACTTGCTGCACACTTCATATTGAGGGGTGAACTCCACGAAGCCTGCGCCTGTTACGTTCAGGTTGCTTTTGGTGTTGGCTACGTATTCGAGAATATCGCCGGGTTCGAGATTGGACACGGCCACTTTGTAATACCGTCGCTGAGAACTGTAACTCTGGTCAAAAAAGCTCTTAAAAAATTCCGGTACGTCGCTGGTCGACTCGACGCTGACCGCTTCTTTTAAATCCACGTTCTGTACCTCGCCTCCCGGTTTGATGATATGAGCATTGAAGCCGTCCTGTTTGTCGCCATAGCGGAAATAGATTTCAGAGAAGTGCTCTACCGAATTTTTATCCTGCACTTTGATCTTGAAACGTACCTTTTCAAAAAAGTATACACTGTTTTCACGGGCGGTAAAGAAACCCCCGCTTGATTTCTTATCGAAAAGAATACTTCTTTTATACCCCATGATGATGGCGGATTCATTTTTCCACGCATCGGGGGTATTGTTGCTGGTGAATGCCGGCGATGGCTCGTCCCACACCGATTTGGCGTTTTTCTCGATGTTATCGAGGAAACCGTCGTCGATATACGTCTGGGCAGTTAACGTACCGCTGACCAGCAGCGCTGCAAAGAGAAAAAAGGCTTTTACCCGGTGGGTTGCAAAATAGTGTTTCATGTTACTTGGCATTTTGGGTAACGGTTAAAAAGTATTTGTTGAATTCCTTAATGGACTCAAGGAATTTTTTCCAGTTGGCAAAATCGCTCACATTGATAATGTTGTTCTTAATGGTAAGCGTTTTTCGCAGCGTGATGGTATTGTTCACCACCGTATAATCTCCCTTGAAGCTGTAACCATCACTGGTCAATTCCAGCTTTTGCGGAATATCGGTGAACTTCCAGCCATTGGGCACGGTCAGCGAAATATCATCGTCATAGGTCAGCACATAATCGAAATCGTAAGCCGTGACCCGCTTCTCATCGGGAGTGTACCGTTGCAGTGTTTTGGGGAAGAAATCGATACTGATGTATTTATCGCCCGCAATCGTGTTGACGTTATTGTCGAGGTTAACCTTGCCTTCAACCGTTACCGGCACTTCGCGGTTGGAAAGATCGCTTGTTTTAATGTCGGTGGCCTGCATATTGTCGTTCCCGAACTCCAGCATACCGTTCAGGAAATCCTTTTGCGAGGTCATGGGCAGTTGCTGGTATTCCTGCTGGAAATCGGTTCGTTCGTTGCCGGTCAGCGTTACTTTTACGGAACCCGTCAATGTATTGTTGTTCAGAGCCAGGCTGGCGTTAGTCTGCACCTTGTGTTCGTTGCCCGTGGTAAGAGGCACCTGTTTTATTTCAAAAGCATCTCCTTTTGCGATCATGGCTTCCTTGCCCTGGATGCGGAAAGCATTTTCACCAAAAGGCACATATTTTTCCGTTGCATCGAGGAAGTATTCCTTGTCCTTATAATAGATGGTGCAAATGGCGTGGTTGTTTACACAAAGCGCGGGCAGCGATTGAGGATAGGGAATGGAGCGGGTGCCAATCCAGGTAAAATGAGCGTCGACGCCTGCCAGCTTGAGGAATTCCGTGAGCAGGTTGGCCATCCCCTTGCAATCGCCGTATTTCTTTTCCAGTACGTCCTGTGCGGAAGAGGGAATATAACCTGAATAACCGTCCTCGTAAGCGATATAGCGGATATTATCCTGTACCCAGTAATAAACGGCCTTGATTTTATCTTCTTCGGTTGTTTTGCCCTGTAAGATTTTTGCCAGCACCGGCTTTAATTTATCCGGCTGGTTGCCGGCCATCATATACAGCTTGTTGTTCCAGTTGTAGATATCGTCCACTTTGTCAAAACCTTTCAGCGACTCGCCTTTGGCTTCGAAGGACTTTATCTGGATGACGATATGAGGGTCGCGGAAAGCCCTGCCGACGCTTTTAAATTCGTTGGTGATGGGGGGAAGGTCTTTCATGACAAACACATAGCTGGTATAACCGCCTTTTTTTGTCTCCGTCTTTTCAATTTTGTAACCGGTGAAGTTCATCGGCTTGAAGTCTACCGACAGCCATTCGGGCACCTTAAATTCGAATGCCTGTTCCTTGACCGGGTAGGGCATGTGAAAAAATACGCGGGTAAGATACTTGCCATCCGAATATTCTTTTTTAAGCGTGATGCGTTGCATGGCCCCTTTCTGATCAAACCGCAGCGGGTAGTATTGCACGCGGCTGTCGTCGAAGAAAACGCCGTCTTCCGTAACCGCGTGGTCGATGCCCGCCCTGTCGGAAGTAATGTATTTGGAACCCATCTTAACGGCTTTCTTGAACACTTTCAGTTGCACAAACCGGTTGTAGAACTCCGGGTAGGTCAGGGTCGCAAATTTTTTAAGCGATATAAATTCCATTTCGGCGTCTTCCTGGATGACCACCACTTTTTCACCCAGTGCATTTTTGCCCTTGTCGAAGGTGAAATAGTGGTAAGAGCTCAGGCAGGCTACGTCTTCCTTTTTGTATTTTTTGGAAAGCTCCGTGGCGGTTTGCTCATCCGCGGGCAATTGGGCAAATGCCGGCGCGCTGATGCATAGCAACAGCAACGCTTTTGAAAAACGCTTTAACATCATGCAAAATCATTAATAGAGGTGGAAAATGGAAAGGCCGTCATCAAACGTAATAGGGGTTAAACAGTTAGGTAGTAGGGTTCTGAAGCAGGAAAACGAGCCGGCGCGCGTTTTATTTTGACGTGTGGACAATATTGTTAACGGCCCCGGCCTGCTTCGCGCGGCAAAGAAGGGTAAAATGCCCGGTTACCGGGCTTCGCCTCCACTGAGTTAAAAATGCAGTCAAAATTATTATTGATTATCAATCGATTGTAAAGGTGCCTCCAAAAATACTTGTTCTTTTTCTTGGTTTGTGCTGGTAGTTCTTCCTACCTTCGCAGTCCTTTAAAAATTTATGGGCAGCCGGGATAGCGGTGCCTTCATGTAAAACAACAAACAAATGAGCAAATTACATTTCACCACCAAACATGCGAACGCGGCTACCGTACAACGCAACTGGTATGTTGTGGACGGTACTAATCAAACCGTAGGACGTATGAGCGCAAGAATCGCAGCGGTTCTGCGCGGTAAAAACAAAGCATCGTACACGCCGCACGTAGATACCGGCGATTTCGTCATCGTCATTAATGCCGATAAAGTAGTATTTACCGGCAACAAGGGCGAAGACAAAATGTACCAGAATTTCAGTGGTTATCCCGGTGGTCTTCGCGAAGAAGCAGCCCAGGATTTGCTGAAACGCCGCCCCGAAGCCGTGGTGGAAAGAGCCATTAAAGGCATGTTGCCAAAGAATCGCCTGGGACGCAAAATGTACAAAAAACTGTTTGTATATGCAGGAAGCGCTCACCCGCACACTGCACAAAAACCAGCCGAACTGAAATACTAATTAATCAACAATTGTCCCGTCAAAACGGGATTCCAAACACATATAAATGGAAAAGCAAAAAAATGCCGTAGGTCGTCGTAAAGAGGCTGTGACCCGTGTGTTCCTTAGCAAGGGTGATGGCAAGATCATTGTCAACGACAAAGACTACAAAGTATATTTTCCTTTGGTTTACCTGCAAAACCAGGTAGAACTTCCCTTGAAAACGATTGAACAATCGGATAAATGGGATGTAAAAATAAACGCTACCGGCGGTGGTGTAAAAGGACAGGCCGAAGCTGCCAAGCTCGGTATTGCCCGCGCACTGCTGGAAGTAAATCCTGATTACCGCCCTGCGCTGAAGGCCGCCGGCCTGTTGCGCCGCGACCCCCGTGGTGTTGAGCGTAAAAAACCAGGTAAGAAAAAAGCACGTCGTAGCTACCAGTTCAGTAAACGTTAACAATACAATTCATCTTAATAATACTATACAATGGAAAATAACACTTCATTACAACAGCAGTTACTGGACGCAGGCGTGCACTTTGGTCACCTGCGTAAGAAGTGGAATCCCAAGATGCTGCCTTACATCTTTGCTGAGAAAAAAGGCATTCATATTATCGACCTGAACAAGACAACCGAAGGTTTGCAGGAAGCGGCAGCCGTAATGAAACAGATTGCGCGCAGTGGCAAGAAGATCATGTTTGTCGGTACCAAGAAACAGGCGAAAGAAATCGTTACCGAATGCGCCCGTAAAGTGAACATGCCTTTTGTTACCGACCGTTGGCTCGGTGGTATGTTGACCAACTTCAATACCGTTCGTAAAAGCGTAAAAAGAATGCAGAGCATCGAGAAGATGCTCGGCGACGGTACGCTCGAAAGCATTACCAAAAAGGAACGCCTCACGCTGAGCCGCACCAAGGATAAGCTGGAAAAAGTACTGGGTGGTATCTCGCAACTGGGTCGTGTGCCCGCAGCCCTGTTTATTATCGACATCGGCCACGAACACATCGCGCTTTCAGAAGCAAAACGCCTCGGCATCACTACGTTTGGAATGGTGGATACCAATTGCGACCCCAACAAGGTTGACTTTGCCATCCCCGCCAATGACGATGCTACCAAATCAATCGCTATCATCGCCAACTATATCACCGCAGCCATCGCTGAAGGCCTTGCAGAACGCCAGGCAGCCAAAGACGAGGATGTGGAAGAACTGAGCGACGATGAAAAAGAACGCAAAGCAGCCCGCCTGCAGGCAGAAGCCGAAGCAGAAGGTGGTCGCGGCGGCGGCGGCAGGGGTCGTGGCCCGGGTGGACCCGGCGGTCCCGGTGGTGGTGGTCACCAGGCAAAACGCCGTGTGGCAGGCCCCGGTGGCGGCGGTGCCCGCAGACCCGGTGGAAGATAATTATTATTGATAAACAACTATATTATGTCAACAGTAACAATAAGCGCGCAGGACATCAACAAACTGCGCCAGATGACAGGAGCCGGCATGATGGATTGCCGGAAAGCATTGACGGAAACAAACGGCAATTTTGAAGAAGCAATCGACTGGCTGCGCAAGCAGGGACAGAAAGTAGCTGCCAAACGCAGCGACCGTGAAGCAAAAGAAGGCGTGATAATTGCCAAAACAACAGCCGACAATAAAACAGGCATTGTATTGTGTGTGAGCTGCGAAACGGATTTCGTGTCTAAAAACGCCGATTTCGTCGCCTTTGCACAAAGCATCGCCGATGCCGCCATCAGCAACAATGTAAAGAGCGCGGACGAGCTGAACGAAGTGACTATCAACGGCACCAAAGTCGCTGAACTGATCAACGACAAACTGGCTTCCATCGGCGAGAAGATCGGTGTAAACAAGTTTGAACGTGTGGATGCTCCTTACGTAGCCGCTTATATCCACGGCGCTTACCGCCTGGGTGTGTTGGTAGGTCTGACCAAACCCGCCGCCGAAGCCGGTAAGGACCTGGCCATGCAGATTGCCGCCATGAATCCCGTGGCAGTAGATGCTGAATCTGTTCCCGCTGACGTTATCGCCCGTGAAAAGAACATCATCATGGAGCTGATGCAGCAGGACCCGAAAATGGCCGGCAAACCGCAGGAAATGTTGTCGAAGATCGCCGAGGGTAAAATGGGTGCTTTCTTTAAAGAACAGACCCTGACTGCACAGGCTTTTGTAAAGGATGCCGGCAAGACCGTTGCCGAGTACCTCAAGAGCGTGGACGGCGGCCTGAAAATAACCGAATTTAAAAGAGTAGCTTTGGGGTAATGAAATAACTAAAAAGTAAAAAAGAGGGAACCATTCGGTTCCCTTTTTTATTGCCCGAAGCCTTTTCGTTCGATAAAAAATTATTCAAAATAAAAACGATTCACATGAAATTTTCCGAATTTAAGTTAGCCGAGTGGGACAAAACATTTAAGACAGTCGCCAGCCTGGGAGATGTTGAAATACTCCAGCTCAACCTGGTAAAATTAACCGGCTTAAAAATCGAAGGCCGCCGTAACCTCGTAGCAGTAGACAAAAGCGGCAACGTAAAATGGGTGGCTGAGCTACCTGCCGGTGACAAGGGGTACAGTTATTTCAACAATTTCGCGTACAAAGGCAGGCAACTGAAAGGCTGGTATGGTGGAAGTATGTACATCGAAATTGATATTGAAACAGGGAAGTTGGTAAAAGAGGTAGGTGCTGATAAAAATTAACTTTATCTTCGCAGCGATCAATTTAATCTATACTCATGCAGTCTTACAAGCGCATCCTGTTGAAACTTTCGGGCGAATCATTAATGGGCGATAGAAGTTTTGGCCTCGACCCGGCGATGATTTCGTATTACGCCAGGGAGATCAAAACGATTACGGATCAGAAAATAGAAGTGGCCATCGTAATCGGCGGTGGTAATATCTACCGGGGTATGAATGAAGCGGAAACAGGCATCGAGCGTGCGCAGGGTGACTATATGGGAATGCTGGCCACGGTGATCAACGGCATGGCATTACAGGCAGGGCTGGAAAAAGAAGGTGTATACACCCGCTTGCAAAGCGCCATTAAAATGGAGCAGATCGCTGAGCCCTATATCCGCCGCCGCGCCATCCGCCACCTCGAAAAATACCGCGTCGTTATCTTTGGCGCCGGCACCGGCAATCCTTATTTCACGACCGATACAGCAGGTTCTTTACGCGCCATCGAAATAAAGGCAGACGTTATTCTAAAAGGAACAAGAGTAGACGGCATCTATACCGCCGACCCCGAAAAAGACCCCACGGCTACGCGCTTTACCACCATCAGTTTTGCAGAATGTATTTCCCGTAACCTCAAGGTAATGGACATGACGGCCTTCACGCTGTGCATGGAAAACCAGTTACCCATTATCGTTTTCGATATGAACAAGCCCGGCAACCTCCTTAAAGTGGTTTCAGGCGAACAGGTAGGAACTTTGGTGAAGGGATAATACAGATAGTTTGCTTACATTTAGTAAAACTATTTCTTTTATGAACCTTGTCGAGCGTGCCAGGAATATATTATTCACCCCTAAGACGGAATGGAACACAATAGCAGGAGAATCCGCTACGGTCGGTTCTTTGCTGACTTCTTACGTTATCCCCCTGTCACTGATACCCGTACTGGCTACTATTATAAATGGCCTGGCTTTGTCAGGCACCCTGTTGCTCGGGCGTTTTTTTATTATTGCCGCGGTAGGAACATTTATCAAATCTATACTCGCCTATGTCATCACTACCTATGTAGTAGACCTGCTGGCCGTTAATTTCAGATCGGAAAAAAACATCGGCCGTTCCGCACAACTGGTGGCGTATGCTTCTACCGGTTTATGGGTATCGACCATACTGGGCATCATTCCCTTCCTTGGCTGGCTGGCCATTATCGCCGGGGCCAGTTACTCGGTCTTTTTAATGTACCTGGGTGTGGGCATACTCAAAAAGACGCCCGATGATCAGCGTATCGTCTACGTTATCATCACCATCGTTATCATGCTGGTGGTGATGTTTATCATTGAAGCTATTTACAACGCCGTGTTTTTTGCAGGTGCTGTGTCCGGTATGTTTGGCACGCACCATCTATAATAAAGGATTTTGACTATGAATTCCATCGCCGATTTGCGCAAAGACTACCAGCGGCAGTCGCTGACTGAAAAGGATGTGAAGCAAAACCCCTTTGACCAGTTTGCCGATTGGTGGAACGAAGCCATCCATTCGTCCATCGACGAAGCCAATGCCATGACGCTGGCCACCGCCTCGCCCGATGGCATCCCCGCCGCAAGAATCGTATTACTAAAAGGTTTTGATGCCCGCGGCTTTGTATTTTTCACCAACTACGAGAGCTTCAAAGGACAGCAACTGGCGGCAAACCCCCGCGCCTGCCTGGTATTTTTCTGGAAAGAGCTGGAACGGCAGGTACGCATCACCGGGCTGGTCGAAAAAACAAGCGCCGCCGAAAGCGATACCTATTTCAACAGCCGCCCGGAAAGCAGCCGCATCGGCGCCTGGTCCTCGCCGCAGAGCAGGATCATTGCAAACAGGGAAGTGCTGGAAAAAAATGAAACGGATTTTGCAAAACAATTCGAAGGGAAGCCACTTATACGCCCTCCTTACTGGGGCGGCTACCGCGTAAAACCCGGCACCATAGAATTTTGGCAGGGGCGTCCGAGCCGCCTGCACGATCGCATACAATATTCACTGGAAGATGGAGGAAACTGGCTTATCGAGCGATTGGCTCCATAAGCTGAGCCGCTTCCCCGCACCCGGGGCTATGCGTAAAGCGGCTCACCTTAAATCACCGAAGTAAACTGCCGCAAAAACCGCACATCGTTTTCGCTGAACAGCCTTATATCATTGATACCGTATTTGAGCAGCGTCGGACGTTCGATGCCCATACCAAATGCAAAGCCGGTATATTTCTCGGGGTCGATATTACAATTCTTCAACACGTTGGGGTGCACCATGCCGCAACCCAGTATTTCCAGCCAGCCGGTATGCTTACACACGCTGCAACCCGCCCCGTGGCAAAGCTGGCACTCGATGTCCATTTCTGCACTCGGTTCGGTAAACGGGAAATAACTTGGCCGGAAGCGTATCTTGATATCCTTGCCGTACATCTCCTGTACAAAGAAATAAAGCGTTTGCTTCAGGTCGGCAAATGAAACCTCCTCATCTATATATAGCCCTTCGATCTGGTGAAAAAAGCAATGGCTTCTTGCGCTTACGGTCTCGTTGCGGTACACACGTCCCGGCATGACGATGCGCAGCGGAAGCTGTCCCTTTTCCATCTCGCGTATCTGTACGTTGCTGGTATGGGTACGCAGCAGCCAGTCGGGGTTCTGCTGGATATAAAACGTGTCCTGCATATCCCGCGCGGGGTGATGCAGGGGTAGGTTGAGTGCGGTGAAATTGTGAAAATCGTCTTCTATCTCCGGCCCGTCGGCAACGGCAAAACCCAGGCGACTGAATATTTCAATCATCTTGTTGCGCATCAGGCTGATGGGATGGCGGCTGCCCAGGGGAAGCGGATCGCCGGGAAGGGAAATATCGATGGAGCCGGCGGCGGCGGTATGACCGTTGCCCGTAGTCTCTTTCCATTGTTCGTATTTGGCTTCGGCAAACTGTTTGAATTCATTCATGACCTGGCCGAAAGCCTTTTTCTGATCGTTCGCCACGTTTTTCATTTCCCCCATCAGGGCCTTTACAAGACCCTTGGTGCCCAGGTATTTAATACGGTATTCTTCCAGCCCCTTTGCATCCGAAACCTGCAACTGGTCAATTTCCTGGCGGTGATTTTCTATCTGTTGAACGATTTGTTCCATACCCGCAAAGATAAGGAATGGGAGGCAGTTAGGGATGGGCCTCTGACCGCAGACGCCTTAAAGCAGCTTCTTCACCACCTCCAGCAATTCCGTCTTTGTAATCGGAATCCCCATGATCTTATTATACCCCTTTGCATCCACAAAATAAACATCCCGTATAATTTTGATCAGTTGCCCGTTGTTGATCTCGGGGATCAGCACATGCTCGAAGTTGCGCAGTATCGTCCCGAGGTTTTTAGGAAAAGGACGCAGGTAACGCAGGTGTGCATGACTGACAGCATGCCCCTGGCTTCTCAATTCCACCACGGCGCTTTTGATAGCTCCGTAGGTGCTGCCCCAACCCAATATCAATACCTTCCCTTTTTCAGCCCCGTTGTCGATCTTCTGCTCGGGGATATAGTCGGCTATTTTAGCTACTTTTTCCTCCCGTATTTTGACCATGAGCTGGTGGTTTTCCGGCTCATAGTTCACATTACCGGTAATATTTTGCTTTTCCAGCCCGCCGATACGGTGTTCCAGTCCCGCCGTGCCCGGCACCGCCCAGGGCCGCACCAGCTTTTCATCGCGCAGGTAAGGCAGGAATTTTTCTTCCCCTTCCGCCAGGCCGGTCTTGAATTTTACGTCGATAGGAGGCAGTTCGGCGCTTTTGGGGAATTTCCAGGGTTCCGCGCCATTGGCGATATAGCCGTCGCTTAGGAAGATAACCGGCGTCATATGCTGTACCGCGATACGCACCGCTTCATAGATCATTTCAAAACAATCGCTCGGGGTGGAGGAGGAGATGACCGGCATCGGGCATTCCCCGTTGCGGCCATAATAAGCCTGCAACAGATCGCTTTGCTCTGTTTTGGTGGGCAGACCGGTAGAAGGGCCGCCACGCTGCACATCGATGATCAGCAGGGGGATTTCCATCATCACGGCCAGTCCCATCGCTTCCGCCTTGAGCGCCATGCCGGGCCCGGAGGTAGTGGTCACCCCGAGGCTGCCGCCATAAGCAGCGCCGATACTGGAAGTGATGGCGGCGATTTCATCCTCCGCCTGGAAGGTCTTTACCCCGAATGCCTTGTACTTGCTGAGTTCGTGCAAAATATCGGAAGCCGGTGTAATCGGGTAGGAGCCGAGAAAAATGGGCAGCCCACTTTTCTGCGAGGCGGCTATCAGGCCGTAGGCCAGCGCCTGGTTGCCCATGATGCTGCGGTATACGCCCGGCTGCATCTTAGCCTTTTCCACCCGGTAGGTGATACCAAAGGCATCGGTTGTATCGCCGAAATTATAACCCGCCTGGATGGCTTTTATATTGCTTTCCAGTATTTCGGGCTTTTTGCCAAACTTGTCTTTGAGGAAGCGGATGGTGTTGTCCATGTCGCGGTTGTACATCCAGTACAGGAAACCGAGCACGAACATATTCTTCGCCCGGTCCTTTTCCTTGGTGCCCATGGTGATCTCTTTCAGCGCTTCCCGGGTCATCTTGGTAATGTCCATCCGAATCACGTCATAACTGTCCAGGCTATTGTCTTCCAATGGGTTTACACCATCGGGGTAATTGGCGAGGCGCAGGTTTTTACTGTCGAAACCATCGGTATTTACAATGATCTTACCGCCTTTTTTAAGCGCGCGCAGGTTGGCTTTCAGGGCGGCCGCGTTCATCGCCACCAGCACATCGCACTCATCGCCGGGGGTGAATATTCGGTCGCTGCTAAAACGAAGCTGGTAGCCGCTCACGCCGGGCAGGGTTCCCTGCGGGGCACGTATTTCGGCGGGAAAATCCGGGAATGTGGCCAGGTCGATGCCCATCAGGGCGGTGTTGTTGGTAAACTGGCTGCCGGTGAGTTGCATGCCGTCGCCGCTATCGCCGGCAAATTTGATGACTACGTCATTTAAAACTTCCTGTTTCCTGTTCATGTTGGTAAAGTTACATCAATCGGGAAAAATCTTATTACTTCATTTATCTTTTCTTTAACCAAACGCCTCTTGCAAATCGATTCTACTAATACTACATTCATACAAACAATTTCCCCACCAAATTTATGGACTCCGATCACCAGGAAACACAGCAAGTTGTTTCCGCCTTACTCAAAACCACCTTACTGTTGGTTGCCCTTGCCGCTTGCCAGGAAACAGACAAGGGAACAGTAGTTGCCAAACGCGCCGCATTGAAATCAGAAGGACCCGCCGTTACCATGCATGTCCGGCCGCCGGTTAAAAAGAAAAAGAAACGCATCTATCTCACGTTCGACGACGGTCCCAACCGCGGCACCCAAAAAGTACTGCATATTATGCAGGAAGAAGAAGTGCCCGTGACCTTCTTTATCGTGGGAGAACATGTGTTCGCCAGCGTTGGACAGCGACGGACATGGGACAGTCTTTCCATGGCCGCCAATATCGAATTGTGCAATCACAGCTATTCGCATGCGCACAATCACTATGCGGCGTTTTACAACCACCCGGACTCGGTAGTGCATGATTTTGAACGAAGCCAGGACAGCCTGCAGTTCAGCAATACCATCTGCCGCGCCCCCGGTCGAAACGCCTGGCGGGTGGATACCCTACAGTTTACCGATCTGAAACGCAGCAAGGCGGCGGTCGATTCATTGCAGCAGGCCGGCTTCACCATTATCGGCTGGGACCTTGAATGGGAGTTCACCCCCAAAGACCTTTGCCTCGTCAATACCGCCGATGACCTGCTTCGGCAAATAGACAGTGTGTTTGCCTACGGCAAAACCCGCTCGCCGGAATGCCTCGTGCTGCTGGCGCATGACCAGGTATATGCCGATGCCGATGATTCCACCGAGTTGCGGTATTTTATAAAGAAACTGAAGTTGAAAGACGAGTATGAACTGGAACTGGTGAGCCATTACCCGGGCATCCGGGCGCTGCCGTAAGTAAACGGTGAGCTTTAAATAAACAAACGGTGAGCCGCCCCTGTAGGGCGACCCACCGTTTGTTTTATAGGGTGGGTCGCCCTACAGGGGCGGCTCACCCTATAACAATAGCTTACTCCATCGCCTTATAAATCGCTTCCATAATCTTCGTCCGTATATTCATGCTCGATAGCTTCAGGTTTTCTCCCCCCAGCGGGTATACCCGGTTGCTAAGAAAGATAAAACTTAAATGGTATTTCGGATCTATCCAGAAACAGGTGCCGGTGTATCCGGTATGCCCAATGGTTTGCGGCGAAGCCGACAGGCAGGGATAAGGCTCCCTGCGGGTGGCATTGTCTTTCTCGGGTTTATCGAATCCCAGGCCGCGGCGGCTGACATTGCTGTGGTACTCGGAAAAATAGTCAATCGTTTCCTTCTTCAGCAGCGATTGCCCGTTGAACGTACCCCCGTTCAGCAGCATTTGGGTCAACACCGCAAGGTCTTCCACATCACTGAACAGGCCGGCATGACCGGCTACGCCGCCAAACATGGCCGAACCGGGGTCATGCACATCTCCCCAAAGCTGCTGCATGCGGAACCCCGCTTCGTTTTCCGTGGGCGCAATGTATTGCAGCGGGAAACGCTCCCGGGGTTTGAAACCGGTGCCGGTGAGCCCTAGCTTATCATAGAAATTTTCTTTTGCATATTTATCCAGCGTTTCGCCACTGATGGCTTCTACTATTTTGCCGAGGAAGATAAAGTCATTGTCGCTGTAGATATATTTTCCTTCCGGTCCGAGCTTGCTTTGCAGGATGCGTTGGTACATGGTATCCACCCAATCATTGCGCAGGTACATGTTATTGGCTACGCGAATGCTGTGTTGCGCATCCGGCCGGGGCACATAAAAACCGCCCAGCGGGTGCTGCGCACTGTCTTCCGTTTCACGGTAGAACGGGATAAACGATTTAAGCCCCGCCTGGTGCAGGAGCACGTCCCAGAGCTTCAGACCGGCTTTATCCGTGCCCCTTGTCCACGGCAGGTAATCACCCAGCGTTTTATGTATGTCCAGCTTGCCCTCGTCGTTCAGTTTCATCACGGAGAGAAGCGTAGCCATTATCTTGGTGCAGGAAGCCATATCGTATATGGTTTCGCGGTAGACGGGCTGGGTGCTGTCGTATGTCAGGTAGCCGTATGCCTTTTCAAATGCTATCTTCCCGTCTTTGGCGACCAGCACCACGCAGCCGGGATAGGCATGCCTGGCGATACCATCGTTGGCGATGGAGTCGATGATTTGCAGTTTCTCCTCGTTTAGCCCCACTTCGGCGGCCGGCACTTCCTTCATCAGGTGATTGCCCGTAATACCGCTGCCATAATGGAGGGCTTCGCAAACAGTCACCGGTAGTTTCCCCCGAGCGACAAAGCGCCCGTTGACCAGGTCGGCGGCCGTTTGCTGTACGGTTTCATCGTCTTCGTAACAGGCTACCAGGGTTTTGGCATCACAGAAATTTTTGATCACATAGGGATTGCCAAAAGCAAGCGTAATGGTTTTGAATTGTTGTTCCAACTGGCGGGCGAGCCACACTTCCGCCGTGCTCATGCCAAAGTTGTTGGCGGGGAAACGGGCGTAGTTATGCAATCCGACTACTACCTCATCATACCTGCCTTTCATAAACTCCAGCAACGCCTCCGCATGGACGCTATCCATCCTGTTATCGAAATAATATACATGCGCGTTATAATCGTCCCGCATTCTTTTGGCAAACGCATTGTCATGTGTAAGACCAATGCCAACGTACGCCACCTTTTTATGCGCATTGGCCATCAGGGGATAAACGCCCGCTTCCTCGTTGCGCAACAGCGTCAGTGAATTTTCAGCTATTTCTTTCTTCATAGCGGGAATACCGGCGTTCAGGTCTTCCGTAAGATGTGCCGTATTGATAGGACTGAAATTGGCCAAACCATACTGGTACTTGGCCAGCAACACCTTCTTTACACGCTTGTCGAGGTCCTTCCATTTTAGTTTACGGTCTTTGATCGCTTCCTTGATTTTAGCGATGCTTCCGGGTATATCGCCCGGCAGGCAAAGCATGTCATTGCCGGCAATCAGGCTCTGGGCCGATGCTTCGCCATCGGGAAAGAATTTCGCCACCCCTTTCATTTCCAGTGCATCGGTAAACGTGAGCCCGTTGTACTTCATTTTTTTCCTTAACAGCTTTGTCACGTTGTTATAAGAAAGCGAAGTCGCCCGGTTCTCCGTCTTGTCGATAGCCGGTATATACAGGTGGGCGATCATAACGCTGCCGACGCCGGCTTTAAAAGCTTCCCGGAAGGGATACAATTCCAGCGTGTCGAGCTGTTTCATTGACTTATTAATCACCGGCAGGTCGAGGTGCGAATCGACCGACACATCCCCATGACCGGGAAAATGTTTGGCGCAGGCCATCGTTCCCGCTTCCTGCATGCCTTTTATATATTCTGCGCTGTATTCGGCTACCTTGTATTTATCCTCGCCAAAAGAGCGGTCATTGATAACCGGGTTATCGGGGTTGTTGTTGATATCCACCACCGGCGCATAATTGACCTGGATGCCCGCGCGCCGGCATTGCTGTCCCACCAGCTTACCGTACCGGTACATAAAAGAAGCGTTCTCCATGGCGCCCAGCGTCATCTGCCGCGGCAGGCCTTCCACGCTGTCCATGCGCATGCCCAGCCCGTTTTCGGCATCGATGCAGACCAACAGGGGCGTCTGGGCAATGGACTGGAAATAGTTCAGGTTATTGGCCTGTGCCACCGGGCCGCCCTGGAACAGGCAAAGGCCGCCCACATTGTATTGACGGATGGCGTCCTCCACCTCCTTGTTCAGGAAAACGGGTCTCTTAGTGCCATCGATGGTAGAGGCCCGGACCACCATAAGCTGCGCTATTTTCTGGTCCTCGCTAAGGGTTTTAAAAACGCTGTCCACCCATTGTTGCGCCGGGAGGAAGGAATGCCGCTGTGCTGCCAGCGTGGTACTGATCAATACGCTGCTAATCAAAAGGAATTGCTTCATATCTAAGGGATTGAAAGGGAAAAATTAGGCCTACAAATTAAGAAGAAACGGACACATAAGGGGGGAGGCTCAATGGAATAAGTCTTAATTTCGCTCAAAATAAATTACAAGGAGAGACCCATTTGCCAGATATCATCCAGTTACTGCCCGATAATATTGCTAACCAGATAGCCGCCGGGGAGGTCATCCAGCGACCCGCCAGCGCCGTCAAGGAATTGCTGGAAAATGCCGTCGATGCAGGCGCTACCGACGTCCGGCTGATCATACAGGATGCCGGCAAGGCCCTGGTTCAGGTGATCGACAATGGCAAAGGCATGAGCGATACCGACGCCCGGATGGCTTTCGAGCGGCATGCTACCTCCAAAATCTCCCATATTGACGACCTGTTCCGTATCCGCACCATGGGTTTTCGCGGTGAAGCCCTGGCTTCCATAGCCGCCGTGGCGCAGGTGACCATCAAAACCCGCCGGGCAGAGGATGAAACGGGCACATACCTTGAAATCGAGAACAGCACCGTGAAAAAACAGGAACCCGTAGCCACGCCGGTAGGCACCAATGTGGCGATGAAAAACGTGTTTTTTAACGTACCCGCCCGGAGAAATTTCCTGAAAAGCAATGCTTCCGAAACACGCCATATCGTAGATGAGTTTATCCGCGTGGCCATGGCCTTTCCGGGTATTTTCTTTTCCCTCACGACCAATGGACAGGAAGTGTTTCACCTTGAGCGCGGCACGCTCAAACAACGCATCGTGCAGGTGCTCGGCAGTAATTACAATGCGCGGCTGGTGTCCGTACAGGAGCAGACCGATTACCTGAATATATATGGTTTCGTGGGCAAACCCGACACCGCCAAAAAGACCCGTGGCGACCAGTACTTCTTTGTCAACAACCGGTTTATCCGCAGCGCCTATCTGAATCATGCGGTCAACAGCGCGTTTGCGGACATGATCCCGCGGGAAAGCTTTCCGCTATACGTACTCTTTATCGATCTGGATCCCGCACAACTCGATATCAATGTCCATCCCACCAAACAGGAGATCAAGTTCGAGGACGAGAAGATCGTCTACGCGTTTGTCCAGGCCGCGGTCAAGCATGCTCTCGCCCAGTTCAGCATAACGCCCACGCTGGACTTCGATCTCGACCCGAATATCCAGGGGCTGGATGCGGTGAGCAAGCCGGTGACCGATGAGAAGAAGGCGGCGGTTGCTTCGTCTTCGCTGTACCAGACTTTTACGCAGAAGAACCAGGCCCATTTTATCGAGCCTACCAATAAAAGCGATCTGCGTCACTGGAAGGAATTCTATGAGTCCCCGGCCAAACCGGAAGCCTCAAAAGAAGAAACTGTGTCGACCGGCATCAGCACCGGCATCGGCGAATGGGGCGGCACAACCCCCACACGCATCATGCCCCTCGAGAATGCCCCGCTGCAGCAGTTGCTCAACACCTATATCGTCACGCCCACCAACCGCAGCTTTATCCTGGTCCATCAGCAGGCGGCCCACGAGCGGGTCCTTTACGAACGTTATAAGACCGCTGCCGCGGGCCAGCAGATCCCCAGCCAAAAAAGTCTCTTCCCCGCGACGCTAAGCCTTTCCCCTGCGGATGCCGTCCTGTTGGTCGAGTTGATCCCCGATCTGCACCAGCTTGGTTACACCATCGAGCCCTTTGGAAAAGATAGCTTTATCATCCAGGGCACCCCGGCGGACACCGGCCAGGGTAATGAGAAGGGCGCTCTCGAGCAGTTGCTCGAGCAATACAAAAACTTCGTCAGCGAGATCCGGTTCTCCCAACGCGAAAAACTGATCCGCACGGTCGCCCGGCAGAATGCGGTGCGGCCGGGGACGGCGTTGGCCGAAAAGGAGATGCGCGTGCTGGTAGACGATCTCTTCGCCTGCACCCAGCACAATGTCACCCCCGGCGGCGATCCCACCTATATCGAGTTCAAGAAGGATTATGTCGAAAAATTATTCGGCAGATAAGCGAAGTTCACAACTATTTTTTAGTAGACATCCCGGATATGGTGGATCCACTGCTCCATCTGCCGCCGGACGGTCACCCCGCTGCCGGTGTAGTTATTAATAAGAATAGAGAACAGCAGCAGCCGGTCCTTCCTGGTGATGAGATAGCCGCTGAGTGCGACGACGCCGGACAGGCTGCCGGTCTTGGCAAAAATGTAACCGCTATCGGTCTTATAATAAGAGGACAGGGTTCCTTTGCCGCCCGTGGGCAGGATGTTCTTCATCCGGGCCAGCCCAAACTCCTGGCTCATTTTGTTTAGAAGCCAGACAAAATCCTGCGGAGTAAAGAGATCATTCCGGCTTAGACCGCTGCCATCCACCCAGATCGGGCGCTGCGGCAGTCCTTTGAGGTCGCCATTCAGGAGGGTGTCGATCGTCTGGCCGTCATTCATCTTCCCCAGCCATTCATTCCCCACCATCAGCAGCGTCTGCTCCGCGAAGAAATTGTCGCTGTTGTGCATCATCGGCCGGAACATCGAGTCCACCGGCCGGGAATGGATCACACCCAAACCAGCGGTCGCTCCGGCACCTGCACCGCTACCGGGCCAGCTCTTGCGGACCCCGACAGCACGGCCAACCGTGTCCTTTAACAACGCGGCGGCGGAGACGACGCCCTCCGTAATAAAAGGAACGTCCTGCTCGCGGATGCGGCCCTTCCCTTCGGTGATGACAAAGACATTGTCATGCACATCGCGGCGGACGGAGAAGCCCTGTTTCGAAGAATCGGGCGAGAACCGGACCTTCCAGTCCACTTCGGGAATCGAATAAAAAGAACCGGAAGTCGTATCCTGTACCCAGCGAATGAAATTACCATACACGGGAAAGGCGCTGCGCTCGGGCATATAATCGTCGTTGTAGTCATCCCAGGCCCAGCCGCGGCCAAAGGCGCGATCCTGCCAGTTCCCTTCCGTGATATACAGATTCCGATGGTTGCCTTGCAGCCAGCGGATGACCGGCTGGTCGGGGAACGAAGGATGCAGCAGCGTAGGGTCGCCGGCAGGCTGGATGAACAGGGCGGTGTCTGTGGCGCGGTAACGCAGGCCCACCAGGGAGTCGCCGAGATGCTTCAGCCCCGCGTAAAGGGAAAACAGTTTGGTATTGCTGGCGGGGATAAAATATTTATCGCCCTGGAGGTTGTAGAGCCAGGTGGACGTGCCGGGATCGAACAGCGAGATACCGACCTGTGCCGGCAGGAGACCCGGCTGGTGCAGGAGTGTTTCTTCAGTAAATTGCTGCAGCGGTTCCTTCGAGGATTTTGCGGAGGCGCCTGGGGTGCCACTCCCGGAGGTGGCTGTACGGCCGGTGGTACAGGCCTGACCGAAAAAGGCGGCAAGAACGATAAGAGTAACGGCGAGTCGGTTGATCATATTCTGCAATTTAGGCAAAACGCCCGATCCTACCCTCTCTCTTGCGCCCGCAGCCATCGTTCGGGGATCTCGTTGCTGCTGGCCAGCAAATAATCCTGGTAGGAACAGGCAATGTATTTGGTGTCGGGGAGCTGCATCCACCAGCGCTGGGTCTTCTTGCTCTGGAGAAAGGTGGTCTCGACCTCTGAAAAAGCGGTCCGGTATTCGATAAAGAAATCGCGATCGGATAGCGCCGCTTCCCGGCGACCGCGGCTCTTGCCGTCGATGAGATACCAGAGCATATTGCTGATCTGCCGCGCGGTGAGGCCGGCATTATCGCGGCCGGGCATATATCCATAGATGCCGACGGTGTTGACATTATGGCTCAGCCCCGCATACCGCATCAGGATACAGGCCTCCTCGCCATTGAATCCGTTTGGCGAAAGCATATTGGCCGGCGCGAAGGCGTGAGCGATGGCCGAGATATCGAAGGTGAACAGATGGGAGTTACGGATAACCGGCTCCATTTCCTCGATATTGTCCTTTACGCTCCCCAGCCGATAGCAGTCGAACCGTAGCTTATCCATCGTCTCCAGCATGTGCGGATGAACGTAATAACTTTGGAAACCGATGTGATTGTAATGATGGATATAGTTGGGCTCGCCCGTCAGCATCTCCATCAGGAAGTTCTCGCTCCGGTTGCGGGAATGGATATCCAGGTCGATCAGGGCGTCGACGCCCGTAGCCTCGACGATATGTTTCTTATCCGAGTAGGTGTAATATTGTGCGAGGGTAAGGTCATGGCTCCCGCCGAGGACTACCGCCGTTTTACCGATTGCCGTTATCTCGCGTAGGACGGTT
The DNA here is from genome assembly GCA_036500065.1 of Chitinophagaceae bacterium. Taxonomy (GTDB): domain Bacteria; phylum Bacteroidota; class Bacteroidia; order Chitinophagales; family Chitinophagaceae; genus JACMLD01. The sequence goes on along the minus strand of DASYCT010000085.1, from coordinate 6,800 downwards.
TTCAGGGCGGCATAGGTGTCATTGAGGGTGGCGCCCATGCGGATATTGCCCACGTCGGCCAGCTTGATATCGGGATGCCAGTAGTATTGCTGGAAGAACTGTTCCCGGATGGCGTCCGGTCCGCCTGACTCCCGTAGATTGGGCCCGATCCCCCGTTGTTCATCGCAGCCGACGAGCACGAGATCGGCGTTATAGACGTCCGGAAAGGTCTCGTCATAAACATCTATCACCCTCCCGATCTGGCCGTCCCTATATCCCTGGTCCTGCGACAGTTGGGCCAGGCTTATCGGCTCGAGGAAATCGCTTATGTGAAGGTTGGGCGACATGGGTGGCGTTTTGGCTGCAAACTACATTAAAAATGTGCTGGAAATGCGCCAAAAAACAAAATAGCGCATTTCCAGCAAAGGGCTAATGTCTGTCCTTCGGACAATACGCCTTCGGCGTATTAAATAACCATATTTTTCGCTCATTGGCTTACCTTTGCGGCATGGAGCAATTGTTACAACAAATTGAGCAATACAGGCAAGAGATCGCCGCCATCGTGCCCAACGGGGCGGAGTCACTTGAAGCTTACCGTATCCGTTTCCTGGGAACCAAAGGCATCGTAAAACAATTGTTCACCGAGATGAAAAATGTTCCCGGGGACAAAAAAAAGGAGTTTGGCCAGGTCCTCAATGAGTTCAAACAATTGGCCGAGTCCACCTACGAGAATTGGAAGGGCGGCCTCGATTCGGGCGCCGCGGGTCCTGTGCACTCGATGGATCTGAGCCTTCCCGCCGATACCCTCACCTTGGGTACCCATCATCCGATCACCCTCGTTCGTAACCGGATAGTTCACATCTTCGGCCGGCTGGGTTTCTCCGTGGCCGAAGGGCCGGAGATAGAAGATGACTGGCATAATTTCACCGCGCTCAACCTTCCCGAAAATCATCCTGCCCGGGACATGCAGGACACTTTCTATATCCATCAGAATCCCGACTGGCTGCTGCGGACCCATACCAGTAGTGTCCAGGCCCGGGTGATGGAACAGCAAAAGCCTCCCATCCGCATCATCTGCCCCGGACGCGTCTACCGGAATGAAACGATCAGCGCCCGCGCGCATTGCTTCTTCCACCAGACCGAAGGCCTTTATGTAGATGAGAACGTCTCCTTTGCCGATCTCAAGCAGACGCTTTATTTCTTTGTGCAGGAACTTTTCGGCAAGGACGTACGCATCCGTTTCCGTCCTTCTTACTTCCCCTTCACGGAGCCCAGCGCCGAGATGGACATCAACTGCCGCATCTGCGGCGGGGTGGGCTGTCCCGTTTGCAAGCATACCGGCTGGGTGGAGATCCTCGGTAGTGGAATGGTTCATCCAAAAATGCTCGACAACTTTGGGATCGACAGCAACAAATACACCGGGTTTGCCTTCGGCATGGGTATCGAACGCATCTGCCAGTTGCTATACCGCGTGAACGATCTTCGCCTATATTCCCAGAATGACGTCCGTTTCCTGAAGCAATTTACCGGGGCCGTCTAGGGTTGCGGGACAAACGCCTTCAAAAAAAAATGGCGCCTGTCCCGCAACCGGCTAATGTCGGTCCTTCGGACAAGACGCCTGTGGCGTCTTATAAAAGAACAATCTATGATCAAAACAATCGGCGTTTGCGGAGCAGGCACCATGGGCAGTGGCATCGCCCAGGTTGCTGCGATGGGCGGCTACAAAACCGTTCTATACGACGTCGATGCGGAAATGGTGCGGAAAGGCCGGGCGTCGATTGAAAAAAGTCTGCAGACCCTCGTGGACAAAAAGAAGCTGTCGCCCGAAGCGCAGGCCTCCATCCTACAGTGCATAACAGGCACCAGCCGGATAGAAGAATGTATAGCCGACCTGGTCATCGAAGCGATTGTCGAGCGGCCGGAAGCAAAGACGCAGTTGTTCCAGCGGCTGGCGGCGCTCAACTCCGGCGAGACGATCCTTGCCTCCAATACTTCCTCCTTATCCCTGGACGCGTTGGCGGTGACGATCCCCCAACCCGAACGATTCATCGGCATGCATTTCTTCAACCCGGCTCCGTTGATGCGGCTGGTGGAAGTCATCAATACCCGGCAGACGGCCCAAACCACCACGCAGGCGGTGCTGGCGGTAGCGGAACAAATGGGTAAGACACCGGTGCTCTGCAAGGACGCGCCAGGTTTTATCGTCAACCATGTCGCCCGCCCCTATTACCTGGAAGCCATGCGGCTCGTCGAGGCGGGGATCGGAGATTTCGAGACGATCGATACCCTGATGGAAGCGTCCGGTTTCAAGATGGGCCCGTTCCGGTTGATGGACCTCATCGGCAACGATATCAACTACGCCGTTAGCTGTTCTGTCTATGAGGCCATGGGCCGGCCGATCCGGCTGCGCCCGTCTCCGATCCAGCAGGAAAAAGTTCAAAATGGCGAGCTGGGAAGAAAGACCCGAAAAGGATATTACCGGTATGCAATCGAGCCGTAAGGCGAGATTCCGTCCGACATTAAAAATTTTTTACTCCGGATGGATAATCAAAAGGATAAAGGCAGGGTATTGGTCACCGGCGGGACGGGGTTTCTCGGAGCCTATATCATCCAGGAGTTGATCCTGAAAGGATGGACCGTGAGAGCCATCCGCCGCGGCGCGACGCAGCCGGCCTTTATCCCGGAAGCGATCTGGGCGAAAGTAGAATGGGTCAACTGCGACATTCTCGATGTCATCGGGCTGGGGGAAGCGATGGAAGGGATGGATGCTGTCGTTCATTCGGCGGCCAAACTCTCTTTTTCCCGGGCCGACCGGCGCGAGATGTATCACACGAATATCGAAGGAACCGCGAACGTCGTCAATATGGCGCTGGAACAGAACATCCGGCGGCTGGTGCATGTCAGCTCGGTAGCCGCATTAGGTCGGACGGGTAATGGGGAAACCGTCACCGAAAAAAAACCCTGGGAAGAAAGTAAGTGGAATACGCGATATGCAGCCAGCAAATTCCGTGGCGAGATCGAAGTCTGGCGAAGCATCGGGGAAGGATTACCCGCAGTCATCGTCAATCCCAGCACGATCCTCGGCTTTGGCGACTGGAACCATTCCAGTTGCACGCTTTTCCGCAGCGCATGGAAGGAATTCCCCTGGTATACAGAAGGGGTGAATGGATTCGTCGATGTAAAAGATGCGGCCGCCGCTATCGTCGCCCTGCTGGAAAGCGATCTCGTCGGAGAGCGCTATATTCTCAGCAGCGCCAACTGGACCTTCCGGCAACTGTTTGAAACCATGGCCGCCGGATTTGGAAAAAAACCGCCGTCGCGGGAAGCCACTCCGTTGCTGGCAGGTATCGCCTGGCGGAGCGAAAGCCTCAAGAGCCTTTTTTCCGGCAAGCCGTCGATCCTCACACGGGAGAGCGCGCGGGTAGCGCAAAGCTTCACTTATTTCGATAATAGTAAGATCGTCGATGCGCTACCTGATTTTCAATTTACCCCACTCGAAAGGACGATAAAGCTGGCATGTACGGATTATTTGCGGTATCTTGATCTTACAAAACAATATCCATGAAGCAGAAAAGGGCCCTCTCGCTCCTCCTCTTCTTTTTCGTTTGCACCCTCTCCGTTCGTTCCCAGGAAAAGACCTTCCCCATCGACGGTATCGTTCTTGACAAATCCGGCCAGCCCCTTGTCGGCGCTTCGGTGTTTTGTCAGAATACGACCGTGGGTACGCTTTCTAAAAATGACGGCGGCTTTCATCTCCGACTCGCCAACGGAGGATATGACCTGGTCGTTTCTTACACCGGTTATGAAACCCAGGTGATTCGCATCAGCAAGGATCATCTGGCCACCGATACTTTTCGGGTGCAGTTGAAAGAGCAGGATAAGAGCCTGGAGCAGGCGGTGGTCACCGGCAGCGCGGAAGTCGCCGACGGCTGGGATAAATATGGGCAGTTCTTCCTCGATAATTTTATCGGCACCACCCCCAATGCGGCTCACTGCACCCTTGACAACAAGGAAGTGCTCAAGTTCTACTTCTATAAAAAACGGAATAAGCTGCGCATAAAGGCCACCGATCCGCTGGTCGTCACCAACAATGCCCTTGGCTACCGGATCCGGTACCAACTGGATTCGTTCGTCTTCGACTACGGCGGCAATATCGGGAGCTATACGGGCTATCCTTTATTCGAAAGCCTGGACGGCAGCCCTGACCAGCAAAGCGACTGGAAGAAAAACCGGCTTTATTCCTATGCCGGCTCCCGTTTGCATTTTATCCGTAGCTGGTATGACAGCACGCTGGACGACGAGGGCTATGTCCTCGAGCTCGCAGATAGCGGCAGCAGCAAGATGCGGAAGCTGGAAGACCCTTATGATGCAAAGCTCTACTCCCGGGATAGCGGAGATGTCCAGGTAAATATCCAGGGAAGACTAAGAGTCAGCTATACCAGCCGGGTGCCCGATAAAAAATACCTTTTGCAAAATAAATATCCGCTGACCACGCCGGCCCAGATCTCGGCGCTGGATATCGCCAATGGGTTTGTCATCGAGGAGAATGGGTACTTCTATGATCAGGGCGACGTGAGCAATATCGGCTATTGGGCCTGGAAGAAGCTGGCGGAGCTGCTACCGTATGATTATTTGCCTGAATAGGATCATCAGCTCATTACCTTTTTCCATAGCTCGGGAATGCGCTTAACCCACACCAGTTCCCGTTTCTTTTGCGAGGCTTCCTCCGCGGGGCTTCCCAAATACACCTTTCCACCTTCGAGGGAAGCGGGCACCCCACTTTGTGCAAAGACGATGGCGTTGTCCCCGATGGTAAGGGTTTTGCTGACGCCAACCTGCCCCCAGAGGATTACTCCGTTACCGATCTCCACTGCACCTGCAATGCCGACCTGGGCGGCGAAGAGGCAATTTTTGCCCGTGACCGTATCGTGACCGATATGGATCATATTATCCAGCTTCGACCCCTTGCCGATGACGGTATCATGACTTACCCCCCGGTCGATCATACAGCCGGCCCCGATCTCCACAAAATCCCCGATAACGACCCGGCCGCAGCTTTCCATCTTCCGGTACCAGATTTCGCGATCTTTTTTCCCGTTGTAGTAAAAAGCATCGGAGCCGATGACCGTGCCGGCCTGGATGATCACATTGTCCCCGATGACGCAGTGGTCCAGGATGGTGACATTGGGCTGGATGATGCAGTTGCTCCCGATGGTCGTATGATGGCCGACAAAGACGCCGGGAGCGATGTAGGTATTCTTTCCGATGACGGCTGAATCGCTGATCGACTTTGTCGCTGGTTCGAAGGGCCGGAAGTGGCGGACGATCTTCAGATACGCGTCAAAGGGTTGTTCGACTACGAGCAAGGCCTTGCCGGGCGGGACTTCTACGGGTTTGTTGATGATGATATAGGAAGCGGCGCTGCGGATGCAGGTGTCGTAATATTTCGGGTGATCGACAAAAACCAGATCGCCTTTTTCTACTTTATGGATCTCGTTGATGCCGGTGGCCTGCCCGTTTTTATCGCCGATGACCTCGGCGCCCAGGAATTCAGCCAGCCATTGAATGGATACGGGTGATGGAAATTGCATGGTAAACTATTTATGTTTTATGTGCCGGAAATGCGCGTTAGCCAATATAGCGCATTCCGGCAAAGCGCTAGTGTCTGTCCTTCGGACAAGACCCTTGCAGGGTCTTCGTGACGAAACGTTCAATTCATGCAAAGGTAGTTTGGAATTTGCGCAAAGTCGGGCTGACGATGCGCTGAAGCGCGACCATTTTCCACAGCCTGAAAAAAAATGTGAATAAAATTTATGGGAAAAATTTTTTAGATAGAGAAAATTATTTTTAATATTGTGTAGGGAAATTTATTTCCCGGTACTTACTAACCCATCCATATATTGAGAGCCCGGTTTCGCACCGGGCTTTTTCTTTTGGATACCTTATTAAAAACGGCATTCACCGCCGGTTGTCAATTCTTTGAAACGTGCACCAGTACTACGTTATATACAAACCCTTCCAGGTGCTTTCACAATTCACGTCCTCTGAAGGGAAGCCTACATTGAAAGATTTCTTTCCCGTTCCCGCGGATTGCTATCCGGTGGGACGGCTGGATTTCGACAGTGAAGGGCTGCTGATAGTGACCAATGACGCCGCCGTTAACCACAAATTGCTGAATCCCCGGTTTGCACACGACCGGGAATATTGGGTGCAGGTGGAGGGGGCGATCACACCCGCGGCGCTCCGAGAGCTGGAGAAGGGGGTAACGATCTCCCTCGACGGCAAACCCTATCAAACCCTTCCCGCCGTCGCCGGACTCTTCGAATCTCCGCCCCCGGTGCCCGACCGGAATCCGCCCATCCGGTATCGCGCCCAGATCCCGACGACCTGGATAAGGCTGGTGCTCCGGGAGGGAAAGAACAGACAGGTGCGAAAGATGACGGCTCAGACAGGATTCCCCACGCTTCGGTTGATCCGTTACCGGATCGAAGGGCTCGATCTGGGCGAAATGGCGCCTGGAGAAATGCGGTCCCTGAGCCGGCAACAGTTGTATTCCTTGCTGTTTGCGGAAAGGAATCAGTAACTTGAGACCCAAAAGGAAATTTATGCTCAAATCGATGACCGGCTTCGGTCGTGCAGAACAGGCAGTAGGAGACAAAACCTTCCAGGTAGATATCAAGTCCCTGAATGGAAAACAATTCGAGCTCCAATTGAAACTCCCCGGCTTCCTGAAACCCTTTGAGTTCTCCATCCGGAAGCTGCTTTCGGACAAGCTGGGCCGGGGCTCGCTGGATTGCACCATCAGTCTCAAGCAAACCGGG
>DASYCT010000084.1:0-12352 GCA_036500065.1 Chitinophagaceae bacterium | reverse complement strand
ACTGCTGATGGTGTAGCTCTTTATAAGACTACAGCAAGCGGTGCCGGTGAGCACATCGTGAACGTAAAAATTGAGTATACTAACCAGGATGGGGTTTTAGTTCCGATTACCAAGCCTGTAAAATATACTGTCGGTGTTCCTTCAGGTGCCTCTGTGTTCCTGGAAAAGATGAACGTAATGTATGTAGGGGTAGACAATCCTCTTACTATATCCGCTGGTTCTTCCGGTGCTGAAAAAATGCACCCGACCTTTACCAACGGAAGCATTACCCATGTCAGCGGTGACAGGTATATCATCAAGCCAACAACACTCGGGCCGTCTACTATCAACGTACTGGTAAACGGTAAGAACACCCCCTTTACTATGCGGTGTAAACGCTTACCCGATCCTACGCCTACTGTAGCCAATTTAAAAGGCGGCCGTATTTCTGCCGCTACCTTTAAAGCGCAGGGTGGTGTTATCGCCAAGCTGATGGATTCAGAATTTGACGCTAACTACCAGGTGTTGGGTTATACCGTAGGCGCCAATGGTGGTAGCTTTGGAGTATATCGCCAGGCTGTCAACGAAGGTGCAAGATGGAGCGGAAGCGCCGCGTCAATCATCACGCAGGCAGGCCCGGGTACATCTGTATTCTTTGACAACGTACGGGTAAAAGGACCCGATGGAGTGGTAAGAGACCTCGGAACACTGGCCTTCCAGCTCCAATAATCAGAATGTTCGATTAAAAATTGATAATAATGAGAAACCGAATCATCAAATTGAGTTTGTTAGCAGCCGTACTGGTTATCTGTGTGGGAACTGCTGACGCGCAGACAAAAGCGCCAAAGCGTACCGCAAAGAAAAGGCCCGCTTCTGGCAAGGCTAAAAGTACCACTAAAAATGCAGGTAAGACTACTGCGGTGGTAGCCGCTGCGGATACTACCAAACCCAAAACGGTTCTCCCGGAGCCTGAATTAAACCTGGGTGTAATACGCAAAAGCCTGCGCAACGATGATGCCGTCGAGCGCAACCTGGTGAAGGATCGCGATCCCCTTCCTTATGAGCATATCAGGGAAGATGACGCCGTATATCGCCAGCGTTTGTGGAGAGAAATCGATGTTCACGAAAAAATGAACCTGCCTTTTGTTTACAAGGCAGAGGGCGACAACGGTAATCAGCGGTTTATTATCATCCTGCTGAATGCCATCAAAAGCGGTGATATCACTGCCTTCGACCCCGTCGATGATCGTTTCACAACGCCGTACACACTCAAGCAAATTACGGGCGACCTGGTAGGTAAGCCAAACGTAATCCAGGTTCCGGATTGGGCAAAAGACCCCGATGGCTCCAAAGGTTATACAAAGGATTCAGTCGTCGTGAATGAATTCGACCCCAACGCCATTGAAAAATACTGGATTAAAGAAGACGTGATCTTCGATAAGGAATCTTCCCGCCTGCATACGCGTATCCTGGGTATTGCGCCCCTGAAAACGATTAGGAACCCCGACGGTTCTTTCCGGGACGTGACACCCTTGTTCTGGGTTTATTACCCCGATTTACGCCCTATGCTCGCCAAATATGAGGCCTACAACGGTAAAAACTTCGGTGCCCGCCTGAGCTGGGAGGAAGTGTTTGAAAGCCGCATGTTTGCCAGCCGTATTATCAAGTCGACGGTAGAAAACCCTAATGATCTTTACATTAAGGAATATGTCAAAGACCCCATCCTGCGTTTGCTGGAAGGTGATAATATCAAGGAGAAGATCTTCAATTACGAACAAGATCTCTGGTCATATTAATTCCAAACAAGTTTTAGTCAAAAGGTATCGTATTTTTACGATGCCTTTTTTCATTTAAAGCGCTGAATAATACGTGGTAGTACCAGAAAAAAATACCCACTAACAGGTATTGAATTGTGAAATATGTTTGCTATTTTTACAACGGTTTTTCATAGGATATTGGATTTTAAAAACGGGGCTGGATTTCTATCCGGGCCCCTTTTTTTTAGCTTTTGATAATGAAAATCAGCTATTTTGTCCCTCGTGCAGGTGCTTCCACACAATCGCCGCCTTTGCCTTCCCCGCCACGCGTGCAATCTCTTCTTCAGAGGCTTCTTTTACCCTACTCACGGACCTGAATTCTTTTAATAGCGTATCCGCCGTCGATTTTCCAATGCCCTTAATCGTTTCTAATTCGTTTTTAAACGTGCCCTTGCTGCGCTGCTTGCGATGAAATGTAATGCCAAACCGGTGCACCTCGTCGCGTATACGCCGTATGAGCCGTAGGCTCTCGCTGTTATAAGGCAGTTTGAGCGATTCCTTATCACCGGGAAAAAACAGCTCCTCTTCGTTTTTAGCCAGCCCTACGACCGTCATCACCCCGCTTAGCGCCAATTCATTAATACTTTCCAGCGCAGCTCCCAGTTGCCCCTTGCCGCCATCGATGATCACCAGTTGCGGGAAAGGCTGCCCTTCCTCTTTTAAGCGCTTGTAGCGACGGTGGACGACCTCCTTCATCGTAGCAAAATCATTGATGCCTTCCACCGTTTTTACATTGAAGTGGCGGTAATCCTTTTTGCTCGGCACCCCATCTTTAAAGCATACCATGGCCGATACCGGGTAGCTTCCCTGGAAGTTGGAATTATCAAAACATTCTATGTGCACGGGCAGATCCACCAGTTGAAGATCTTCCTGCAACTGGTACAACACCTTTTTCTTATCGAAGTCCGATTTTCCTTCCAGTTGCAGTATCTTTTTCTTGCGTATTTCTTCTTTGAAATAATTGACATTTTTCTCCGATAGTTCGAGCAGCTTTTTTTTATCACCACCTTTCGGAACGCTTATCACTACGCCTTCTTCCGGGTATTCCACCTCAAACGGTAATATGATCTCCGCGGCGGTGCTGTTAAAGGTCTGGCGCATCTGCGCCACGGCAAAAGCCAACACTTCCTGCTCGTCTTCTTCGAGGTGCGTTTGAAGTTGTATGGTATGCGTTTGCACGATGGTGCCATTTTGCACCATCAGGTAATTGACATAGGCGATATCATCGTCTTTCAGCACGGAAAACACATCTATCGTGCCGAGATGTTTGCTTACGATTACGGAGCGTACCTGGTAATTTTCGAGGTGCTCAATTTTTTTACGCGTCATTTCCGCCTTTTCAAACTGCATCTTCTCAGCGTATTCCCGCATCTCCTGTTTAAACCGGGCAAGTACGGCGCCCAGGTTGCCCTTTAACAGGTTTTTTAACTGTACAAGCCCTTCCTGGTATTCCTCGGCCGATTGAAGCCCTTCGCAGGGGCCCTTGCAATTGCCGAGATGGTATTCCAGGCACACTTTGAATTTCCCCTTTTTTATCTGTTGCTCCGAAAGATTGAGCTGGCAGGTGCGCAACTGGATGTTCTGTTTGATAAAATTGAGCAGTTCCCGCACCCTGCCCACCGAGGTAAAAGGTCCGAGGTACTCCGAGCCGTCATTGATCCTTTTGCGGGTAAGAAAAACCCGGGGGAAAGGCTCTTTTTTGATAACGATATAGGGAAAGCTTTTGTCGTCCTTTAAATCAATATTGAACCGCGGCTGGAACTCCTTGATAAGTGAATTTTCGAGGAACAAGGCATCCTGCTCGGAATCTACAATGGTAAATTCGATGCGCCGGATACGCTTTACCAGTTCATGTGTTTTGTAATTGGTAAAGGTTTTGGTGAAATAGGAACTTACCCGCTTGCGCAGGCTCTTGGCCTTGCCTACGTACAACAATTCCTGGTTGTCGTCAAAATATTTATAAATGCCCGGGTTGACCGGGATGGTATGCGCCAGTTGCTGAAATTCCTGTGCCGTCATGGTAACGCAAATTTACGCGAATGAGGCTAATTGGCGCTAATGCGCGTCCGTGGGGTCCCATACCGCCTTTACCTGCTCGGCGGGGAGAAGGGTCTTGCCTATTTGTTTCTCGGTAATGATCTGGAAATTATGATTGGCTCTCCAATAGAGTTTTTGCCGGACAATGGTATCATTGGCCCTAAAGATTTTTTCCATATAAATGGTCCTGACCCTGTCATTTCTTACAGGGTCAGGCTGGATGATGACATCTATTTTCCGGATTTCAAGATCGGGGTTGTCGGTGGTATAACTGAGCGTGACGGAGGGAATGCTCTGGTCGGCCAGGCTGGTTTCCTTATAGAATCTTTTTAGGACCGGATCGTTGATATCCGGCTTCCGGAAATAGCCGGCCAGCCGGCGGAATTCGGCATCCGGGAGAGATACCAGGCTTGTTTTCCCATTGACGGTAACCGATTTGGTAAGCGGCAACTGGAGCGAATCCACATAGCGGAGTTGTCCGCCGATATAATCCGGCACCGGGAAAAAAGACGCCGTCTCAGTTGTATCGGGCCGGGAAGAAGCGCTGTCTGCAGCAGCGGCGGCAGTACTATCAGTGGAAGGAGCATCATTACCGGCCGGTTGGTTTTTGCAGGAAAAAAAGAAGCAGGTTATCGCCAGGCTAAACAGGAAGTTCTTCATACTTTAAAAATACAGGAAAATAGAAATACGGCATCATTATTCCGCATGCCCCAGGTGGAGATTACTTCAAAACAATAATGGGGGACTATTTTTTCTTTTTTATAATTCTTGTGATGCCGAGCTTGATACCGAATTCGGTCAGGTATTCCCGGATAGGGTATTGGTTGCTGTAGCTGGAAAGCATCTGGTACCGGAACTGGGGACCCAGCTGCCATCTTAAACCGGAAGCCGTTTCATAAGAGATAAACGCTTCGAAATTGCTATGGAGATTAAACTTACGTACGAGATCGTTATTCTCTACGTAGTTTTTGAAATCGGATGAGATAAGATAGGTGTTGCTGGCCAGCATGTAGGAGGGCTGCACAGAGGCGGCAATGCCCAGTTGTATGCGGTCATTACCAAGCAATTTCAACTCAGCTCCCACGGGGATAGCCACCTGTAAATACTGGTTCTGCAATTGCTCGGCGGCATTACCGCCAAAATTGCGGATAGAGGTATAGCTGGACAGTGTGTCGGGCTGGGACCGTGACGAAGTGAGGCCGATAAGAGCCCGTTCAGGGGTATATGCATAAGCATCTATATAATACCTCGAATAATTCAGTTGAACCCCGCTGAATACGCTCAGGCTGGGAGTAAGCTTATATTGAATACGGGTGCCCAGTTCAAAACCGAGCGCAGGCTTGTGGTGCACATAGCTATCGATATTGCCGGAATAACTGATGGCAACAGGAACATATTTAGCTGTTTTGCTCAGGTCGCTGAGACGGCGATAGCTGACAATGGGGCTGCTGTACAGTTTCACGCTCCATTTATCACGCAGGGGTATCTTTACCTGGACGGTATTGAATTCCTTCTGAACATTGGTTTCCTTTTTGTCTACCGATATGGAAGAATGAAAAGCCGCTACGGGATGCACCCGGGCATTCTTCAGGCTGGCCTCAGTCGCATCGGATACCACATCATCCTTGGCGGGGCCATCGTTTTCAATCACCTGCGGGGCTGCTTCGTTGGGAAGGGTCACGAGGTTGGCAACTGCGATGGACTCATTGCCGGGCACGAGCGCCTGCGTATTGGCGGGCTGGGCGGTACCGCTGATGGCTTCCGGGCTGGTGGCTATAGCAACTTCGTCGTTATTGCCGGATGTATGGGAATAGGAATAATGATTGCTTTGTAAAGTAGCTCCTTTATAGGCAGCTATGCCGATGTCGACAGAAGCATCTTCAGCACGTGCAGGGGTAACAAGGGGGTGAGTGGCGGGGGTGGCCTTCTGCGCCAATTGGTTGTCGCCGGTCATCAATACTTCGCGGCTTATCATCAGGCCCGAGCTGACAAGAAGCAATACAAGGCCTATGGCAAACCATCTTCTCCGGTTATGTAAGGAACCATACACATTGTTCCAGACCCGGTCAGATGGGTACATCTTATTTTGATCGGCTTTTTGTTTTAAAAACTCCTCAAAGTCATCAGTATAAAAGTTTCGCTCCATTGCCAGGGTATTTTGTGTACGGATTATTGTACTACAATAAAAGGTTCTTCATACGCATCCTGTTACGGCAACCCATTTGTTTATTATCCACCAAAAGCAGTTAGTATATCCATTTTCTTAGCCGGCAGTTGCAGTATTTTTTTCTTTACAAGAATATCTTCCAGCATTTGCTTTGCCCTGGTGTATTGTGAACGGCTGGTGCTTTCTTCTATATCCAGCATTTCAGCAATTTCTCTGTGTGAATAACCTTCCACTGCGTAAAGATTGAGTACGGTTCTATACCCAATGGGCAGTATCCGGATACATTCCACTACCTGCTTTGCCTGCACAATGGAAGGAACGCTTTCCTCCCTCACCTGCACCGTAGTGGCATGTATAATGTCTACGCTTTCACTGAACTTCTTATTCTTCTTCAGGTTGTTGATACAGGTGTGAACGATAATCCGTCGCACCCAGCCTTCAAATGCCCCCTGGTTACGGAAGGTATGCATCTGCGAAAAGACCTTGATAAATCCTTCCTGCAACATATCCTCCGCATCCTCACGGTTATGTGCAAACCTGTAACAAACTGCCAGCATTTTAGGACTGTACCGGCTGTACAGCTCCTTCTGTGCAACAGCATTGTTTTGTAAACAACCTTGTAAAATGGCTTCCTCAGTCATTGGGGACATTTGGTTACCATGTAAGTTAAGACAATTTCCAATACTCATCGCTGCTTCACTTATCAAAATAATAACTACCTGGATTAGAAAAAAGACATGATAAAGGCTTATTGACCCTCCATTTGTCTATAAATAAGAAGAGTAATAATTCAATTTTTAATCAATTACCTGTTTTGTTGGAAAAAAACTAATATGGGCCGCGTTTTACAGGCATTTTTTAATGAAGGCATATTAATTTTTAGACGCTGGTTTTTTACGGGCCAGGCTGTCCGGCGGGTAGGTTTTTTCCATCTGGCGCTGGATACCCGTAGCCCAGTCGATCAGCAACTGTTTTTGCGCAGGGCTCAGGATGGCGTCTTTATGAATCCAGGTATAACTGTCGAGTGGCATGCCGTCCTCTTTGATTTCGCGGACCAGGGATTTCATCTTATTGTACTGCCGGCGCGGTGTGAAGGTCCTGAACTCGTCGAAATTCAATTCCTTTTTCCCCCCTGTCACATGGTTATTGAGCCACCAGGCCACCGGCTGTATGCTGTTATACCAGGGATAGCGGGTATTACCGGAATGACAATCATTACAGGCCACGGCCAGCACCTGCTGCACGCTGTCGGGGGTAGCGTACACGGCGGCGATGCCATTGGGCGATGGTTCGGCGCTGCTGTTCCTTTTGGGATGAAAGAACTGGATGACTACAAAGGCCAGCAGCAGGAAAAGAAGGATTTTCTTCATCATATCGGCAACGATTTTAAATAAGAATGGTACCCGTCATTTCCTTCGGAATGGGCAGTTGCATCATGGTAAGGATGGTCGGCGCCAGGTCACCGAGCTTGCCGGGTTTAAGGGTTCCTTTCCAGTCTTTGTCGATGATAAAGAACGGCACGAGGTTAAGCGAATGAGCGGTATTGGGGCTGCCGTCTTCGTTGATCATAAAGTCGGCATTACCGTGGTCGGCCGTCAGGAAAACGGTATAGCCGTTTTCAAGCGCCGCGGTCACTACCCGCTGTACGCATTTATCGACCGTTTCTACCGCCTTCACCACGGCGGGGAATACACCCGTATGCCCGACCATATCGGCGTTGGCATAGTTGAGACAGATGAAATCGGCGCTTTTGCTTTCGATTTCAGGCAGGATGGCGTCCGTAAGCTCGAATGCACTCATTTCGGGTTTCAGATCGTAGGTGGCCACTTTTGGGGAGGGCACCATAATCCTTTTTTCACCTTCGAAGGGCTTCTCGCGGCCGCCGCTGAAAAAGAAAGTCACATGCGGGTATTTCTCCGTTTCGGCAATACGGATTTGTTTTAATCCCTGTTGAGCGATGATATCACCAAGTGTATTTTTTAAATCGTCATTTTCAAACACCACGTGTACGCCTTTAAAACTGTGGTCGTACTGGGTCATGGTGGTATAATACAGGTCCAGCGGCTGCATGTCCTGTTCGGGTATGGCCTCCTGGGTAAGTACCTGGGTTATTTCCCGGCAACGGTCGGTGCGGAAATTAAAACAGATAGCTGCGTCGCCGTTTTGAATGCTGGCGATGGGCTGCCCGTCCTTCCCGGTAATAACGGTTGGTTTGATAAACTCGTCCGTGATATTATTGTCGTAGGATTGTTTTACAGCTTCCAGGGCATTCGTGGCTTTTTCGCCCACACCTTTCACGAGCGCATCGTACGCCAGCTTTACGCGTTCCCAGCGCTTGTCGCGGTCCATGGCATAATAGCGCCCGCTCACGCTGGCTATTTTACCCACGGTTTTATCGAGATGTTCCTGCAGGCCGGAAAGAAAACCAAGCCCGCTTTTAGGGTCCGTGTCACGCCCATCGGTAAAGGCATGGATAAACACCTTATCAAGCCCCTCGGCCTTGCAAACGTCTATGATGGCCTGTAGATGACGCGTATGGGAATGCACCCCCCCGTCGCTTACCAGCCCCAGGAGATGCAGGGATTTATTATTGGCTTTGGCCTGCCGGATGGTTTCCAGCAGTACCGGGTTTTTGGCGAATGACCCATCCCGTATGGCGACATTGATGCGCTGTAATTCCTGGTACACGATACGGCCCGCGCCCAGGTTAAGATGACCGACTTCACTGTTGCCCATCTGTCCCTCCGGGAGTCCCACCGCTTCGCCACAGGTAACCAGGGTGGTGTTGGGCCATGCTTTATACAGGCTGCTGACAAAAGGAACATTTGCGTGCTGGATGGCATCTGCCGATTTCTTTTTACCAAGCCCCCATCCGTCCATTATAACCAGGATAACTTTCTTCTTATTCATGCGCTAAAACTACGGTTTTTCAGGATAATTGAAGCTAGAGGGTTCAAAACCAACCCCCTCACACATATAAGTTATGCACCACGTACTAACTTGGCATATTTTTAGTTATTGATGTGTTGTATCCGAATCCGCCCCGTGAAAAGGTAAGTATTATGAAAAACTAAAGAGTTGTTATGAAAAGCTACCTCGGGCTGATTGCTATATCCGCCATCCTAATGTTCAGTTCTTTCACCCCCGGTTCAAAAACCGGTATGGAAATGGAAGACATCGTTGTTGCATTAAAATCAGGTAATGCCACCCAGTTATCACGTTTTTTTGACAGCAGGATAGACCTTACCCTGCCCGACAAAAGCGATAACTACAGCCGCGTACAGGCCGAAATGGTGCTGCGCGATTTTTTCAGCAGCAATACCGTACGCAATTTCCAAATCAAGTACAAGGGAGAGAGCAATGGCTCGAGATATTGCATCGGCGTGTTGGAGACAAGAGGAGGCGATTATCGCACCCGCCTGTTCATGAAAGGCAAGGGCGATAAACAGTTGGTGCAGGAAATAGCTTTTCAACCCGGAGAATAAAACCAGTTCACTTTGAATATCGGAAGCCCGCTACTATGGTAGCGGGCTTTTTTTGCGCCATTCCCTTCACTTATCTTTGCCCCCATGCTCACGTTTCACGAACAGCTCCATATATTAATTACGGCCGCTTTAAAAGAAGATATCGGTGATGGGGATCACTCTACCTTGTCATCCATCCCCGCCGATGCAAAAGGAAGGGCCGTATTAAAAATCAAGCAGGAAGGTATACTCGCGGGGGTGGATATCGCCCGGGAAATAATTGCCTGCAAGCAGCCTTCTGCGCTGTTTACCCCGCTTAAAAAAGATGGCGATGCAATGCAACCCGGTGAAACCGCCTTCGAACTGGAAGCCTCCGTTTATACCATATTACAATGCGAGCGGCTGATATTAAACTGTATGCAGCGCATGAGCGGTATCGCTACGCTTACACGGCAGTATAGCCGGAAACTCGCCGGTTATAAAACCAGGCTGCTCGACACAAGAAAGACAACACCCAATTTCCGCCTGCTCGAAAAAGAAGCCGTGCGCATCGGCGGAGGCATCAACCACCGCATGGGGCTCTACGATATGATTATGCTGAAGGACAATCATATCGACTATTGCGGCGGCATTGAGACCGCCATCGACCGGGCGTATCAATACACGCAAACGGTAAAACCAGGCCTGAAGATAGAAGTAGAGACAAGAAGCCTGGACGATGTAAAACGGGCGATGGCGACCGGCAAGGTGGATCGCATCATGTTGGATAACTTTACACCGACACAGTTGGAGCAGGCCCTGGCGCTTATTAAAGGACAGGTAGAAACCGAAGCCAGCGGCGGCATTAACCTCGACAACCTGGAAGCCTATGCTAAAACAGGAGTAGACTATATCAGTATCGGCGCCCTTATTCACCAGGCAAGGAGCCTGGATCTGAGTTTGAAGGCAGTAATTGTGTAAGCTGCTCAAAAAACTAACTTATGGCTAAAAAAAATAAACCCGACAGCAGGGGCTTCGTTTTTAGTACCGACCCGAATTTTTCGTTTGAAGAAGAAAAGGAACAGGCAGATACGCTGCCGCCTGCGCAACAGCGGCTTCGGGTGCGGCTGGAGACCAAACACCGCGCCGGGAAAGCGGTGACATTGATAGAAGGATTTATCGGTACGAACGAAGACCGGGAGGACCTGGGTAAAAAATTGAAGAACCATTGCGGTACGGGAGGCTCGGCCAAAGACGGGGAAGTAATCGTACAGGGCGATCATCGCGACAAAGTGCTGCAATGGCTGTTGAAAAATGGGTACACATCATCTAAAAAAAGCTGATTTGCTGGTAAACTTCCTCATAGCCATTGTGATTGCCTGCGGCATCACGGCGATAGTTACGTTTGTCCTGTTTGGAAGAGCGCGCATGAAAGAAGAGGAGCAGCGGGAAAAACGCTTTCTGCGCATACATTATACCGCCCTGTTCCTGTTAATGCTGGCGGGTATTATCCTCATTTTTTATATGGTAGGCACATCCGACTGATCGGTTGCGGTGGAGTCTTCCCCTTCGGCATTCATAAAATAGCCAAGGGCGCCGCTCGGGCATTGGCGGACCTGGGCGATGATCTTTTCGGTGGTCGATGCCTCGGGCGTTATCCAGGGCCGTCGGGTAGGGTCAAACACTTCGCGCAGGCCCTTCCAGCAGTGGGTGGAATGCGTGCACGTATCAGGCTTCCATACGATGGTTACCTCTCCGTTTGTATATTTAAACGTTTTTTGCATGCTGTTGCTTTCAGAAAGTTACGCCAAATCCGGTTGCGGCGGCTATAAATGCTTGTAAACGTTTTTACGGTAGACCTCCAAATCTTCCAGCGTGGAAATCTCATCGAATTTATCATGGCGGCCGGGACCGTTTTTCCGCACCAGTGCTACCGTACCGCCTCCTACCAGGATGCGTTTTGCTTTTTGGAAAAGAGCATCCAGTGCATTGGTATCGCTCACCATCTGCCATTCCTCCACCTGGTTCACATAAATCGTATAATCGTCCATATCGTTCTGTATCAGTCTGGCTGCAAAAATAAGAGGAAGGAATGGTTTGATAAAGAGGTTAAGGACGGAATCAAATTTTAAACCCCTCGAATTCGAGGGGTTTAGGGGTACCGGATCTTTCGTCTCCGTAAATGCGGTGGTTTTTCATTTTAGTTGTTTGATTGTGTTGGCCGACAGCAGGGAGCGCATCTGGGAAATGGCTATTTCATTGAGTTTTCTTAACCGGTCAGGTTGCGTGAGCTCCTGGCGTATGAAAACTGAATTGATGCTCTCCAGGTTCGTAAGTATCACCAGTTGTTCCAGCGTTGCTTCATCCCGGATATTTCCCGGTGTTTGCGGGTGGGCTTTTTTCCACTCGGCCGCTGTCTGGCCGAAAAGGGCTATGTTGAGCAGATCGGCTTCGCTGGCATAGATGACCCCGGTTTGCTGCCGGGTGATTTCCGGGGGGATCAGCGTGTCCTTTACCGCGTCCGTATGAATGCGATAGTTGATTTTGGCAAGGGTGCGTCGCAGGCTCCACTCCGACTGCAGGCTTTTGCTTTCTTCCTCTTTGAGGCGTTGGAATTCCTTGATCAGGTAGAGCTTGAATTCGGCGCTCAGCCAACTGCCAAATTCGAAGGCGATGTCTTTGTGGGCGTAAGTGCCGCCGCCGTAGCGACCGGGTTTGGAGATGATACCGATAGCGTTGGTATTTTCGATCCATTTGCGGGGCGTGAGGTTAAAGTTGTTCAACCCTGCCTGCATTTTAAAGGTAACGAATTCGTTACCTTTAAAACCGTTGTTATAGAGTTGCTCCCATATACCAAGAAATTCTACTGTATTACGGTTTCTCATCCAGCTATAAATGATGTTTTCATC
>DASYCT010000083.1:0-3163 GCA_036500065.1 Chitinophagaceae bacterium | reverse complement strand
TAACCGGCAAGGGAAAGAAGATTGAGCTGAAAAAGGCAGCCCTGGGTTCTCATATCGTCGTAGGCCGTTTTGCCGGCGGCGAAAAAGCTGTACCGCTCCGGGTGGGCCAGTATGGGTTGATAGCCCTTTATCTGGAGGTTGAACAGCTTTTCTTTCAGGTTCAGGGGGGGCGATACAAAGGAAAACTCAACCAGCACCTTTTTCCCGCTTAGCGTAAGCAGGGGCTGGTCCGTATCAAGCAGTTCGTCGAAATGACCGTCCATGAAATACTCGGCCGCCGCCCGTATATTTTGCTGACCTGGCTCCTGTTTCAACTGCTGCAGGGCCCCGCCAACGGTAGCAGGGGTGTTTTTGTACATATCCCACATGATATGGGGGGTAGTGATAAATTGCTGGTATCCCAGGTCCTCCAGTCCCTTTTTTAGCTCCAGCGAAGTCGCCATATCAGGTGAGCCGTCATCGATACCCGGCAGCAGGTGAGAATGCATATCGGTTTTCAGCACACTGAAATTTACCGGTATAGATGGATATTTCTTTTTGAAAATGGAGAACATGTGGGCCCTAAGTTATTTCAGCAGCGTTTCCTGGAGGTTAAGCGGATAATATGTTTTTATAAAATCATCGTAGGCCTGTCGTATACCATCTTCGAGGTGCGTGCCTGCCTTCCAGCCAAGTGCATTGAGCCGGGTTACATCCATCAGCTTGCGCGGTGTGCCGTCCGGCTTTGAATGGTCATACACAATATCGCCGGTATACCCTACGATTCCCTTTACAAGCAATGCCAGGTCTTTGATGGAAATATCTTCGCCTACACCGATATTAATAAAACCGGCTTCATTGAATTGCTGCATGAGATAATAGCAGGCATCGGCGAGGTCGTCTGCAAACAGAAATTCCCTTCTTGGCGTACCCGTGCCCCAGATAGCTACGGAAGGTTCGTTTCGCAATTTCGCCTCGTGAAATTTCCGGATAAATGCGGGAAGTACATGCGAATTGTTCAGATCATAATTGTCGTTGGCCCCGTACAGGCTGGTAGGCATCACCGATACATAGTTGCAGCCGTATTGCCTCCGGTAGGAATCACAGAGTTTGATGCCGGCTATTTTTGCAATGGCATAAGGTTCGTTGGTATCCTCGAGCACGCCGGTAAGCAGGTATTCTTCTTTCAGGGGTTGCGGCGCCAGCCTGGGGTAAATACAGGAAGAGCCGAGGAACATAAGTTTTTGAATCTTATTGACATAAGAAGCATGTATGACATTGCTTTGTATCATAAGGTTTTCATACAAAAAATCCGCCCGGTAGGTATTATTCGCCACGATGCCGCCCACTTTTGCGGCAGCAAGGAAAACATAACCCGGCTTTTCTTTTGCAAAGAAATCATCCACCTGCTGCTGGTTGCGCAGGTCGAGCTCTTTCGAGTTGCGCACTACCAGGTTATTGAACCCTTCTTTTTTCAGCTTTCGCACAATGGCTGAGCCAACCATCCCTTTATGGCCCGCTACATATATTTTATCAGTGACCAGCATAGTATAAGGTTATTTGCGCTACCGGGTTATTCATACTGATTTTTGATCCGGAACCCCGACTCGTGCAGTAGTTTTTCTCTTTTAAACAAATCAAGATCACTTTGTACCATTTCCTGCACCAGCATCGGCAAATCATATTTCGGTTTCCAACCCAGCTGTGTTTTCGATTTGTTGGGATCGCCAATGAGCAGGTCAACTTCCGTAGGACGGTAATATCTTGGGTCTACAGCAACGACTTCCTGGCCAATCGCTATTTTCACGGAAGGATCGGTGACGGACTTTACAATACCTACCTCCTTGTCCTTCTTTCCCTTGAATTCA
The DNA here is from genome assembly GCA_036500065.1 of Chitinophagaceae bacterium. Classification (GTDB taxonomy): domain Bacteria; phylum Bacteroidota; class Bacteroidia; order Chitinophagales; family Chitinophagaceae; genus JACMLD01. The sequence continues at coordinate 1,316 of DASYCT010000083.1, read as the reverse complement.
ACTTCTATGCCTGCCTCTTTAAATGCCATGCGTACAAACTCCCTTACCGCCGTTGTTACACCGGTCGCAATTACGTAATCCTCCGGCTTTTCCTGCTGCAGGATCAGGTACATCGCTTCGACGTAATCCTTAGCATGGCCCCAGTCTCGCTGTGCGTCCATATTACCGAGATAGATCTTGTCCTGTAGCCCAAGCGCAATCTTCGCCACGCCCCGGGTAATCTTTCTTGTCACAAAAGTCTCTCCCCGCAGCGGTGATTCATGGTTGAACAATATACCGTTGACGGCGTACATGCCATAGGCCTCCCGATAGTTGACGGTGATCCAGTAAGCATACAATTTGGCCACCGCATAGGGAGAGCGCGGGTAAAAAGGCGTTCTTTCCGATTGAGGTACTTCCTGTACCAGTCCGTACAGTTCGGAGGTAGAAGCCTGGTATATTTTTGTTTTTTTGGTCAGTCCCAGCAGGCGCACGGCTTCCAATATACGCAGGGTGCCGATACCGTCGGCATTGGCTGTATATTCGGGGGTTTCAAAACTTACGGCCACATGGCTCATGGCAGCGAGGTTATAAATTTCATCCGGCTGTACTTCCTGTATAATCCTGATCAGGTTAGTCGAGTCGGTAAGATCACCATAATGCAGTTTAAGGTGTACGTGCTTTTCATGGGGGTCCTGGTACAAGTGGTCGATCCGCTCTGTATTAAACAAAGAGCTTCTTCTTTTTATACCATGTACCATATAGCCTTTTTTCAACAGAAGATCCGCAAGGTAAGCCCCATCCTGGCCCGTAATACCTGTTACCAGTGCAACTTTTGACATTAGTTGTTCTATTTTAATGGTTAAATTTAAATGTTATCGCAAAAATCGGAATAAAAAACCATGGTATGATCCCGTTACATCCTGTACATCAGTTGCACCGTTGGCACTGGGCTTGTACTCCTCCAGCAGGGCCAGCTTAGCATACTTCCTATATGTGCTAAATACGGCGCTGCTGGTATCGCCTGTCAGTAAATAATCCGCTTTCCACTGTTCGTTGTGATAAACAGCTCTTTCCTCATCGGTTCCTCCACGTAATAGGTATTGAAACTGCAACCCGCCTTTTATTACGGCATAATAATATTTATCGTCGGCAACTACTTTTGATCCCCGCCGTACCGCCTTATCCATCCAGTTGTTCAGTGCACTGGGGTCGCGGTCCTTGTAATTATTAAACACAACAAAATATTTATAGCCCGCCAATCCAAAATTCATCATAAGCAATAGCACGGGAATAAGGAACTTTGCTTTTCCCATCCCGTCTGCAAGACCAAGCAT
>DASYCT010000082.1:0-19242 GCA_036500065.1 Chitinophagaceae bacterium | reverse complement strand
TATCTATATATTTGATTAATGACAACCAGGATTTTTAGTTGCTTTATTCCTTTCGTCATATTTGTCTGCATCAATTGCTTTGGGCAAAAACCAGATAGCCTGAACAACGGGTTAGCACGCACGCCACCCATGGGATGGAGTAGCTGGAATACCTTCAAAAAGAATCCGACAGAAGAAGTAATCAGGCAAACTGCAGAAGCTATTGTAGCCAGTGGTTTAAAGGAAGCCGGGTATACTTACATCAATATTGACGATTTTTGGAGTACCGGAAGAGATGATAAAGGGCAAATCATAATAGATTCTGCAAAGTTTCCGCATGGAATGAAGGCTTTGGCCGGTTACCTGCATAGTAAAGGCCTGAAAGCAGGTATTTATACCAATATCGGTATAAAAACAACCTATCCTACACTAGCCAGCGGAGGCTATTACGAACAGGATATGAAAACCTTTGCAGAATGGGGTTTCGACTATATTAAGGTAGATGTAAACTTCGCCGCTGATCGTTCAGAACCCGCCTATAAAAGAGAATTTACTGAAGTAGCCAAAGCTATTTTAAATACTGAAAGGCCTATGGTTTTAAATATATGTAACCAGGGAGGTGGTAATTATCAAAAATGGGCTCCCGGCATAGCGAACAGTTGGCGTGTTGGTGGCGATATAGATCATTCACCCAAAGGAGCCAAAACCCAGTGGGAAGGTGTCCTGTATGAATTGGATAGATCGGCCGCCTATTCCCAAATAGCAGGTCCCGGCCACTGGAACGATGCTGATATGCTGTTGGTAGGTGTTGGAGATGACAATATCACCATTTCCACAACCCGCGAACTGTACCTGGGTAAGAAAACAGCCCTGGGTAAAGGGTATTTTTTCAGGGCATACAATTATTTTAACAGTTAGCAAAGGATGTTCCCCCGGAGCAGATCGCCCGGGCCGCCATTACTAATTTATTAAGCCGGAAGATAAACGCTAAACGTTGCGCCGATACCCATTTCCCCGGTGGCGGTAATCATGCCATTGTGATTTTCAACAATCTTTTTACACAAAGCCAGTCCAATGCCCGTTCCGGGATAGTCCTGCTTTCCGTGAAGTCGTTGAAACAATGAGAATATTATTTTGTCATACTGTTGCTCAAACCCGATCCCATTATCAATAAAATCTATTTGCCAGTAACTCTTTTCAGGCAATGATGCCGGTGCGTCTTTTATTTGATTTTTTCTGACCAGTACAGAACTTATCCTGATAAGTGAGCTGCCTTTTGAGAATTTTAACGAATTACTGATAAGATTTGAAAATAATTGCCCCAGTTGCGTATAATTGCCTCTTACGGTGGGAAGCGTTTCGCTGGTAATGGTAGCATTCTTTTCCCCGAGCAACAGTTCAAAATCCACCTTTATTTCGGCCAGGATGGCGTTCAGGTCTACCTTGATAATCTCTGATTTATCCTTGGCAAGCCGGCTGTAATTTAATAACGAGCGCACGAGTTCCGACATTCGCTTGGCTGATAAATCCAGTTTGTGAAAATATCTCCGGACAAACGCCTCATTGTTATAGTTCTCCTGGATTAATTCCGCAAATGTTTGGATTTTCCGGAGCGGCTCCTGGAGATCATGAGAGGCTACGTAGGCAAATTGCTCCAGTTCACTGTTCTGTATTTCAAGCTCAGCCATGTAGGAAAGCAACTGCATGTCGGCCATTTTTTGCTGCGTCAGGTCACGCGTAACTTTTGAGAACCCTATGATTTCACCGGTTTTGCCATGCAAGGCAGTAATGACAATGGTCCCCCAAAACCTGGAACCGTCCTTTCGCAAACGCCATCCCTCATGAACTGCTTTACCTTTTTCTTTCGCTTCCTGCAATAATATCATGGGCAGTTTTTGTTCCCGATCCTCCGTAGGATAAAATATCTCAAATGATTTTCCGATGGCTTCGCTACTACTATATCCCTTGATATATTCGGCTCCGGCGTTCCAATTGCGAATGATCCCATGCTCGTCCAGCAGGATGATGGCATAATCCTGCACTTCCGCGATCATCTGGTGATGCCGCTCTTCACTCATTTTTAACTTATCTTCTGAAAATTTCCTGTCCGTGAGGTCCCTTGTTACCTTGGAAAAACCAATAACCTTGTTGTCATCGTCGTGGATGGTTGTAATGGTTATACTGCCCCAAAACTTACTTCCATCCTTTCTTTTTCTCCAGCCTTCCTGCACGGCTTTACCTGATTTTTCAGCCTCCTTCATCAATTTCCCGGGCAGATCAATATCAAGGTCTTCCTGCAAATAGAAAATGCTGAAATGTTTTCCTATGACTTCTTCCTCTTTATACTGTTTAATCTTTTCCGCTCCTTTGTTCCAGTTCTGTATAAACCCACCTTTATCCAATAAGATAATAGCGTAATCTTCTATCTCCTCTATTATTTTCCGGTACAGATGGCTATTATTTCTTGATTTTACATCCATTATAATTTATTTTCTTAAAGTCCAATGCTTTATATATCTCAATTGGCCGCATGGCTATCTCAATAAGTGATGATTAACAGATCAATGCCCTATAATAGCAGACAGCATCTCCCGTAGCCTGGCCGGGCTGGTTGGCTTAACCAAAAAATCATCCGCGCCCAGTTCTTTGCTTTTTTCCAAAACCCTTTTTTCCGAAGTCGTTGAATACATAAAAACTTTGCTCCTGTTTAAACGCGGAAGTTCTTTTATTCTTTGGAGGCATTCAAGGCCGCCCATTTTGGGCATATTGACATCGATGAAAATATACTTTGGTATAATGCTATTATCGCTTTCCAACAATTTCAATGCCTCGACGCCATCGTTGGCGGTGAAGCACCTGATATCAGCATTGACAATTTTTAAGGATAGCAGAAATACTTCCTGGTCATCCAGGTCATCGTCTATCAATAAACATTCCATTAGACTTACTTTTTAGCTGACTTTAACCAGTAAATTAATATAAAAAACCCTGCAAATAAGAGGCTGCTGCAATTTAAATCTTCTTAAGCCATCTTTGGGGAATATTTGCCACCTGCTCCTGTCCAATCCTTTGCTGGGCGCTGTTTCGGGGATGCAGGCGGCCGTCACAAAGCTATTTTCCTTAATTTCGGCTGACTAACAAACACCATACTGTGAAACCACTTCTACTGTCTTTGCACTTACTGGCATCCGGTATCTTTTTTTCCCTGTCTCCCGGCCCCCGGCTGACCCTCTTCGGGCGTGGAATGTACCCCGGTGACGATTCCACTTTCAGGCAATTAAAGGAATCCGGTTTTACTACCGTTATCCTGTCGAGCTTTTATATACACGCCAACGGGGATGTCTATTCCGGCGACGACGGCAAAAACCCCATCATTCACGACGGCCATTATACCGGCAATAAAGAATGGCCCGCACGCGTGGCTTCTTTAAAACAACGGCCCGGTTCCGTTACACGCATCGAGATCCTGCTCGAAGGCAGGTGGATTAACCAGCCGCCGAATACATTTGATTTTATACAGGACTGGTCGGATGAAGCAAAAACCATTCCCGGGATAACAACCGGTACGGGGGCAAACAGCACGCTTTATAAGCTGGCCACCGGCATTCCGATCTACCCGGTATTTCTTTGCCGCGGGTCGTTTAGCACCTGTACTACCTCCCATAACAGCAAGACACCCGCTGAAATCAAAGCAGAAATGACCCGGTTTAAAAAGAATTATCCCGCCATGACCGGCGGCGCTATATGGCAAATGGCCGACGTAAAAGATTATATCCGCCAGAACTGCGCTGTTCAATATCCCGAATCGGGGAGCGCCGGCTCCGTAAGCGAATACCTTAGCCAGTTGAAAAATAGTTTGAAAGAAGGCTTATAGCACCGGGACATTCTAATAATGTTCAACGCTCCCGGGTTGATGCATGATCATTTCATCTATCAGTTTTTGTACAACAGGGGCAGGCATTTTTGCTACGAGGTAATGCTGAGACCCATTACCGGGGTTCCAACTGACCTTGCCATCGTCTGCAAGAACGACTTTTCCATTTTCTACTGTATAAAAGGGCTCAGGGCCATTCACGGCGACCAGCACCGCCGTCTCATCCCAGCTTTTTCTTCCTGCACTGTCTTCTGGCGCCAGCGGAATGGAAATACGGAATACATCTTTCACCGGGCTGTTACGGATACGTTCATTATGAATGAGCGGCAGCCCGCATTTGATTTTCTCCCCGATTTCAAACCCGCTGAATAATACCGGTGTCTCCCAGTTGTCAAATACATACCGGGAGGCGGCAATATCCTTGTCCATGTTAAATTCGTATCCTGAAGGGAACCTCCCGGCCATACACACCAGGTTTTTCACTTTTTGCCTGGCCAGCGCTTTCCCTGTCAAGGGAGAATATTCATCCCCGCCCGATTGCAACAAGCCGGAAAGGTTGGTCAGGAAACCCACCGTTACCAGTGTGACGCTTTGATCGGGCTGCTGTGCCAGGATTTTGCGGTAGAGAGCAACAGCATCGGGCACATCGGAATTAGTTTTGATGGCATGCGGGTATTTCGCGACCAGGGTATCCGTCCAATGTTGCCAATCCTTTAATTCCAATGCCTTTCCACGAGGCACCCCAATCGGGACGCCCGGCCTTCCGAAATACGTATTCAATACATCCAGCACGGCGGCAACATGCTCATATTTTGTACTTGCCATCGTTGCCAGGATATTCACTTTCCCCTCATCGGCAAAAGCATGTAACAACGTTATCGCCCCTACATCATCGTAATCCGGCCCCATATCAGTATCGAAGATGATGGACAGTGGAGCTTGCGGGGCTTTGCCGACAGGCGGGTACGCTTTCAGATAAGCTCTTGTTTTGAGACCCGATTCTTTTATATCACTGTCTTTCCAGTTGCCGGTGGATGACGCCGTAGTGTTTAATACAGAGCAGGTCTCATTTTTATCCGACACGGACCAGGTAATCCAACTCAGGTTATCCCGGTTAATCCAGTCGACATACTTCTGCCATTCCTGCCCGTCAATCGGTCCATCGCCATCGGAAGCCATACCAGCCGACTCGGAAATAAACACCGGCAACCCTGCTTTAATCGCCGCGTCTGTCCTGTCGCGCAACCATTGTTTATGCGTACCCGCGTAAAAATGCATGGTGTACATAAGGTTCTTATATCCCTTTATAGGGTCCGCGGCAGGCCATTGCAATTCCTGGTCCCATTTAGGACAGCCGACCAGTATAATATTCTCCGGGTCTTTCTCCCGGATGACTTTAATGACTTCTTCCGCATACGCTTTTATCCCGGGCCAACCGGCTACTGCAGGTTCGTTGAAAAGTTCGTAAATGATATTCGGATAGTTGCCATACTTCGCCGCCATCTTACCAAAAAATTCTTTGGCTTCCTGCAGGTTGACATGATGACTGTGCCAGTCGATAATAACATAAATACCGGATTTAATCGCTCCCTCTACCACTGCTTCGATTTTGGCAGTGGAACCCGCCGGGTCGTCCTTGTACCCACCTTTAGGTTCTACGCCCATGGCGGCCCGGATCACCGAACAATTCCAGTCTTTGTACAACCAGTCCACTGTGCCCGCGGTATAAAAACGCGGATGAAAGCAACTCCAGCCCAGGCTCATGCCATGCAATGCATAGGGTTGACCGTTTTTATCCTGCAATTGTGTGCCGTTTACTTCCAGGCGGCCATGCAGGTACACGGGCTGCGTAAAAGCCGCCGACAATACTACTGCAAAACAACAGGTAAGAACGAAATGCCTCATACAAACAAAACTAAGCCACTGCCCTTCAAAAACCTAAAAAAGCCCTTCCCCGCATCGCGGGGCAAGGGCCTTATTCTGAGCATACGAAAACCAGGTCTTATCTTCTTAAAGAATACTATTTTTTGAAATCATTGATACCGTAATAATATATTTCCTTGCTACCCGGGTAAACACCTTCTATCTGGAAATTACTGTTTTGCCTGCCCAGGGCATCTTTCAGTTCATCTACATTTTTCACACGAATATCCCCTACCCTTGTGATGACGAACCCGGGACGCATATTTGTCTGGTTGCCAAGAACACCTTCGTGAATATCATTGACTACGACACCGCCGTCAATACCCATCTTCGAAGCATCTTCGCTGCTAAGATTGGAAAAGGAAGCACCCAGTGATTCCACAGCGGCAGATTGCATGCTGGCGAATGTCCCCAATTTATTTTTCAGTACAGCGTCCGTATTTTGTTCCGAGCCGTTGCGCATATAGGATATTTTTACCTTATCTCCCGGTTTCTGGCGGGCAATGAGTTCGGCCAGTTGTGCGTCCGAGCTAACGGCAATATCATTGATCTTAACAATAACGTCTCCCTTCTTAATACCCGCTTCACCGGCAGCACCTTTGGGATCAACTTCTATGACGAATACGCCATCAATATCGTTATTGATGCCCAGTTCCTTTTTCTTTGCATCTTCCAGGCCTTCCGGGGCCATGCTGATACCGAGATAACCTCTTTGCACGGAACCGTATTTCATAATATCGGCAATTACTTTTTTCATCAGGTTGGAAGGAACGGCATAAGCATAGCCGGCAAAAGAACCGGTAGGCGATGCTATGGCCGAATTAATAGCGATCAGTTCACCATTGGTATTCACAAGAGCGCCACCGCTGCTGCCGGGGTTTACGGCTGCATCTGTTTGAATAAAGGACTCCACCGGCGCACTGGCCTGCGTGTTGATACCTATATTTCTTGCTTTGGCACTTACTATGCCCTGTGTGACCGTAACGTCGAGGTTCAGCGGGTAGCCGATGGCCAGCACCCATTGACCGAGCTTCACATCATCCGAGTTACCGATTGCCATAACAGGCAAATCTTTGCCGTCGATCTTTATCAACGCCATATCGGTGTTGGCATCCGTGCCGATTACTTTGGCGACATAGTTCTTCCGGTTGTTCAATGTAACGACAATTTCAGTGGCGCCGTTTACTACGTGGTTGTTGGTAACGATATACCCGTCCGAACTGATGATTACGCCAGAACCCGATGCACGCTGATCAGGCTCCTGGAATGATCTCCCATTGCCGCCTGCACCATCCCCGAAAAAGCGTTTAAACAGGTCGCCGCCGAACATATCCCCGAAAGGATTCTCGTCCTGCCCCTGTCCGCGCCTGCCCGCTACCTGTTTGAATTTCGTCGTCGTCTTGATATGTACGACCGACGGAACAGCAGCAGAAGCAGCTTTTTCAAAATCGATGGGCTGCGTGGCCGTTTCCGTGTAGGCTGTTTTAACAATCGGCGTCCTGGCTTCATCCAGCACGCTGTTGTAACTCTTTTTTCCATTGGCCAGTAACAGGCAACTCCCGATGACGGCAAACGCACCGATAATAATTGCCTTACTATTCGATTTCATGTTCATGATTTAATTTATTGTGTTAGTAAAACGTTGTTGCATTATTTATAACGCGTTTTATGGGCTTCGCGTTCCCGAAATTCTGTTAATTAAATTTTAAAGAAATTATCCCGGATGAAAAACACGGCATATAGGGCGCCCTTGTTCTAACCACTTTCTAATCCCATTCCAATACGGTTTTAAACCGGTATAGATATATTTGGTTGCATCATGTAATACAATATATTTACCCAAATAAGACTCATGAGAAAATTGAACAACCCTGCCTGCGCAATTATCATAGCCCTGTTTCTTTTAAACGGCTGTGTCCCCACCAGCCAGCTCAAGGCATCACAACAGGCACTGCAAGCTGCCAGGAGCGACAGCGCCCGGCTTGCCTGGCAGGTACGTGATTTACAAACCAACATCACGCAATTGAATCAACAACTGGCCGAGCAGAAAAAGGCGATTGAATCCGGCCAGCAGGCAATCAGCGAACAAAAACAACAAATAGATAAACTTTCACAGCAACTGGCCGATCTCAATGATAAAAACGGCCGCCTGCTGAATGAAACACAGGCCAAACAATCCCTGCTCAGCAAAAGCGGGCAGGAACTGCTCAACCAGCAAAAAAAGCTGGCGCAGTTGCAGGCCCTGCTGGACCAGCAAAAGAAAGCCGTCGAAGACATCCGCCGGAAGATGGCCGATGCCCTGGGAGGTTTTAAATCAAATGAATTATCCGTAGCCGTTAAAAATGGCAAGGTATACGTGAGCCTGCAGGAAAATTTATTGTTTCCCTCCGGGAGCGCCGTCGTCAATCCAAAAGGAAAAGAGGCCCTGGGCAAACTCGCGGAAGTGTTGAACACAAACCCGGATATTACGGTAGACATCGAAGGACATACGGATTCTATTCCTATCCGCGGCAAATACCAGGACAACTGGGACCTTAGCCTTGCCCGGGCCGCTTCGATCGTACGGATACTTACAGCAGATTACCATGTAAATCCCGAACGGGTAATTGCTTCGGGGCATAGCCAGTATGACCCCGTCCAGGCCAACAGTACGCCCGAAGGAAGGGCCTTAAACCGGAGAACCGATATTATCCTCGCGCCGAAACTCGACGAGTTATTTAAGCTGTTACAGGCCCCGGCCAATAAAATCGAATAGTCCCGGCATCTTAGTTTTCATTATGCAGTAAAGGGAATTGCAGGCTCCTGAGCGGCCTGAATGTATGCTGCCGTAAACCGGCCCCTATGATGATGGCCCTGCAGGGCAGTTTCCTTGCCAGCAGACCGGGTGAAAAACTGTTCATAAATGATAAAAAAGGGTTGTCCGGATCTTTGGCGATAATGGCTATGTCGGGATTTATCCGTTTCGCCGAACGCAAGATCCCCGGGATAACCCGGAAGCTTTTCCTGATATGGATGACTACTTCCGACCCCGGGCAAACCTCCTCTATATCATTCTTCCACTCACTCAACATAGTTATTATCCTCACATAGGTCTCGATATCTCCTTTTAATAACCCTCTGAAAGGAGGTCTTAATTCCGTGCGGGAAAAAGGATTCCATGTTTTTACCACGTAGAGCAGGTGAACAACCATTCCTTCCGTGTTTACAATCCCGGAAGCTGCTTTTCTGATCACCGTTCTTCTGTCGGAAGTAAAATCGGTGATGACAAGGATATTTTTTATGGACGCGTTCATAGCATTTTGCTTTTGCTAAATCTAGGCGCCGCAGGTTAGTTTCTAATTAAAAAAAGGTTAGAAATCCGTTAGAGGCTTTATTTTAAGAAATCATTTGCATTATGGTAAGCACGTAGTAGAAATTTTTCTTATTAAAATCCCCCGGCAGTACCCGCTGCAGGCAGCTTTACGCTGAATACCGTGCCCTGTCCTAAAGTAGAATCGACGGAGATATGCCCTTTGTGGAATTTAATAATGCGGCTTGTCAATGACAATCCCAAACCAAAGCCCTCTGCGCCGTCATCGATATTCACCCGGTAAAACGGCTGAAATATGCTCTTCAGCTCGTCCTGTGGGATGCCGGGTCCCTTATCGCTGATGCTGACGATTACTTCGTTCTGGTTGACATCTAGCGTTACTTTCGCTTTGTGATCAGGGGAGTATTTGCAGGCATTAACTACGATATTCTTGACCGCTATAAGCAGCAGTTCTTCATTGCCGAACACGAGCAGTTTTTCTTCTTCGGGCGGCAGGTTGTTAAATATCAGTGTGACAGCATGATGGTTGTTCAGCTTTACTATCTCGCCCGGCAGGCGAAGCAGGATCTCATCCATTCTTACCAGGTCGATTTCAATCCCTCCGGGGTTGCCGGATGCCTTGGCAAATTCGAGCAATGTCTGCGTAAGTTTACTAAGGTGGCGGACATCCTGGTAAATGGATTGCATCACTTCCCGGTACTGGCCGGCTTCCCGGTGGCGCTGCAACGACACTTCCAGTTGGCTGGATATGGAGGTAAGCGGCGTCAAAAGCTCATGGGAAGCATTGGCAATAAACCTGCCCTGCACTTCAAAGCTTTCCTGCAGGCGGTTGAGCAACTGGTTGAGCGTGGAAGAAAGATAATTCCATTCATCCTCGGTTTTCCCGGGATTTATCCTGCGCGCAAGACTTTTTGCGGAAATTTCGTTGACTTCATCGGCTATCTTGCGGATGGGACGCACAAGACCCCCCGAAAAGAAATATCCACCCGCCACGGCAATCATCAGGCCCCCGATAAAACTAAACAACAGGATAAGCCGCAACTGTTGCAATTTGTCTTTTCCCTCTTCGTCGATACCCCCGACCACCATTACCACCGTGTAATTGTTATACATGGCGTGGTAAGCAATTACGTCTTTTTTCCCGGAAGTAAAATACAGGCTGGTCTTCGTCCTCGCTTCATCGAGGATGCTGCTGTCCACCTGCAATGTATCATCGGGCTTATCGCTGTAAGTGTATATCCTGCTGTTCCTGTGGTCATAGGCCTGCACGGTTTTATCGAGCAGCGCAACGGTCGTGGAAGAATCGATTTTCTCTACCATCGCCCGGTCGAATATTTCCGACTGGCTCAACAGGCGCGCGGTGGTGATGGCCCGGTTCGTGAGGCGGGTGGTAATGTTCCGTATCCGGTTTTGATAAGAAAAATAATACACAGAGCCACATACCAGTGTCAATATGGCCAATACAATAAGCGCAAAAAGTAGTGTTATCCGTAACCTGACCGGCATCAACGTTGATTTTCCTTTAATACATATCCCATGCCCACCTGTGTCTGTATCAGCTTCTGCTCGAAATTCTTATCGATCTTGTTCCTGACATAGCTTATATAAACATCTATCACGTTCGTATTCGTATCAAAATCAACATCCCACACATTAATGGCGATATCCGCCCTTGACAACACGCGGTTTTTATTGCGCAACAGGTATTCGAGCAATTGGAATTCCTTTGCCGTCAGGTTTATCCGTTTACCTCCCCTGGTGACCTCCTTGCTATCCATGTTCATTTCCAGGTCGGCGGCTTTCAGGACATTTCCCATGGGAAGATGCTGTACAAGGGTCCGTTTCAGCAGGGCCCTGATTTTTAACAACAGCTCCCTGAATTCAAATGGTTTTACCAGGTAATCGTCGGCCCCGGAGTCATACCCGACTATCTTGTCGTTCAGCGTGCTCATGGAAGTAAGCATGATAACGGGAATATTTGCATTGTGCCGGCGGATGCTCTTGCACAGGTCGTACCCGTTGATACCCGGCAGGTTAATATCCAGGATCACCAGGTCGAACGCATGCGCATTGAAAAGCTGTAGCCCGATATCCCCGTCATAAGCCGTTTCCACGTAAAAGCCGTTTTCGTTCAGCCCGAACTTCAGGGTATCGGCAATCTTCTGCTCGTCTTCGACAATAAGAATCTTTCTTTCCTCCATGAATGTTATTTTTCCTTCGACTGCAAATTACAGCATATATTCTTCTGCCAATGCTGGCTCCGGCAGGACTCTAATGAAATTCTAATCTCCTTCTAATTGTCAGCTAATCCTGTCGTCTTACATTGAAATACTAAAAAGAAACCCTGGTTCCGTTACCATGAATATACTGTTTCAACACATATTGCTGCCTGTTGATTTTACGATTAACACCGAAATAGCAGTAAAAAAAGCAATGGAGCTTATCGAAGAAAGAGAAGCGGTCATCCACCTCCTGCATGTCATGAGCCATGCCACCCGTGCCGGCAACCATCCTGCTTCTGCTTCGCCGGGCGGCCTGGAAAGGGAAACAGCATCCGTAAAACTGGAAAGCTGGCGGAATGCTATCCGGGAAACACGCCCCGATCTGCAGGTTGAAATACACCTGCTCAACGGGAAGAACATACACAACCATATCGTTCAACTGGCCAAAATCACCAACCCCCAACTGATCATCATCGGCAAGCATAACTATCATAACTGGTTTAGCTTTTTAAATACGGTGTTCCCGGCTAAAATGGCAAAACAAACGGGCTGTCCCGTGCTGACCCTAAAAGCCGGTTCGCTTCATAATAAAATCAAAACGATTGTTTTTCCCATAAGCGGGTTTGTTCCAAAAAGGAAAATAGAACTACTGCAAAAGCTGACTCTGAAATACCGTGCCAGGGTCTACCTGGTCACGCTGACGGAAGAACCCGGCCGGAACGATTCCAATGCCTATTATGCCTTTATCGATACCTATCGCTTATTAAAATCCGGTCTTAACTGCCCGATAGAGCACAAAGTGATACCGGGTAACAATCTCGCAAAAGCGGCTTTACGGTTTGCGGAAGTAATCAGGGCGGATATGATACTGGTCACTCCCGACACGGAAACCCGGGTTTCCCTTATCCAAAACAAACAGCTGACGGATATAGTGAAAGCCGATTCCAAGCTGGAAATACTGGCGGTGGAACCTTAACCTGGCTGAAATAAATAATTTAATAAAAAAGATAAAAGAAACGATCTCAATGAAACACGTAACAGTGCTGCTAACTGCATTTTTGATTTCAGGCTCCTTGTTTGCAGAGCCTGGGACCGATATAAGGCAATTGATGTACCACGAAAGATATAACAGCGCGGAAACATCGCTGCACAGTCTTTTGAAAACTGAGCCCGCCAATGCCGGCGCATGGTACCTGCTGGCGCAGGTGTACCTCGAAAAAAACAAAGACAAAGAACTGAAGGACACGCTGGCGAAAGCGCCGGCAGGGATAATGGAGCAGCCCCTGCTTCGCAGCGTCTATGGACATCTCCTGCTAAAGCAAAACAATGCGGACAGTGCAAAGTACTATTTCGACCTGGCCCTGAAGGATTCAAAGATGAAAGACCCCGCCGTGCTGCAGGAAATAGCAAGCGCCAACATCGACGTAAAAGAAGGTGATGCGACTTACGCCATAGACCTCCTGGGTAAAGCCCTCAAAAAGGATAAAAACAACCCCGAGCTGTACGTGCTGCTGGGTGATGCTTACCGGAAACTGGCCGACGGCGGGAATGCTTATAAAGCCTATATGCAGGCATTGGAGAAGAACGGCAAATATGCCCGGGCGGAATATAAGATCGGCAAAATATACACCTCTCAAAACAATCCTGAATTATACGTCCCGGCCTTCAGCCGTGCGGTAAACGATGATTCATTGTACGCTCCTGCCTTGTACGAGCTGTATTATCATTATTATTTCAAGGACGTGAACATGGCGAAGGATTATCTGAAGAAGTACATTGACGCTTCGGACTACGACGTCAAAAACGATTACCTCGTCACAGATATGTTGTACGCAACCGGCAAGTATGATGCCGCTGTGAAAAGCGCCGACGAGTTGATGGAAAAAGAAGGCACCCATGCAGAGCCTCGCCTGTACAAGCTGCTGGCCTATTGCTACAAGGAATTGGGAAATCCCGAAAAGGCGACAGGATATATGAATACTTATCTCTCGTCCCAGAATGATTCCGGCTTCCTCGCCAAAGACTTTGAAACAATGGGAGAATTGTATGCGTCGATGACCGGGAAAGAAGATTCGGCCGCCGCTTATTACGCCCGGGCTTCGATGATGGAAAAAGAGGATGCTAAAAAAATGATTTATTTTAAAAAGATCAGTAACCTGTATAAAAAGATAAAGGATTATAAAAACGAAGCCACCTGGCTCGGCATGTATTATGCCGCCAAAATCAATGCGTCCAATGTAGACCTGTTCAACTGGGGGCTGGCGGATTATCTTGCAAAAGACTACCCGATGGCGGACAGTTTATTCACCCTGTACGAGCAGAAATATCCAACCGAAGAGTTTGGTTATTACTGGGCGGCAAGAAGCAGTGCGGCCATCGACACCTCGATGGAAAAAGGCCTTGCCATCCTCCATTATAAAGGATTGATTGACCTGTATGCAAAAGATACGACCAGCAAAATCAGCAAAAAACACCTGGTGGAAGCCTACGGATATATTGCCGCTTACAAGGCAAATACAGAAAAAGATTACGAAGGAGCCATTGATAATTTCGATAAGCTCCTGCAAATGGACCCTGAAAACAATGATGCCAAAAGATATGTTGAGATATTGAAGAAAACCCTGGCCAAAAGCAAAAACAGTATCTCCCAGGCGGCAAAATAGACCTACCCGAAAGAAACTAACGTCAAGGTTCGGATTTGGTGCAAGGTGATATATGAAAGGACCTATAGAGTTTATCTTTATAGGTCCTTTCGCTTTTTATGAGCTGTAAATTGTAGCAGGGGTTATGCCCCTGCTATTTTACGCGAACGGTCGCTTCGAGGCGTGTGTCTTCCGAGCTGGCGCCGATAAGTAGTTTGTATTCTCCGGGATATAGCTTCCAGTGGCCGGTGGGTAAATCCCATTTCTGCAATTCGGTCAGGGGGATAGTAAAGGAAAACACCCGATCCGCTCCTTTCTTTACTTCCAGCCGTTTGAATTCTTTTAGTTCCTTGACGGGCATCCGCTCTCCCGAGGGATATTGTATGTATACCTGTGCAACTTCGTCGCCATCCATCGCCCCGGTATTTTTGATCGTGGCGGAAAAGCGAAGCGTATCTTTTAACGAGGCCGTTGCAGGCGGTTGTTGTTTCCACGAATACGCAAAGCCGGTATAGCTTAGTCCAAAACCAAAGGGGAATTGCGGCTTGCCTTTAAAATAACGGTAGGTGCGGCCCTTTGTCTCGTAGCTGGTATAGGAAGGAAGATCGTCCAGCGATTGGTAAAAAGTCACCGGCAGGCGGCCGGCGGGTGATACCTTTCCAAAAAGAATATCGGCCAGCGCATTGCCTCCCTGCTCGCCGGGATACCAGGCCAGTAAGATGGCATCGGCATAGGGCTCGATGGCGGCAATATCGATGTCGCTGCCGGCAGTGACCACCACGACCACGGGTTTATGTTTCTTACGCAATGCCTTTAATAACTTTATATGCGCCGCAGGGATGCCCAGGCTAAGCCGGTCACCGCCATTGGCTGCCAGGAAAGCGTCCCCCGCCTCCCCTTCCAGCACGGGCGTAAGACCAATAACGGCTATTGTGATGTCGCTTTCACCGGCAGCCCATATACCGCCAAAATGCGTGGTATCGGTATAATCACTGCCCTGGTCGTACTGGACCGCGATGGCCGGCCCCGCCGCTTCGGTGATGCCTTCCGCAAAGCTGACCATATTGCCGGACATGCCATGATAATTCGCCACCAGCGGGTCCATGGCGCCGGCATTGGGCCCGAGCACCATGATGGAGCCGTACTTCGTGCGATCCAAGGGTAATAGGCCCTTATCATTTTTCAACAGGACCATGCTTTGCTGTGCCGCCCGGCGTGCTAATGCAACATGATCGGCCGTGTGGACGCTTTCTGCTCCCAGCTTGCTAAATGGTATATGTTGTTTGTCATCATAAAAGCCGAGTTTGAACTGGGTACGCAGCAGGGCGGCCAGGGAAGAATCTATCTCTTCATCAGTGACCAGCTTTTGCTGGTAGGCTTTAATAAGATCGGTTTGCAGGAGGTCTGAGCAGTCGAGGTCAATCCCCGCTTCCAGTGCCGCGGCGGCTACTTCCACGCGGTCCTTCATCACCTTATGGTACTGCCAGATATCGTCCAGTGCGCCACAGTCGGTAACGATATGCCCCTTGAAATTCCATTCACGGCGCAGGATGTTTTTGAGCAGCGCATCGCTGGTGCAGCAGGGCGAACCATTCACCCGGTTATACGCGCACATCACGGATTCCACACCGGCATCCACGAGTTTTTTAAACGCATATAAATAGGTTTCCCGCAGATCCTTTTCATCCACGATGGCATTAAACGAGTGTCTTCCCGCTTCCGGTCCGCTGTGCACCGCAAAATGCTTGGCGCAGGCAGCTGCCTTTAAATAACGGGGATCAGTACCCTGTAGTCCTTTTATAAAAGCGGTGCCCATGCGACCCGTAAGAAAAGGATCTTCTCCGTATGTCTCCTGTCCCCTGCCCCAGCGCGGATCACGGAAGATATTGATATTGGGCGACCAGAAGGTAAGCCCCATGTATTGCAGGTGATGGTCCAGTGCAGTGGACAGGTTGAACTTTGCACGGGCTTCCGTTGAAATCACATCGGCTTCTTCGCGGAGCAGGCTGTCATTGAAACTGGCCGCCATGCCGATGGCCTGCGGGAAGACCGTCGCCAGGCCCGCGCGCGCCACGCCGTGCAATCCTTCGTTCCACCAGTTGTAGGCAGGGATGCCGAGACGAGGCACCGCCTTGCTGTTATAGCCCAGTAAGGAAATCTTTTCTTCAAGGGTCAAACGGCCGATGAGGTCGTTCACCCGTGTTGCTATGGGAAGCTGCTCATTGCGGAAAGGCGCTGTTGCGTTCTGCGCCCGGAGCGGGGGAAGGATAAATAAGGCGATGACCGCTACGGCACAATACCGAACATAATAATACCGGGACAATTTATTCATCTTTATTGCTTGATTATTCAGCCCGCACACCCAGCTCGGCCACCGATATACCATGACCACTGATGACATGCAGGGCCGAAAATTTAAAATAACGGGCATGCGCTACATGTGCGAGCGCGGTCACCTGTTCCACGGGACTGGATTTTATATTCGCAAACTCACCGGTGGCTACCTGCTCCCATTCCTGCCCGTCTTTGCTGACGGAATACACATAGCGGTCCACCATACCTGCTGTCTTATGATCCTGCCGGGGAAGATACGTGAACGCCTTTATCGCCTTCTCCTTACCCATATCGATCAGCAGTTCCAGCGGGTATACGGGGGGCGTCAGTGTATCACCCTCCATATCCAGCACCGTTTCGTCGTTTTCATCAATAGCCTTTTCCAGTTGATCCTGTTTCGCGCGCAATGGAAAGCCCGATATTTTCCAGCCGTATCTTGCTATGCCAAACTGCCGCATGCTGGTCTCACTGCCCTGTCCCGCGCTTTCAAAACTACGCGCTTTTACTGTTCCGCCTGCTTCCAATGGAAACGCTTTGGAGTAGACAGGGGATTGCAGCGTGGGGGTTGCGCCATTCAATGTATAATGTATGCCGGCTACCGGGGCGGTGGTTGCTATCGTCACAACGCCTTCTATATTGCGGGTGATAAGCGGGGTGGTCAGGTGGGAAGGTTCCCGGAACAGGCCGATATCGCTTAAGGCGATACATGCCCCGGAACCGGTAATGCGGAGACGCACTTTATTGGTGCTAACGTTTTGCGGCAGGCGCAACAGGCGATTGGCGCCGATGCTGGTGGCGGCAGCTATTTCCTTCCATTGCCCCTGTTCCAGCGCATCCACTGCAAAGGAGCTGATGCGTTGTCCCAGTTTGATATTCTCCCGCAACCTGATCACGTTAAAGGTTTGCCTCTTTCTCAAATCAATCGTCAGTTGAGGGGTCAGCACACTGTCGTCGGTGGCCCAATAGCTGTAGCGATCATTGTCCAGTAAAAAAGCAGGGCCGTATTTCGCCTTGTTCTTCCCGCGCACGTTGCTGGCCGTGAGGACAGCTCCCCGGGCGAGGTTGACGGCAAATATCTGCTTTAGCAGGCTGCCGAATTGTTGCAATGAGGTTACATCCCCGCTGCTGATCAGGCCTTCCTTGTTGGGGCACAACCCTAAATCCATATCACAGCCCCTGCCCACGCTTTTATAATAAAGATCAAGCAGGGTATACGGCGATTTGACCTGTCCATCCTGCGAATGATGGTAAAAGAAACCGGGTCTTAGCGGCACATCGCATTCGGCCGGCATCCAGTAATTGCCATTGCGGGTGCCTTCGGTAGCTTCCCAGTATTTGCTGTAACCATTGGAAGGCTTTTTGCCTTCATCCGGGGCATGGGGGGTGTAAGTAGCCCAGCAGGTTTCCCCGGCATGGCCTTCTTCATTACCCACCCAGCGTATGTCGGGCCCTATATCGCCAAATATGACGGCTGAGGGCTGCCATGCGCGAATCAGCGCCCAGGTGCTGTCCCATCCATAATAAGAAGTGCGGTCTATTTTCCGCGCCTCTCTCGCACCCCCGTAATAACCATCGCCGCCGTTGGCCCCGTCGTGCCATGAAATAAACAACGGCCCGTATTGGGTGTATAGTTCTTTTAATTGTTCGCGGTATATTTTTACGTACTCCGGCGTGCCATACTGCGGGTTGTTCCTGTCCCATGGCGAGCAATACAAACCCAGTTCCACTCCCAGTTTATCGCAGGCCGCGCGGTATTCCCGGATCATATCCCCTTTGCCATTGCGCCAGGGGCTTTTGCGGATATTGTGCTCCGTGGTGTGGGTAGGCCAGAGACAAAGGCCATCATGATGTTTGGCAACAATGACCACGCCTTTAAATCCGCCCGCTTTGGCCGCGCCGACTATCTGCGCGGCATCGAAATGAGCCGGGTTAAAGATAGCGGGGTCTTCGTCGCCATAGCCCCATTCCTTATCGGTATAGGTGTCTACGCCGAAATGAATGATACAATACATTCCCATCTCATGCCAGTGGAGTTGCGCTTTCGTGGGCAGTACGCCGTAAGGCGCAGGCGGGGCCTGGCTAAAGGCAGTACCGGTTACAAATAACAAAATAACAAGTACTATACGCATCATGCTATTGGTTTGCGGCAGCCAGTTGATTGAGTACCGGGCCGGACAATGAAGTTAATAAAGTATGGCCATGCTTCAGCAGGTCGAACACGACTACTTCGTTGACGCCTTTTTTTAACCAGACGGCGGGCACATACAGCGTTTGCTGCGGGCCTATCTGCCAGTAGCGGCCCAGGTTATGGCCGTTCAGGAAAACAAAGCCTTTGCCAAATCCCCGCATATCAAGCCAGGTATCGCCCGGTTCATCGAGCGTGAAAGCGCCTTTGTAACAACCCGGTTGCACGGTATGTATCCCCGGCTTGTTTTCATCGAAGCGGATGCCTTGCAGGTTGGCAAACGGGAGCCCATACATTTTCCATTGATGCAGTTCCTCCCCGCCGAGCGTTACCTTTTGCGTGATGCCCTGCCGGTTGTCGGTCAGGTAAGGGCCATAGTTGATGCGCCCGTTGTTCTCGACGAGTATATCCAGCATGGCATGTTCGGGGATGTCGTTTAAAAGAAGGGAATCCTGTTCCAGTCTCCGGTCGAGCGTACCCGTTTGTTTGCCGTTGATATACACGACGGCAAAATCGCGGAGCGCTGTTATCTTCAGGTAACCCTGCTTCAGCGATGAAAGCGTGGTCCTGTACAATACAAGGCCATAGGCCTGGTTCAAGTCTTCAAAACATAAGGGAGTAGCGGATAAAACGGGCGCAGGCAGGTTGGTAAACAAGCCGCCGAAACCGGTCAGCTTTATGTCATTAATGGCTATCGCTTTTTTCTTCACCGGCACGGGTGGCAATACAGCGCCCGGCGGTAAATGTCTTGCGATGACTTCCCTGAATTTGAA
>DASYCT010000081.1:0-3005 GCA_036500065.1 Chitinophagaceae bacterium | reverse complement strand
AGCCGGCTCCGTGATGATACTGGAATATTTCAAAAAAGACAAGCGCATCGATTTCCGGCTGGAAAAGCTCGGGTAAATTAATGTGGGAATGTGATTTCCACATTCTCACATTCTTATTGCTTTCTCCGTTACCAGCAACTGCCCCGTATGCCGCATCGTATGTTCGGCGGCATGGAACAACAAACCGATGACGGTAGATTCCAGTTTCAGGCGGCCTACCACGCGCGGTTCCGGGAGTGTTTCCGGGCTGGTAGTTTTTAATTGCAGCATGGATTGAGCGGTTTGCCAGTCGAAGGCTTCCAGCAGTGAGGCCACCGTTGCGCCTTCCGGTTGTTTTCCTTCCGAGGACAGGTAGTTCAATTGTTGCGGGTTGAGCGTTTCTCCGCGTGCATACGTAAATAGCCGATCCTGTACGCCGACCAGGTGCTGCAAATGAAAACCTACTGAGGCCAGGCCTGCCAGCGGCTTCCATAGCAACGCATCGGGAAAATCAGTCATCATACTATGTATTTCGTCCTGCGCCTGCAGCAGTGCATGCGCAACAGGCTGTAACAAGGTGGTGATACCGGGCACCGGCCCGCGCATCCAGTATTCGGGTAATTTTTGCGTGGTCATAACAAGCATGTGTTACTACTTTACAATGTAACTACAATGTAGGTATATTTGGGTTATGACAAAATACAGTGTGCTTTGCTGCTTTTGTTTTTTATGCTGCGGCCCTTTGCTATGGGCGCAGCCGATGAATAAAAGTTCTTTTACAGTCGTGCCCCTGGGAGTAAAAGGTGGTATCGACGAAAGCAATCTTTCCTCTTATATGCTGGCCCCGGCGGGTACCCATGAATATGTATGTCTCGATGCCGGCACCATTTACTACGGTCTGCACAAGGCCGTGGAAGCGCATGTTTTTGACAGCAGCGAAAGCATCGTACTTCAACATTATATCAAGGGATACCTTATCTCGCACGCGCACCTGGACCATGTGGCGGGGCTTATCATCAACTCACCCGATGACGCACCCAAGAATATTTATGGCACGGCGTATTGCCTGAACATCCTGCGGGACAAATACTTTACCTGGGAAGCCTGGGCCAATTTTGCCAACGAAGGGGAGAAACCCGCACTGGGCAAGTATCATTATATCTATCTTTCTTCCGACAGCGAAACAGCCATTGCCCATACATCTATGTATGTACGCTCCTTCCCCCTGAGCCACGGAGCGCCCTACCAGGGCACCGCCTTCCTGCTGCGTCGTGATTCGGCTTATATATTATACCTCGGCGATACGGGCGCCGACGAAACCGAGCATTCCGATAAGCTTCAAATGCTCTGGAAAGCCGTCGCTCCCCTTATCAAAGCAGGACAGATCAAGGGCATCTTTATCGAAACATCCTACCCCAATGAACAGCCGGAAAAGCAGCTTTTCGGGCACCTGACCCCGCGACTGCTGATGCAGGAAATGACTATACTAAGCCATCTCGCCGGTGCAAAGGCCATGAAAGGGCTGCCCGTGCTGATCACCCACATGAAACCTACCGGCCACCCGGAGGCGACCATCAAAAAACAGCTCGCAGCATTGAATACCCTGCAGCTACAGCTTATTTTTCCCGCACAGGCCAGCCCCATAAAGCTCTGAAACAAGGTTCCTCATCCACCGGGTTTCTACGATAGCGGCTTCGGAAAACCGCTGAAAGCAGGGAAAAACAAATTTTTTTCCTGCTTTTCTTAGCCCCTGCAATGGGTTGGGCATCATGACGCTTGTTCGGTCAAACCCTTTACCAGCAAGGGTTTTAACTTTTAATTCTCATGTTTGTCATCCTGAAAAAGGCGTTTAGTTGGTTTTTGAAGCGGGTATTCCCGTTGTATGTTTGTACTGTCAAATGAAACACACACCACTTACAACAGGTGTACATCGCTAAAGCAGTTATAACTGCGCTTTTTCTTCCTTTTGCTTGCTCCCGGTTGCTTCCACACCAAAACGATTCCTGCCGAAACGACTTAAACACGCAATTAAATTTTTAAATTTTATAAACACACACTCATGAAAAACGTAACAAAGACCCTGGGAATGCTGGCACTCGTGTTGACACTGGCAAGCACCGCTACAATGGCAAACAATGTAAAAAACACCACCCCGGTTTCTTCTTCTATAGAGTTGAAATTTATCGGTAACGTAGAAAATCAGCCTGTATTTGAACTGAACCTGGCTAACGCCGACGCAGATGAGTTCCTTATCATTATCCGCGACGAATACGGCTCTTTACTGTATACCGCCAAGGCAAAAGGCACCAACATCGTCCGTAAGTTCATGCTGAACGAAGAAATGGGCGATACCAATTTATACGTTGAAGTAAAATCGAAAAAGAACAACAAAACTGAAACCTATAAAATCAGCAAGAGCTACAGCTACAAAGACGAACCCGTAATCACCAGCGCAAATTAGGCTCCTGCTTTTATGGGAGTAAGGTAGAGCGTAAGAACTAAAGAAAGGAAGGAAGGATTTTGAAGTGTACATTAATACCGTACTCCCTAAAATATAAAAATACACCGGCATAATTGCCGGTGTATTTTTTTTATCCCTTCACAATTAATTAATACGCCCCGGGCATAATTATTGCACTTTTGTACCGGTACTTATTTATTTACTTCTAAAGAATCTGCTATGACTATCGATGCAATTGCCAGCCGCCTCGTAGCCCTCTGCCGCCAGGGAAAATATGAAGAGGCACAAACTGAATTATACAGTAATGACGCCGAAAGCCTTGAACCGAGAGAGATGCCGGGAATGGAAAGCGTAAAAGGCCTGGACGGCATCAAAAAGAAAGGCGAGCGTTTCAACGAGATGGTGGAAGCCATTCACGGCGGTTCTGTCAGCGACCCGGTCATTGCGGGTAATAAATTCGCCATTTCACTTATCATAGACGCTACCATGAAAGGCATGGGCCGGCAAAGCCTGGAAGAAATCTGTGTATATACCGTAAAGGACGGGAAAATTGTAAAAGAACAAT
>DASYCT010000080.1:0-4200 GCA_036500065.1 Chitinophagaceae bacterium | reverse complement strand
CGGTCGCAGATGGAAAGCGTTTCGTTGACGTTGTGATCGGTGATCAGGATGCCGATATTGCGGTATTTTAAGCGGGCCACCACGGTCTGTATGTCTTCCACCGCGATGGGGTCAACACCGGCAAAGGGCTCGTCCAAAAGGATGAATTTGGGGTCTACGGCCAGGGCACGGGCTATCTCGGTACGTCTTCTTTCGCCCCCGCTCAGGCTGTCGCCGTTGTTTTTGCGCACATGGTGCAGGCGGAACTCGTCCAGCAGGGCTTCCAGCTTGTCTTTCTGCTCGGCTTTGGTAAGTTTGGTCATTTCGAGCACTGCCTTTATATTGTCTTCCACGCTCAATTTGCGAAATACCGAGGTCTCCTGCGGCAGGTAGCCGATGCCCATCTGCGCCCGCTTGTACATGGGCTGGCGGGTAATATCCTCGTCGTTCAGGAACACATTGCCTTCATCGGGGCGGATAAGCCCTACCACCATATAGAAAGTAGTGGTTTTGCCGGCCCCGTTGGGACCGAGCAGCCCTACGATCTCTCCCTGTTTTACATCTACCGAAACGTGGTTGACCACGGTACGGGTACGATATGATTTTACGAGATCCTTTGTATGTATAACTAAGCTCAATTCGAAAGATTTGGGCAAAAATAACGGATAGCTATTACAATCACGAGCGGGGAACGGCTATTTTAACATTCTTCCACCCGGCCTGCCACAGCGGTTTTGGCCTTTATAAAGGCCCGGCAGCGCGTTATTTTACTGTAAATCAAATAAAATTAAACCCGCCTGCGTTTGATAATGTTTGTTTCCTTATATATGTTTGCACGTTAATTAAAGCAATGAAAGTAATAGACCATATAAACCAGGCCAAAGAGACCCTTGTTTCATTTGAAATCCTTCCCCCGCTGAAAGGAAAGGGTATCAATGCTATCTATGACCACCTGGACCCCCTGATGGAGTTTAAGCCCTCATTTATCAACGTTACCTACCACCGCAGCGAAAGCATGTTCAAGAAAAAGCTGGATGGCACGTTTGAAAAAGTGGAAGTACGCAAGCGTCCCGGAACGGTTGGCATTTGCGCCGCTATCATGAACCATTACCAGATAGATGCGGTGCCCCATCTTATTTGCGGTGGCTTCTCCAAAAGAGAAACGGAAGACGCACTGATAGATCTGAACTTCCTGGGCATCGACAACGTGCTGGTGCTGCGCGGCGATGCGGCAAAGAACGAATCGTTTTTCGAACCCCATCCCGATGGCAACCGTTATGCGCTGGATTTACTAAAGCAGGTAGGCAATCTCAACCACGGTATTTACCTCGAAGAAGATATAAAAAACGGTGGCAAAACCAATTTCTGCATGGGCATTGCCGGTTACCCGGAAAAACACTTTGAATCGCCCAACCTGGAAACGGATATGAGCTATCTCAAGGCGAAGGTAGATGCCGGTGCGGAATACATCATGACGCAGATGTTTTTCAACAACCAGAAGTTCTTTGACTTTGTAAAGCTCTGCCGTGCGAATGGCATCGATATTCCCATCATACCGGGACTGAAACCAATGACCAATAAAAAGCAATTGAATATTCTTCCCAAGATATTCCATGTCGATATTCCCCGGGAGCTGTCAGAATCGATCATGAAGGCGAAGACCGACCTGGAAGTGGAAAAGATTGGCACCGAATGGCTGGTAGAGCAAAGCAAGGAGTTGAAGAAATTCGGCGTGCCGGTATTGCATTATTATACCCTGGGTAAGCCAAAAGTGATCTGGGATGTAGTGAAGCAACTGGTATAAAAAAAGCTCGCAGGGTATCAATAAAGAAAGGCCCGGTAATCAATCATTCGTTGATTACCGGGCCTTCGATGTATAGGAAAGGGCCGGATTATAATTTAAAGCCAACGGAAAGGCTTATCACGCGATACTTGTTTTTGTCATCGTCGTTCTGTGCTACCGAATTGATTTTGGTAAGCCCGTAACCGTAGTTGGCTGAAATAAGAAAGCCATTCAATTCAAAACCTGCGGTCCCGTTCAGCCCAAAATCGAAGCGGCGCAAAATGCCGAGTCCTGCGCCTTCCTGTTCGTTGAACGTGGTAGGGTCATCGTTGCTGAACTTGATATTGTCGCTTCCGCTAAAATTTGCAGGACCCGAATTTCCTTCCGTTTTGTTCTTGCCGGCTACACCCATAGCCACGTAAGGGCCTGCGCCGACAAAGAAAGCCGAACCTTTGTCCATCGGGACTTTAACTACAAAGTTTACCGGCAGCTCAATATAATAAGGGTTGGAAGTGGCCTTGTAATAGTACGCATCGCCGGGCTGGCCGGTTTGTGATTTGGCGCCCTTGCCGGTAAACAGCAGACCGGGCTGCACGGCAAAATATTTACCCACCGGCACATCTCCCATAAAACCGATATGAAAGCTGGCCAGTGTATTGGCATTGTCTATTCGTCCGCCGCTCGTAGTGGAAATGTTGGCAAGGTTCAACCCGCCTTTGAGGTACAAACCCCCTCCTTCCTGCGCCTGTAGTCCACAGGCCAATAAAATGCACGTAGTAATAAAGATGGTTGTTTTCATGTGTCATGATTTTCCTGGATAAAGGCATAAAACATGCCACCGGGTTTACGGGTGTTTGGGTAGGACGGACATAGGAAGAAACATTTATTTAGTGGGGAAAGCTCTACAATGCGGGGAAAATTTGGGAGCGGCAATGAAGCGGATGAACTGCCTTGCATAAGGTGAGCCGCTTCTGCGGCGCGCAGGGGCTATGCGCAAAGCGACCCACCTTGCCGCGAAAGGTGGGTCGCTTTGCGCGCGGGCTTTGATGCCTGGCAAAAGCGGCTCACCTTCCCTGTTATTTCACGAGCGATTTAAACACCGCTTCGTTTACTACAACGGGATACTTCTTTTTAAGGCTCGCAATCCATTGTTCTTCAAGATAATTCTGGTAATCATTGATCACAAAGCCGCGGGCCTCTTCAAAATTGCGGGGGCTGCGCTGGTCGTACAGCTTGATGACGTACACAAAACTCCGGGTATTGTCGTTTGCCGATTTGACTGCATCGGAAAGATAGCCTGCCGCGGCATGTTCGGTAACGGACACGGGCAGTTGTGTCAGCTCAAAACGACCGGAATCGGCCTGGGCCGTAGCATCCGAATTCTGAACGATGGCTCTCCAGCCGGATTTATTTTTCAGGAAGGCGGTCTTTGTATTGGCGGCGTTCATCGAATCGCTGCAGGTGAACAGGATAACGTCGGCGCTCGGCTGCCACCAGTATTTGCTTTTATTGGCGGAATAGTAGTTTTTTAAACCGGTACTGTCGGCCGCCGCCTTGTCCCACACTTTTCGCTGCATTACTTCGAAGAGCAGGTTGCCTTCCTTAAACTCCTTTAGCTGTGCGGCAAACTCCCTGTTGTATTCCTCGAGGTGATTGCGGTAATACTGGGTGGCCATGGTGTTGGCAAATTGCTGCAACAGTTGCGGCATCGTTTTATTACGGTTGAGCTCGCTGATGTTTCTTATATCGCCGAGGTATTTGCTGAAATCGCCTACTGTATAGGACTGTTTGGAAAAATTAAACAACACGGTCTTTTGGTTCATAGCGGGCTGCCCGGGCAGCTTGCGGCCGTACCAGACGCTGTCGGCGTATATCCATAACAGGTGCTCGTTATAAACGGCCTTCTTGTATTGGGTGGACTGAACGATGTGGCGCGTCATTATTTCGCGGGACGATTGTATGCGGCTGTCGGATTGTACAAACTGCCGGAGCAGGGCAATGGCTTCGACATTGTTTTTATCGGTGTTGACCGGTATGCGTTTGATACGCTTTACGATATGGTAACCGAAACCTGTAAGGATGGGTTTGCTTATCGCACTGTCTTTTGGAATGGCGAATACGGCGGATTCAAAATCGGCATTGTACCTGCCAACGCCAAATTCGGGCATCAGGCCTGCGGCGTGGTAGCTGATATTGTCGTTGCTGTATTTGTTCACCATTTCGGTAAAGGAAGCGCCGCCCTGCAGGGCCGTATAAATAGAATCGGCCAATTTGGCCAGCCGTTGTTTTTCGGCATCGTCGGCGCCGGGCCTGAAGGCCAGCAGGATCTGTTTGGCCTGTATTCTCCCCGCGGCGGGGCGAACATCGGTTGTCTTCAGGATGATATAAGCCGATTTATTGCGAAAAGGAGCGGAAAAGGCCCCCTTCGGGGTGGTATA
>DASYCT010000079.1:0-3915 GCA_036500065.1 Chitinophagaceae bacterium | reverse complement strand
CGACCAGCTTGGTGCGTGGCATGTAATAGCCGTTTGTTTTGAGGGCGCTTTCCACGCGCTGGAGACTTTCCTTTACGGCGCTGTCGGGCAGTCCTACGATGTAATAACCGCTTCCCGCCATCACGTTCACTTCCAGGGTTATCGTGATCGCATCCACACCGTATACGGCGCTGCCAAAGGTTTTTACTAACATACAATGAATGTAGCTAAAATACCGTTTCTGTTTGGGGTAAAGACAAATCAGATAAATTTAGAATATCTTCGCTCGCAAAAAAACATATACCCCTTAACTTACTCCAACTTAAACTTTAAAATTATGAAAGCCCTGAAAGTAATTATTCCCACCCTGCTGGTTTATTTGCTGCTTTTTGCATCCGGCACCCAGTTTAGCGCCTGCAAAAAAACCAATACTATCAGGGATACCGTTACCGTCAAGGATACACTTACCGTTGCAGACAGCCTGCTGGGGTTGAAGACAGGGCTTGTAGGATGGTATACTTTTACCAATGGCAGCCTGCAGGACAGCAGCGGCAACAACAATACTATTGTTTTCAACAATGCTGTGAAAACGACCGACAGGGATGGAAGGGCCAATAACGCTTACCTGTTCGACGGAGCGTCCTCCTATATGCGGATTACCAACAGCGCCAGCCTCAATCCTGCCAACCTCACGCTGGCAGCCACTATTAAGGTGAATGCCTTTTATAGGGGTACCTGCGCGGACAACGAGATTATAGGCAAGGGGCCAACCGATGGCGCCAATGGCATGTATCTCATGCGTTTCGGTTCGCTTAGCGGCTGCAGTAGTACGGTCGACACGACAAAGGAGTATTTCCAGGCAGGGTATGGCGACAATCTAATCGTGGGCCCCGGCACCACCATCAATACCGACTCTATCTTTATAAAGGCCGGTCAGTGGTACAACGTGGTATTTACCTACGACGGCTATGAGTGCAGGTATTATATCAATGGAGTACTTAAAAAAATATGGGTGCAAACCGCTGTCTTTACTGCCAACAGCAACGATGTGTTCATCGGCAAATACGAAAACACTACGTATCCCTATTATTTTAATGGTGTGATGGATGAGATTCGCGTTTACAACAAGGCGCTGAGCGAATATGACGTCAAACGACTGAACACGCTGAACCAATAGGCGGTGTTATTATTGCTGCTCCATACAAAAAAGGCCAGGATTTTCTTTGGCCTTTTTTTGGCTACCCATCCTCACGTTTTGCCAGTTATCCATCTAAAAAGGAGGAGGGGTTAAAATTCTATTAACTTGGATGAAATTAAACACTTGTTTAGTTTTTTTGTTTTTCTAACACTAACTTCGCAGACTGTTTTTAACACACCCTTTGCAAGACATTTATTATTAAGCCTTTATGTTGTCGTCTGCCAGATTGCCTGCCGTTATTTGATTAATTGTTATAATTCTTTTATGAAGAGATATACCCTTGTATGCTTTACTTTTTTGTTGCTGGTATCCTCCCTTTCTTCCTGGTCGCAGGCGGTGAAGGATTCCCTGTTGCAACAGGCTTCGCTGGAAGATTGTATTCAATATGCGTTCAAACACCAGCCGGCCCTGCAGCAATCCCTGCTCGACGAACAGATTACCGAGCGGCAAATCCAGGGCAGGCTGGCGGATTGGTATCCCCAGGTTGGTCTTAATTACAATTACCAGTACAACTTCCAGCTGACCCCTGCTTATTTCAACGGCACAGTGGTAAAAACCGGAACTACCGATGCGTCCACGCTGGGCCTGAGCGCCACCCAGAATATCTTCAACCGGGATGCTCTGCTGGCCAGCCGCACGGCAGGTGATGTACGCAAGCAATACAAACAGGCCACTTCGGAGACCAAAATAGATTTAGTAGTCAATGTGAGCAAGGCATTTTACGATGTGCTGCTCAGTCTTAAACAAATCGAGCTGCTGAACGACGATATCGACCGGTTGAAGGGTAGCCTCAAAAACGCCCGCGACCAGTATGAGGGCGGCATTGTTGATAAAACAGATTACAAGCGTGCCACTATTTCATTGAATAATTCACTGGCGGAGAAAAAGACAGCGGAGGAAACGCTCAAGGAGCGCTATGTGTATCTCAAACAACAAATGGGTTATACCAGCGGCAACGACATCGTGTTGCTGTATGATAGTGTGCGCCTGGCCACGGAAATATTTATCGATACCTCGGCCGCGGTAAAATATGATAACCGGATCGAGTTCCAGTTGCTTCAAACGCGCAAGCGCCTGCAGGCGGCCGACCTGCAATACAACCGCTGGAGTTATCTTCCGACGGTATCCGCTTTCGGGGCCTACAACGTGGGCGGCTTTTTGAGCAATAGTTTCGGACAGTTGTACAACAACAATTATCCCAATTCCTATGCGGGCCTGCAACTCACCTTTCCTATTTTCCAGGGAGGTAAACGGGTGCAGAATATCCGGGCGGCAGAATTGCAGGTGAAGCGGATCGACTGGGACATTGTCGCTCTTCAGACTTCCATCAATTCGGAATATGCACAGGCGATGGCCGCGTACAAAAGCAACCTCAATGAATATATCGTGCTGAAAGACAATCTTGCGCTGGCGCAGGAAGTGTATGATATTATCCAGACACAATACAAGGCGGGGATAAAAACTTACCTCGATGTGATCATAGCGGAATCGGATCTCCGCACTTCACAGGTCAACTATGCCAATGCCCTGTACCAGTTGCTTAGCAGCAAGCTGGATGTTCAGAAGGCATTGGGTGATATCCATTATTAACTGTTTTAAAGAAACGTAAATCTCGTTTGATATGAAACCGAGCAGTATAAATTTTCTTATGTGAATAATGACGATGCGAGGTTCCATCAGGCAAAAAAAATAAAATATTAACTGATGAAAAGAATTATTGGCTGGACAGGATTAAGTTGTTTATTGATAGGAGCGCTCTCCTCCTGCGGCGGAGACAATAAAGATGCTGCCGCGGCACAGCAAAAAGCGCCGCCACCTGTACCGGTTATCACTGCCGTGGTACAGAAAGCCATCGCGGTATATTACGATCAATACCCCGCTACCACCGTGGCGCTGAACGAAGTGCAGATACGACCCCAGGTGACCGGTTATATTACCGGTATCTATTTCCAGGATGGTCAGCATGTGACGAAAGGACAGAAACTGTATTCGGTCGACCAACAGCAATACCGTGCCGGTTATGACCAGTCGGTAGCCAATCTCAATGTGGCCAAAGCCAACCTGGCCAAAGCGCAGCAGGATGCCGATCGCTATGATGAGTTGCAGAAAAAGGATGCTGTGGCCCGGCAGATAGTAGAACATGCACAGGCGGATTTACAGGCGTCGAAAATGCAACTGGAAGCCGCCAAGGCCAATGTACAGGCGGTTGAGACCGACCTGCGTTATGCTACCATCTTTGCGCCCTTCGACGGTACCATCGGTATCTCGCAGGTAAAGATGGGTACGGCGGTATCGCCCGGCCAGACGATTTTAAATACCGTTTCTTCCGATAACCCGATGGCGGTGGACTTTGCCGCCGATCAGAAAGATATTGCGCGTTTTGTGCTGTTGCAGAAACAGGGAAAAGCAGCCGATGATTCTACCTTCAGCCTGCTGCTACCCGATCAGAGTGTATATTCTTTTCCCGGCCATATCAGTTTAATCGATCGTTCGGTGGACCCGCAAACGGGTACGATCAAAGTGCGGGTCGTATTTAATAATAAACAGGGGATACTCAAACCGGGCATGAGCGTAAACGTGCGCGTGAAAAATAACAGTGCTGCACCTTCCCTGCTTATTCCTGCCAAAGCCATCGTAGAACAGATGGGAGAATATTTTGTGTTCGTGGTAGGCGACAGCAGCAAGGTGTCATCGCATAAAATAACCCGCGGCGCGCTTATCGGCAATAAACTGATTGT
>DASYCT010000078.1:0-9105 GCA_036500065.1 Chitinophagaceae bacterium | reverse complement strand
CTTCGCTTACCCATAAGCCGTTATTTTAATCGTTGTAATATTGGTTAACGATCCCTTCTTACACTTATTTAATAACCATTAATTGCCTTTTTATGAAAAGTCTCTTCAGCATTGCTATGCTGGCGATCGTAATTGCCAGTTGTCAAAAAAACAATGAAACACCCACCACTCAAGCTACCACACCGCCTCTCATCCGCTCAGTCATGACATCGACCACGGTAACGACGGAAGCCGCCCTGAAAGCAGCCGTTGCAGCCGCCAAAGCGGGAGATATCATTACTATCAGCGGCACCATCAATTTAACCAGTACCCTGCAATTGCTCAACAGCGGCACATCCAGCTCCAAAATCAACATCAGCGGCGGAACGCTCAATTGCGCCGGCGTAGGCGCCGGCAACTGGGGCGTGAAAGTAAACGGAAGCTGGTGGAATGTGCAGAACATCCACATCACCAAATCTCCCAGCCATGGTATCGTCTTCCAAACCGGCGGCAATAATTATGTCAACAACCTGACGACCGATTTCAATGGCGATACCGGTCTTGATGTGTACAACGGCGCTACTAATACAAGCGTCAACAATTGCACTTCCACGCAAAACTATGATCCTTCCACCGGTGGTGAAAACGCCGATGGCTTTGCCTGTAAATTATCCGGCGGTTCGGGAAATACCTTCACCGGCTGTACGTCTACTTTCAATTCAGACGATGGATTTGATTTATATGGCCAGGCTTATCCTGTAATTATCACCAGCTGCACGGCCAATAACAACGGGAAAGGAAGCGCCGGTGATGGAAACGGTTTCAAACTCGGAAGTTCCGGGGAGAACGTCCATCACAAAATCACCAACAGCTCCGCCAGCAATAATTCACCGGGCTGGGGCTTTACCCGCAACGGAAATGCCAAAGGCGCTGTTACATACAGCGGGCTTACCGGCTCGGGTAATGCAGCGGGGTTGATTGATCTGTAAGGATCATTCACCTGTTGTATTATCATCACGTGAGAAATGTATAGAAGGGATTCTAAGGGGAACGCATGTCCTGCCTGGAAAGCAGGACGTGCGTTTCTCTTTTTAAGCAGTGAGCTGTGAGCTGCGGGCTGTTGGCGGCGAACCAGGACTCGCGGCTCATAGCTCACTGCCCGCAGCTTCTTAGCGGGGTGAAAGGATATGTGTATCCGCCAGCCAGTTGGCCAGCAATTGGGGCCATCCTTTAACCGCCAGCAGGTTGTCGGGACGGTATCCCATATTAAAACCGTGTTTTGCCTGTGCGATGATATGCGCTTCTACCGAGACCTTTGCCTGCCGGTAACGTTCCAGCAGGTTGACCACCGGCGGGGAGCAGCAATCGTCGTCATTACCGGCGACCAGGAAAGCCGGAGGCGCATCGGCTAGTATTTTTTCCGGTATGCCCAACGGTCCCGGGTACGTTAATATTTGAAAATCGGGCTTGCCATCGAGCCGATCCACCGGGTCGGCTGCTTTCGGATCTCCTTTGCCCGGACCGTAGGCTACCAGCGCTACGACTTCTCCACCGGCGGAGAATCCCCAGATGCCCACGCGGCCCGTATCGATATGCCATTCGGCGGCATGGCTTCGCACCAGCCGCATGGCGCGGTAAGCATCCTGCTTTACTTCTTTATCCATCGAATAGATGGAGTCTTCACGAAACAAACGGTATTTAAGTACAATCGCCGTTACGCCCAGGCTGTTGAGAAAAAGCGCGGGATCGCGTCCCTCGGCATCATACACGAGCAGGCGATGACCGCCGCCGGGACATATCAGCACGGCCGCGCCGTTGGCTTTTCCCTTCGGGGGAAAATAAACCGTGATGGAAGGGTTTTGAATATTCTTCACCCAATAGTCTTTTGCTTCTTCCGGTTCGTTGCGCCGGTTTTCATAACCCGGCGCACCGTTGGACCAGAGATGAATAACGCGGGGCGTATCCTGCGCCACGAGGGCGACAGAAGAAAACGTATAAACAAGCACGAGGGAGAAGAAGCGGGATCGCATAAGCAAACGTTTAGACATGAACAATGTTCCTGCTAATTTAACGGAAACGCCGCAGTTATCCCGTCCCATCGGGACGTTTGGTAGGTAGCAGCCACATCATGGATATTCGATCTTCGTCCCGTAGGGACGTTTGGTATATAACCCACCAGGCGTCCCTATGAGACGAGGGATGGGCGTCAGACCTGGGGCTGGCGGTTGATGGAAAGCAGGATTGTTTCGAGGAGATTTTTTTTGCGGCCGCCGGCGGTAGTGGTGGGATCAAGCTGGCCGTCCCTGTCGCGCCTGAATCGTAATGACAGGCCGAATTCGGCAATAAGCGATTTATCTCTTAATTCGAGGTAATATTCTTCAACTCCATCAAGATGAGTGATATTATATAAAGCATACTGCGGGGAGCCGTCGAAAATAAATTCAACTTTGTTCATAACAGGATTTTAGGGATTAGGCCTATTGCTATATCGTCAATGGGGGAGTTAAATGGAATTCTGGTAAAGCTGTTCGATGACGTAAAGAATCCGTTCGGCATACACATCGTTGAAGTCCCAGCCACAGGCAGGGAGTTGAGTCACCTGCCAGTCGTCGCCGGGCGTTTTTATAAGGTTGAACATAAACCGGTGGTTGGAGGCATAAATCTCGTAGGTCAGGCATCCGTCGGCCAGCGATGGGTGATAACCGAAATGGAGCCATTTGCCCCGGTCGAACTGGTGGTGCCAGACGATGTTTTTAGCCGGCAGCCGGGTGGCCCCTCCTATCCTTTCCAGTTTGAGGCGGATCATATCCGCCAGGGGGCTGAACCCGATTTCCTGTTCTATCCATTTCCCGGTACGGGGGTCGGAATAGAAGATATTCTCGTATTCATCGTCAAATTCCGCCAGGTACATGCAGTGCATGGAATGGGGGATTTCAGTGAGTGTAACTGAATAGTTAACACCGTCGAGGTTAAAATGTAAGTAGTAACTCATCTTACGTTAGTTGTTTTACAGGGTAGTACTAATCATGTTAAAAAAGCGTGCCATTTTGCATATAAAATATCTGCTATCGTTAATCCCTTATGCCAGTGATGGCTGCAAAAGGGCTTTTGCCCGGTGTACAATATTCCCCGCCGTAAAGCCAAAAACCTTCATCAGGGCCTCCCCGGGAGCCGATTCCCCAAACGAATGCATACAAATGATAATACCATCGCCGGTAGCGTATTTGTGCCAGCCCTGCGGGCCGGCGGCTTCCACCACTACCCTATGCCTGACTTCTTTGGGCAATACCTGGTTTTTATACACGGCATCCTGCTGTTCGAACAGTTCCCAGGAGGGCATGCTGACCACGCGGGTAGGTATATCTTCCTCTTCCAGCTTTTCCCTGGCTTCCAGCAGCAGGTGTACTTCCGAACCGGTACCGATAAGTATCAGGTGCGGGTCGCCGGACGAGTGAGCCAGGATATACGCACCGCGTTCCAGCTCGGAAGCATCGGCATAACGGGAACGGTCAATGACAGGAAGCGACTGGCGGGTCAGCACCAGCAGGACAGGGCCCCCCTTGTGTTGCAGGGCCACACGCCAGGCCTGCACCGTTTCATTGGCATCAGCCGGGCGGATAAGGGTAATATTAGGGATTGCCCTTAATGCGGCCAGTTGCTCTATCGGCTGGTGGGTGGTGCCGTCTTCTCCCAGGCCGATGCTGTCGTGCGTATAGATAAAGATGGGTTTGATCTTCATGATGGCCGCGAGTCTTACAGGCGGGCGCATGTAATCGGAAAATAGCAGGAAGGTAGCTCCATAAGGGATAAAACCAGGTGTAAGCGCAAGGCCGTTTAATATAGCCCCCATCGCGTGCTCGCGCACCCCAAAATGGAAATTACGTCCCTCGGGATGATCGGGGGTAAACGCTTCCACCTTTTCCAGCAGGGTGTCGGTGGAAGGCGCTAAATCGGCTGCGCCGCCCATAAGAAATGGCAGGTCGGCGGCAATCGCGTTCAATACCTTGCCCGATGCCTTGCGCGTGGCTATCTTACCATCGGCGGGTTTGAAAACCGGCAACTTTTCTTTCCACCCGGTGGGCAGTTTCCCGCTTGTCCACAGTTCATACTCGGCGACTTCTGCGGGGTATTTTTCCTTCCAGCTTTTATAAAGGGCGCTCCATTCCTTTTCTTTCTGAATGCCTCTCTCCCCTATCTTTTTATAATAAGTAGCTACTTCTTCCGGCACCACGAAGGACTTGTCAGGATCGAAACCCAGGTTTTTCTTCACCAGTTTTACTTCTTCTTCTCCCAGCGGCGCACCATGTGCACCGGCCGTATCTACCTTGTTGGGGCTGCCAAAGGCGATATGCGTTCTCACCCGGATCAGGGAAGGGCGATCGGTTTCATTTTTTGCATTCTGAAGCGCAGTGGAAAGCAGGGCGAGATCGTTTACATCCCCTATCGATTGTACATACCAGCCATAGGCCTCGAATCGTTTGACCGTATCGTCGGTGAAGGTGATTTCTGTTTTTCCCTCGATGGAAATATGGTTATCGTCGTACAGGTAAATAAGATTGTTGAGTTTAAGATGCCCGGCGATGGAAGCTGCTTCCGAGCTGATGCCTTCCATCAGGTCGCCGTCGCTGCAAAGACAATAGATGGTATAATCAAATACGGGGAACCCGGGCTTATTGTAGCGGGCCGCGAGCCATTTCTGTGCAATGCCAAAGCCAACGCTGTTGGCAAAGCCCTGCCCGAGCGGGCCGGTAGTGACTTCAATACCATTCAGCAGGCCGTACTCCGGGTGGCCTGCCGTCTTGCTGTGCAACTGGCGGAAGTTTTTTAAATCTTCCATCGTAGTATCGTAGCCGGTAAGGTGCAGGTAAATATACTGCAGCAGGCAGGCATGACCGGCAGATAAGATAAACCTGTCGCGGTTGGGCCAATGAGGGTTGCGCGGATTGTAGTGCATGAATTCCGTCCACAGCAAATGCCCGATAGGGGCAGTAGCCATCGGTGTACCGGGATGGCCCGAATTGGCTTTCTGTACGGCATCTGCCGCCAGCACTCTCACCGTATCGATGCAGCGGCGGGTAATATCATTATTTGTGTCCATATTATAGGCTGATTGAGCAATGATTTACATTACTCCATCAAAACAAATACCACGGGTACAAGGGAGAAAAACGGGCAGGGCCATTGCTATATACGTATGGAAAGCAGAAGGAGATTCGGGGCCGGAAGGATTTTGAGTAAATAATTCCACTGTGCGGACCGGCTTTAGCGGACAGGGAAATTCAGATGAATAATCCCTATAATATGTTGAAATTAAATATATGATATTTTATTAATTCATGCTATCCTACTACTGTCTGTGGCTGCTGCGCGAAAGGCAGGGACACGATAAAGGTCGAGCCATTGCTTAGTTTGCTGCGGGCGCTGATAAAGCCGTTGTGCAGGTCGGCAATGCGTTTGCACAGGGCCAGGCCGATGCCCGTGCCTTCAAACTCGCCGGATAAATGCAGGCGGGTAAACATATCGAATATCTGTTCCGCATATTTCTGGTCGAAACCAATGCCATTGTCTTCTACATAAATACGGCAATATTTATTCTGTCCCGCCGTCTGCCCATGTTCATTGCCGGCGGTGCTGATTTCGGAATAGATCTTTATAACGGGCTCGACGTCTTTTTTAGAGTATTTAAGCGCATTGCCCACAAGGTTGGAAAAAAGCGGTCGCATCAGTCCGGGGTTCACCACCAGCGGGGGCAGGGGGTCAAGGATGATAGTGGCCTTTTTCTCGGATACCGTTGTTTGCATATCCAGGAGTATATCCTTCAGAAGTTGGTTCAAATCGGTATTTACAAACGCATCCTTTTCGGAAGACAGGCTGCTGAAGGTGAGGATGTCTTTTATCAGCGCCTGCATGCGGCCGGCGGCTTTCTGGATACGGTTGATATGGTTTTTTGCATCGCCGTCCAGTGCGTCCTTGTATTTTACAAACAGCATGTCGCTGAAGGTGCGTATTTTTCGCAGGGGCTCCTGCAGGTCATGTGAAGCCATGAAGGCAAAACGGTCCAGGTCTTTATTGGCCGATTCCAGCCGGGCGATGTTGTTCAGCAACTGGCGGTTAAGTTCCTTTACCTGTTCTTCCGAAGCCTTCCGTTCGGCGATCTCATTTTCCAGCGCTTTGTTGATGGCTTTCAGCTTTTGCTCCTGCACCAACAGGCGGTGGTTTTTGCGATAGAGATCGATGAATACGGCGACTTTGGCGCGCAGCAGATCGGGATTTACCGGTTTATAGATATAATCCACCGCCCCGGTCCGGTAGCCGCGGAATATATTTTCCTCGCCATAATTATTGGCCGATATAAAAATGATGGGGATATGTTTTAGTTTTTCCCGCTCATAAATCAGCGAGGCGGTTTCAAACCCATTGAGATTGGGCATTTTGACATCCATGAGGATAAGCGCAAAATCAATCTCTGTCAATAAAATCTTCAAAGCCTGCCGTCCTGAATTGGCTTTGACGAATTCATAACCATCGGCTTCCAGTATTGTTTCCATAGAAAGCAGGTTATCATCCCGATCATCTACCAGTAAAATTTTTTGCCGCATCTTTATCTGTTTACTTGTAAAACCACAACCGCATCAGGGAAAGCAGCTGGTCGATTTTCAAAGGTTTAGTAATATAATCCGATGCCCCCGCCTCGATGCATTTCTGCCGGTCGCCTTTCATCGCTTTTGCTGTCACGGCGATAATGGGGAGGGTGCTGTTTTTATGTTCCCGCCGGATCTTCTGCGTGGTTTCGTAGCCGTCCATTTCAGGCATCATGATGTCCATCAGCACCATGTCGATCCGGTTGTTCTCGTCGATGATGATCTGGATGGCATCCTTTCCGCTCTCGGCGGTGATCACGTTGATGTTGTACCGCTCGAATACGGTGGTGAGGGCAAAAAGATTGCGCACGTCATCATCCACCACGAGGATATTCTTACCCGAAAGAATGTCTTCCTTCTTGCGGATGCGCTCGATGATCATCTTCTTCTCGGGCAGGAGGTCATTGTGATTGATGTGCAGTTGCAACACCGTTTCTTCCAGCAGGTGTTCCAGCGAGTTGATGCCCTTGGTCAGCACCCGGTTGGAATTGTGGTTCAGGTGAAGCAATTCCTTTTTATTGAAATCCCTGGCGGAATATACAATAAGCGGGGTGAGGCTTTTCTTGGCGGCGCTTATCTTATTGAGTATGTCCTCGCCGGCCATATCCGGCAGGGTATAATCGAGGATAATGCAATCAAAATCGTTTTTCATCACCTGCTCGATGGCCTCGTGCGCGGTCTGTTCGATCACAATATCGAGATTACCCGTCTGCAATATCTTGGCTATCTGCGAGGAATCCACTTCATTGTCCTCTACCACCAGTATTTTACGCTCCCTGTTTTTTGTAAAGCTAAGAATATCTTCAAACAGGGTATTGACGGCTTCATTTTCCAGCGGTTTAAGATGGAAGCTGCGGGCGCCGCGTTTAAGCGCCAGGTGCTTGTTTTCCTCACCCGAAATAAGATGGATGGGAATATGGCGGTAGCTGAGATCGTTGCGCAGCAGGTCCAGCACTTTCCAGCCGCTGGTATCCGGCAATTTGACGTCGAGCGTAATGGCCACCGGGTTAAAGCGGTTGATAAAATCAAATACATCGAGGTAACTGATCGCAACCACGGCCTTGAACCCGTATTGGTGCGCCTTTTCGATAATGATTTTGCCAAAGCGCAAATCGTCTTCCACGATCAGCACCACATTATCGCCCGACTGCACATTGTTGCGGTCGTCGCCCGTATCGTTGAGCATCTCGCTTACCATGTGGAGACCGTTATCGGAAGCGTCTTCGTTGGTAGCCCGGATGGAATGACGCAACAGCTTATCGATATCGGCCGTATCGTCCGACAACTGCAACTGGTGGTACACACTACCGGGTTTCTCACGGTTGACAACATCTGTATTGGCGGCCTCTTCAATGGGCAGGAACAGTGTGAAGGTGCTTCCCTGCGAGGGTTGGCTTTCCAG
Source organism: Chitinophagaceae bacterium (assembly GCA_036500065.1). Taxonomy (GTDB): domain Bacteria; phylum Bacteroidota; class Bacteroidia; order Chitinophagales; family Chitinophagaceae; genus JACMLD01. The sequence continues at coordinate 1,083 of DASYCT010000078.1, read as the reverse complement.
TTCGATGGTACCGCCCAGCAGGTCGGCAAGACCGCGGCTGATGGAGAGACCAAGCCCCGTGCCGCCGTACTTGCGGCTGGTAGAACCTTCCGCCTGCTGGAAGGCTTCGAAGATAATGTTCTGCTTTTCCTGTGGTATGCCGATACCGGTATCACTGATGGCAAAAGCCACTACGCGGTGGGCGCTGTCGAGGCTGTGATTGCCCGGCTTCCAGTTTTTACCGGCTTCGTATATCCTTAGCTTCACCTCTCCTTTCTCTGTAAACTTAAACGAATTGGAGAGCAGGTTCTTCAATATCTGGTTGAGCCGCTGGATATCCGTCTCCATCACTTCTGGCAGCTTCACATCCGTTTCGATGGTAAACCGCAGGTGACGCGCTTCCGAAATCGGTTTGAACGTCGTTTCCACGAAGGAAGCGATTTCGCCGAAACGGACGGGCGACATATTGGCCGTGATAAACCCGGATTCGATCTTCGACAGGTCAAGGATATCGTTGATAAGCTGGATAAGGTCATCCCCGCAGGAGTGGATGGTCTTGGCGTAGCGTATCTGTTTATCGTTGAGATTGCCTTCGGCGTTTTCGTACAGTTGCTGGGCAAGAATGAGCAGGCTGTTGAGCGGCGTGCGCAATTCGTGCGACATATTGGCGAGGAACTCCGATTTGTATTTAGAAGTCAGCGTTAGCTGTTCGGCTTTTTCTTCCAGCGATTTACGCGCTTCTTCCACTTCTTTGTTCTTGGCTTCCACCTCGTTCTTCTGTTTCACCAGCAACAGGGCCTTGTCCTGCAGTTCGTCGTTCGTTCTGCGCAACTCTTCCTGTTGTATTTTCAACTCACCGGCGAGGGATTGTGATTGGGCCAGCAGCTCTTCCTGTTGTATTTTAAGCTCCCCGGCCAGCGACTGCGATTGCGCCAACAGTTCTTCGGTACGCGTATTGGCCTCGATGGTGTTTAACACGATACCGATACTTTCGGTAAGCTGGCTTAAGAAGTCAAGGTGCGTTTCACTGAACTCATCCAGCGATGCCAGTTCGATAACCGCTTTCACCTTGTTTTCAAACAATACCGGCAGGATGATAAGATT
>DASYCT010000077.1:0-7388 GCA_036500065.1 Chitinophagaceae bacterium | reverse complement strand
GCCTGCTTGTCCATCGTGTGGTGCAGGTATTTCGAAAGATTTTTTGACATTGTATTTTAATATATGGGTTAATAACGTTTGGGTTAACTGGCCAGTATCTTCACAATTTTCAGCCACTCCTCGCTGATGCGTTGTTTTGCTTTGACCGCTTTTTCCAACGGTGTATAGTGCATTTTATTATTCAGGATGCCCACCATTACGTTGTGGCGTCCCTGCATCAGCGATTCCACGGCATGGTATCCCATGCGGCTGGCTATCAGGCGGTCGAGGCAGCTCGGGGAGCCACCGCGCTGTATATGGCCGAGGATACACACGCGGGTATCGGCATTGGGAAGGCGTTCCTTGATGATCTTGCTTACTTCTTCCGCCCCGCCAAAGCCATCGCCTTCGGCTACGACGATCATATTAACGAGTTTGCGGCGCTTTTCTTTTTCCAGCAGGGAAGCGACGACTGCTTCGATGTCCGTTTTGCGTTCGGGGATAAGAATATGTTCCGCGCCGGTGGCGATACCGCTGTGGAGGGCGATATAGCCTGCATCACGGCCCATCACCTCGATGATAAAGAGGCGGTCGTGGGCATCGGCGGTGTCGCGTATTTTGTCGATGGCTTCCACGGCGGTATTGACGGCGGTGTCGAAGCCGATGGTGAAATCGGTACCGGCAATGTCTTTGTCGATGGTGCCGGGCAGGCCGATGCAGGGGATGTCGAATTCCTGGCTGAATTTGAGGGCGCCTTTGAAGGAGCCATCGCCGCCGATGACGACGAGGCCGTTGATGCCTCGTTTTTTGAGATTGCTATATGCTTTTTTGCGGCCTTCGGGTTCGTAGAATTCCTTACAGCGGGCGGTTTTCAGGATAGTGCCCCCGCGCTGGATAATATTGGCGACAGAACGTGACTCCATTTTGATGATATCGTCTTCCATCATTCCGCTATATCCCCTCATGACGCCAAACAGCTCCATTCCATGATAAATACCGCTACGGACGACAGCCCTGATGGCGGCATTCATGCCCGGGGAATCGCCGCCGGAAGTGAGTACGCCTATCTTTGTGACTTTCTTTGATTCGCTCATTAATGTAAAACAGTCTGTTTTTATTAAAAATTTTTCAATAAGGAGGTCTCGATATTGAAAAATATTTATGTATCGGCTACACTAAGTCCCAAAAGTAAGGATTTGATTTGATACGGCAACGGTAATTGAGAACCATTCGTTTGTAAATGAACTTTTTGGGGTATACCGGGGACTGGGAGCGGGATGGAGAGGTTTTATTAAATCATTATTTTATGGGTGGAGGTGCGTTGGAAGTTAACTTTGCCGGATGAAAATACTGGTTACAGGCGCTAATGGGTTGCTGGGACAGCACCTGGTGAAATTATTGGTAGAGGAGGGCTACGAGGTGGTAGCTACGGGAAAGGGAGTGCAGCGTTTGCCGGGCGCGATTGGGGCGCAGCTTCTGTATTACGATGTAGATATTACAGATGTGGATGGAGTGCACCGGTTATTTGAAACAGAAAAGCCGGAAGTGGTCGTGCATGCAGCGGCGATGACACAGGTGGACGAATGCCAGCTTGAGCAGGAGCGCTGCGAGGCAGTGAATGTGAAAGCGACCGCTCAACTGGTGCTGGAAGCGGAAGCCGTAAGCAGGCATTTTATTTATCTCTCCACCGATTTTGTATTTGACGGGGAAAAAGGCAATTACGCGGAAGATGATCACCTGAACCCGTTGAGCTGGTACGGGTTTACCAAGGTACAGGCCGAGAGCATCGTGGAAACGGGTGAGATCGATTGGACGATTGTGCGGACCTGCCTGGTATATGGTCCCGTATTGCAGGGGACAAGATCCAATATCATCAGTTGGGTAAAACAAAGCCTGGAGCAGGGGAAAACCATCAAAGTGGTGAATGACCAATGGCGTACGCCCACTTATGTGGAAGACCTGGCGAAAGGTATCTTACTCATTGTACAGCAAAAAGCCACGGGCATATATCATCTATCGGGAAAGGATAAGCGGACGCCGTATGAAATGGCGCTGGAAACGGCTGCTTATGCAGGGCTGGATGCTTCGTTGATTGAAAAGGCCGACGCTTCTTCTTTCCGGCAGCCGGCCAGGAGACCACCGGTAACGGGTTTCAATATAAGTAAGGCGGTAACGGAATTAGGATATGCGCCGCTGGCATTCGAAAAAGGGCTGGAATATACGCTTGGCTGTTAGTTCATCATTAATATGTTCACGCTGCGTTGCAGGATATTAAAAGCTATCTCCGCCATCAGGTTTTCTTTGTCGAGCGTGGGATTTACTTCGGCGATTTCGAAGCAGCAGACTTTCCTGTTTTGCATGAACTTGCTGATCAGATCCTCTACTTCTCTCTCGCGGAGACCGTTGCTGACGGGGGTGCCGGTGCCGCGGGAAATGGACGCATCGAGGCTGTCGACATCAAATGATACGTATATGTCGGTGCAGTCGGAAAGATAGCGGATAACACTTCTTACCACGTTCTCGGGACCTTTACGGCGGACCTCGCCGGTGGTGACTACTTTCATACCGTATTTATCAATCAACTGCCTTTCTTCTTTTTCAAAATCACGCAGGGAAATCAGCACAACGTCTTCGGGCAGGACCTTGGGTGCTATTTTGCCGATTGTTTTCAGGTAATTCCAGTATTTGGCGGTTTCGGGGTCTACTTCATGGACGGCGTATTCTTCATTGTCTTCGTTGATCGTGGCGGCGAGGGGCATCCCGTGGACATTGCCGGAGGGGGTAGTATAGGGTGTATGCAGGTCGGCATGGGCATCGATCCATATCACGCCCAGCCTGCTTTTGGGTTTAGCTATCTTGATGCCGGCGATGGTGGCGCCGGCGATGCTGTGGTCGCCGCTGATAACGACGGGAAAGAAATTATTCTTTATGGAATCGCTCACAGCCTTGCTTACGCGATCGTACATCGTGGCGATGCCTTTGATGCGTTTGGCGTAGGGTGATTCGATGGCTTCGTAGAGTAGTTTGTTTTCGTGGGGCACTTTTTCGGAAGGGAAATGGATAAAGAAATTGCTCATAAAATCCAGTGCGGCGATCTTGATGGCTTCCAGCCCGAGGCTGGCGCCGCGGGTACCCGCGCCAATTTCGGAAGGAACTTCTATTAGCTTGATATTTTTCATGTATAGGCTTTGTTATGGGTGTGCTTTCGGCACACAAAATGGCAACACAGAGATAAAGGAGTTACGGAGGGCACTGAGAAAAACCTCCGTGCCCTCCGTAACTCTGTTTCCTCCGTGTTGTAAAGATAAGGTACCGCAGGTACCTGCCGAAACTATGATTCGTGGACGGCTATCAGTGGTACATGGCTGTGATAGGCCAGTTTCTTGGTATAGCTGCTTTTGAACAGGCCTTCGAGGAAGGAATGGTGTTTGGGGACGATCATAATCAAATCGATGTGATGGTCCTGCACAAACTGGTTGATGGCTTCGATGAAATCAAAACTGCGCAGGAAATAGTATTCCCTGGGATAGTCGCCGAGTATCTTGTCCAGTTTGGCTCTTTCAGCTTTATATTCTTCCGTCAGTTCGACATAATGTTCGTGGTCCACATTCACGATGTGCAGGGAGGGTTTGAAGATGTCCAGCACGGCATGAATGGATTTGGCGGGCGTGGTTTTTTCCACGTCCTTGAAATCGGAGGTAAAGACGACATTTTTTATGCCGGTAAAGCTGGCATCGGGGGGAACGATCAACACGGGGCAAACATTTTTATTGACCATGCTGAGCGCATTGCTGCCGATAAATATCTGCGCCAGGCGGGTAGCGCCGGTGATGCCCATAATGATAAGGTCGGCTTTTTCCTGGCGGGCCAGGTGTTCAAGGCCTGTTACGAAGGATATTTCTTCTTCTGCAAAAACAGATACGTTGATGCCGGGACTTGTGCCGAGCATATCAATCCGGACGCTTTCCAGCCCGAGTTCCATTATTTTTTTACGGCCTTCGTGGTCATTGAACAGCACGGAACCATCGACGCCCGCCTCAATTTTGTCGAAAACGTGGTATAGTATAATACGCGTGCCGGGCACCTGTGCAGCTACCTGTGCGGCAAACCGGGCTGCGTTCTTGGACGTATCGGAGAAATCACTTGGAACAATAAAGGTTTTCATGTGCGATGGTTGTTTTTAATGGTATTTGGTAAATAATCAGGGTCCTTTTGGCAATCGAATTTAGGTATCCTTACCTGAAATTCAAATTTTACGCTTATTTTCCCGGTTGTTATGTCGATTATGTACAAGAGATGAACGATTATGAGCAAAATACTACTTCTTTTCAGTGCGCTGCTGTTGGCGGGGATCGCTTACGGGCAGGGCGATAGCGACGTGGCGCTTATCCCGCAACCGGTATCGGGCAATCGCCTGCCGGGAGAATTTGTGTTGTCGCATACCCCGGTAGTAGAGGCCGAAGGGGCGGCGGTTCCCATTGCCCGTATGCTTGGCAAAAAGCTGGCGGACGCCACGGGTTATGAAGTGGTGGTAAAGGAAACAGTGTCAAAACATACCGGGACGATACGGTTGTCGATATCGGATCAACCCGCATCGGGCGCCGAAGGGTACCAGTTGCTGGTGAGTCCGCAGGGAGTTGTTATTCATGCCAATGCGCCGGCAGGCTTGTTCTACGGCATGCAAACACTGTGGCAGCTTTTCCCCAAAGAAATAGAAAGCAAGCCGGCGGTGAAGAGAAACGACTGGCGCATCCCTTCCATCAGCATTGCCGATTTCCCGCGTTTTGGCTGGAGAGGGTTGATGCTGGATGTGGCGCGTCATTTTTTTACCAAGCAACAGGTAAAAGACTTTATCGATCACATGGTGGAATACAAATACAACGTATTGCATTTGCATCTTACCGATGACCAGGGTTGGCGGCTGGAAATAAAAAGCCTGCCGAAACTGACCGAAGTGGGGGCATGGAGAGCCGAAAGGGTGGGACGCTGGGGTGAGTTTACCAAACCCTCACCCGACGAACCCAAAACATACGGAGGTTTTTATACGCAGGAAGACATGAAAGAGATCATCCGCTATGCCTCCGAACGGTTTGTGACCATTGTTCCTGAAATCGATGTGCCGGGGCATAGCCTGGCAGCGGTGGCATCCTATCCCGATCTGAGTTGCACCCCCGGTACTTACCAGGTGAACTCGGGGGAACGGTTTATGATATGGCCCGGCGACGGCACGTTTTACGGTACGCTGGACAACACGCTTTGTCCGGCGAATGATAAAGTATATGATTTTCTTGATAAAGTATTCACCGAGGTAGCAGAATTGTTTCCCGGTCCCTATATCCATATCGGCGGGGATGAATGTTATAAAGGTTTTTGGGAAAAAAGCGATGCCTGCAAAGCACTGGTAAAAAAAGAGAAACTAAAAGACGTGCATGAGCTGGAAAGCTATTTTGTAAAACGGATAGAGAAGATCGTAAATGCGAAAGGTAAAAAGCTGATGGGATGGGATGAGATACTGGAAGGAGGACTGGCGCCGGGCGCAACGGTAATGAGCTGGCGCGGCATGAAGGGTGGCATCGAATCGGCGCGGCAGGGTCACCAGGTGGTGATGACGCCCAACGATTATACCTACGTGGATTTGTACCAGGGCGACCCGGTGGCGGAACCGCCCACCTATTCGATGTTGCGGCTGAACCAATCATATAAATTCGACCCGCTGCCTCCCGGTGTGGATGTCAAATATGTTTTAGGCGGGCAGGCCAACCTGTGGAGCGAGCGGCTGACCACGGTGCGGCATGAAGAGTATATGCTCTGGCCGCGGGCGTTTGCGGTAGCGGAATCGGTATGGAGCCCGGTAACAGCCAAAAACTGGAACAGTTTTGTGCGCCGCGTAGAGAAACATTTCGAGCGGTTTGATGCGGCGGAGATCAATTACTCGCGCAGTATGTATGATCCGATTTTTACCACTGCCAAGGACAGTGTGGGCAACCTGCAAATCATTTTGTCGACAGAGGTAGAGGGATTGACGATTTACTATAGTTTCGATGAAACCTTCCCCGATAAATTTTATCCTTCCTATACCAGCCCCTTGTCTGTTCCAAAAGACGCCGCCAATCTACGGGTAATCACCTATCGCAACGGGAAACCCATCGGCAAAATGATTATGATGCCGATAGCAGAGCTTCAGAAAAGGGCGGATAAGTTGGATAAAAAGAAATAAGCCACTTGCGAAGCTGCTGATTATCAATGGGCGTTTATTGATATGCCGATTATTGCATTTTAATTGGGCGGTTATGCGCCTGCGATAAAACTAATCGGTAACTTACAAACCCCCTCAAGGGGGCAACCAAAACAACGTTATGAGAAACACCTACCTGCTAACCGCATGTACATTGCTGTGCATGCAAGGATTTATTTCCTGCCGACAACATCATGAAGACAGACGAGTGGCCCTGGTACAGGCCCTTGACAACAATGGTGAAGAAAAGGAAGACGAAGAAGACAACCGCTACGATGGACCTGCCCAACGCGACAGCCTGGATTTTGAAAAGATAAAAGACCCATCACTCGGGTATGTGCCGGCGGGCCGCATTTTAAAGGCCATCGACTTTACCGAAAATCTCAAACATGCCGCCAATGCCGCGCGCCCGGCTTCCACTTTATTATGGGTGGAGAGAGGGCCGAATTACGATTCCGTAGGGCCGAGCAATGGCAATACGCGCGGGGGCGGAGGCTATACTTCCGGGAGGATGGCGGCAGTTATGGTGGATACGCTGGACGACCCCACGGGCAATACCGCTTTTTGCGGGGGCATCGACGGCGGCCTCTGGAAGTGTACTAATTTTCTTTCGGCTATCCCCGGCTGGCAGGTAGTCAACGATTATTTTGCCAACCTTGCGATATCATCTATTTGCCAGGACCCCACGAATGCAGCGATTATGTATTTCTCGACGGGCGAGGCCACGAGCAATGCGGATGCGGTGTATGGGGGCGGTATCTATAAATCCACCGATCACGGGAATACGTGGACACAATTGCCTTCGACGGTTAATTTTATACGGAGCTTTAAAATCCTTTGTGATGCCTCGGGCAATGTGTACCTGGCGGCGCGCACCACTACCACCCCGGCGGCGCAGCCCTATGGGCTGCAACGTTCGAACGACAAGGGCGTAACCTGGACGAATATTACTCCTACGGGTCTAACGAGCAATAGCATCTGTACGGATATTGAAATCAGCAGCACGGGAAGGCTGCATGCCAGTTTTGGCTACCTGGGCTCCATCGTGAACCATCGTTATACGACCAACCCTTCCACGGTGACCTCCGGTAGCGGGTGGATAGCCAGCACGGGTCTCCGCCCCAGCGGCGTGGCGGCGATACGTTTTGAGATGGCCTGCCTGGCAGATACGCTG
>DASYCT010000076.1:0-4299 GCA_036500065.1 Chitinophagaceae bacterium | reverse complement strand
GCATTAAGAGAAAATACCTACAAGCCCCTATACAAGCACCGTAGTGCGGGTAGTAGAGCCACTACGAACATATAGTTAGAATATACACCCGTTATTGATACGGAGTACTATTTCCAGTCCCGCCCCGAATTTGTTCCTTTACATCAGCAACAAGTAACTGCTTTGTCACTATAAATGAACATTTAATTTGAAGTTATCGCCTGATGAAAGAAATCCAGGCTCCTGTGAAACCAACTTTATAAACCCAAATCCTTAGAAAGACAAGTATCCAATTTCTTATGCCGTCCATGTTCCTATGAAACCAATGTATCCAATGTCCCGAAAACCGTCCATTTTCCAATGAAAACCAAATTCCGAGTCTTATCCACTGGAAGAAATTATTATCCAATGTCTTATTGTGGTTCAACCTTATGAAAACAACTATCATAAAAAGATTTGAACCCAGGGCAATACCGGGGAGTTATCGTACACATGTCGCACCGTGACACATGCTCCCCGGCATTCCCTTTTAAGAATATGATCCCCTTTGCCCCTTTACCACCGTATTTATAAATGTGTCTCAGGTTATGTTTTTAATGGGTCAGATTGGCGGTTTTTCCGCCAATCTTTTTTTATGCCCTGCCGGGGGAGGGAACCGTCTTCCCCCGGTCTGCCCCGGCAAAATAGCTCCTCCGGGGCACTATAAACCGGGGGTATTCTCCATTTTTTACTAACAGGCACGTAATCACCACCCCATATAAATAGGATTTTTATCATGATTGCCTGCCCTGCCAGGAAGGCCCCGAAACCACCCGCCCGGATGCTTTAAACCCTATAGGAGCTTTACATAACGGGCACCTTATTTATACCGCGACCCCGGCTTCGGGCTTTTCCGCTTGCGGAGATAAAGTCGTTGTAGTATCTTACTTATCGATATCCGGTATTAATCCTTTCTTCTATGAAAAGCGTCCATGTGATTACCAGTTTGCCTGCAGGGATAACCCCTATCCCGGTCGACATTTCTACACCCCCCAACATAGATGTGAACATAACAAAGAATGGCCCGGATTTTGAAACCAGTGGCTGTGCCGCCGCCGTTATACCCGGCGGGATTGATAAATACTTGTATTCTTTGCCTTTATCCTATAGAAAAACCATTTATAACTATAAAAACCAAATCCATGTGGAAACTTTTAAGCGCCGTAGATGAAGTAGCACCAGGCGATCTTGTGCGGTACATGCACGCAGAACTGATATTGCAGAAAGTAGCAGAAGACAGCCTTTATGAAGTAGTGAAAGCAGAGCGGCATTATTTTGAAATCATCCCCAAGACAGAAACGGAACGGCTGATGGCAAGTGAAAACGCTCAGCGAAAAATTATCAAGTACATCGACCTGGGCTATTATGTTAGCCTGGAAGTATGGAAAGCCAGCTTTAAATAGCTGCAATCATCCTGCCGGGCCGCCAGCCCCGGCAATTACTACCCACCGGGGCGGCATCATTGTCCTTTACTAACCCTTGTTTATATAACGTTCATCGCCGCGAGGCCATGCCTTACTTCTTCCAATCCTGGATAAACGCGGTATAGGTATCGCTTACGGGCAGTTCGCGGTTGGTGACCAGTTTTACCTTACGGTTGGCAATGGCCACTACTTTATCCACGGCCACAATATAACTGCGGTGTATTCGCCTGAATTTATCACCTGGCAGCTTTTCCAGCATTTTCTTCAGCGGCATCAGCGTGAGTATCGGTTTGGCGGACAGCAGGTGTATCCTGATATAGTCTTCCAGGCTTTCGATGTATTCAACATCCTGTAAGGAAACTTTTACCAGTTTGTATTCTGAATGCACAAAAATGCTGTCGTCCTGTTCGTTGGGGCGATTGTTTTTATAATTGAAATAATCGATTGCCTTCTGAACAGAGCGTGTAAAGCGTTTTCGGTCGATGGGTTTCAACAGGTAATCGAACGCTTCCAGTTCGAAGCCTTCCCAGGCAAATTTCTTGTAGGCAGTGGTGAAGATGACCAGCGGTTTCTTCTCCAGCGAGCGTACGAGATCCGTGCCCGAAATATCAGGCATATTGATGTCAATAAATAAAAGATCAACCGGGATGCTGCGAAGAAAACCAGCGGCGGAAATAGCATCGTCGAAGGTTTGCAGCAGTTGCAATTCGGGGAATACGGCGATGTACTCCTTCAGCAGGGCGAGCGCAGGGGGCTCGTCATCAATTGCAACGCATTTTATCGGCATAGTCAGGTGCAGCAGGCAAGGTACATGAATTATTATGCCTGCAATACAAGCTGTACGTTAAAAAAGCCGTCGTCGTTGGTTATGGTCAGTACATATTTGCCGGGATAAAGATGTTCCAGTCGCTGGCGGGTATTGGTAATGCCGATACCGGTCCTTTCTGCCTGCTGGCGCGTAGTGAATATTTTGTTGCTGCAACTAAACCGGGTGCTCCCCGCCTCCGTTTGCAGGCGGATACTGATCTGTGAGTCCTGGTGGTTGCTGGTGCCGTATTTAAAAGCATTCTCCACGAAGGTCATCAGGAGCAGCGGGGCTATCTTTATATGTTCGGTATCGCCGGACACATCAAACACTACCCATGTTTTTTCTCCCAGGCGCAGGCGTTGCAGATCGATATAATCACTGATGCAATTCGTTTCGTCACGCAGGGGCACCCAATCCTGCAACACATCGTCGGAGACATAGCGCATGATATTGGACAGCTTCATGATGCTGTCGGCGGTATGCTCGTTGTGGGTGACGGCCAGCGAATAAATATTATTGAGCGTATTAAAGAGAAAATGCGGGTTAATCTGCGCTTTGAGAAACGATAGTTCTGCATTGGCCTTGTCGGCTTCCGCACGGGCGGCCCGTTGTTCCGATATCCGCCAGCGATGCGTGACCTGTACGGCCATACCCAGGGCCAGCATCATAATGACTAAAAACATACTTACAAAGTCAGGATGCGAACCCTGTTGCAGGGGACCGGGCGGAGGCCTGTTTTCCCTAAAGCCGGGCCTTTCCTCAGCACCGGGAGGCGGTCCCGTTTCACCGGGCGGATGAGGCGGCGGGGGGCTTTGCTGAACCATTTGCCCGCCCTCCCTGGTAGTATTGCTGTTTAGCAGGTGGTCAAACGGTCGCAGCCACCACGCCACCGCCAGGACCAGCAGCAGTACAGCCATATAAACAAGAGGTCTTTTTTTGAGATAGAGCCGCGGTATAAACAACCATGTATTGGTATAAAATACAGCCAGGTAAAATAAAAGGAACAGCCAGTAATAGTGCGACGATAACACGGTGGTTAAATCCCTGCTTCCGGGCATCCCCGTAATAAAAAGCAGGGGCAGGCTTAAAAAGATAAGCCACCCGGTGATATGGATGATTATGTTGGACGCCCTGAACTTCGTCATGCTGCAAAGAAAAGTACTTATGCCGAAGGATAACGTTTTTTGCCGGCCGGGATGCGGTATGTATAGATGAACGCTACCTCATTAAATTATGGTGGGTAGCGTATGAAATCAGTTCGGCATTGCTTTTCAGGTTCAATTTAGCAAGAATGCGGGTGCGATAATTACCAATCATAGTACCGCTTAGCGATAGCATGGCGGCTATTTCCGTTACTTTTCTTCCGCAGGCCAGCAGTTTAAGTATATCAAACTCCCGGTTGGAAAGCGCTTCATGAGGCAGCCTCTCGCTGTCCAGCAACAGGTCGTGTATAATCTTTTCCGCCACCAGTGGCGTAATGTATTTCTTGCCTTCCAACACGCTTCTTACGGCGCAAATCAGTTCCAGCGAGCTGGCCCGTTTGCTCAGGTAGCCGTTTACACCGGCTTTTAAAATCCGTTTTGCATATTGATCTTCAGGGTAAATACTTGATATAAGCACGGGCAGCTGGGGAAATTTGCGACGTATGGAATAGAGTATTTCCATGCCGTAATGGCCGGGCATCGCAATATCTGAAATCACCAAATCGGGGAGCGATTGCAGTGCCCTGGCGATGATATCCGCGGGATCGTTTACTTCCTCGATACGGGCCAGGGGAAATTCCTCCAATATTATTTGCTTCAATCCTTTTCTTGCTACGACAAGGGGGTCAGCGATAAGAATAGAAATCATTTCTGATGAGCTTCTTGGGTTAAAAAATAATCGCTACCGGAACAGAAACCCTGATTATTTTTCTCCCTTGCTGACTTTTTGGGTGGCGTAAAAATAACAATATTTTATGAGTACCGCCAAGTTAAGCGCCTATTTACAGGAACTTAACAAGCCCTGCAAACTGAAAGAGGTATGCCATACTTTCAAAGTATGGCATAC
>DASYCT010000075.1:0-8295 GCA_036500065.1 Chitinophagaceae bacterium | reverse complement strand
TCCCCGGAGGGCAAGGCCAATAACCGCAGGGTGGAATTTGTAAAAATGTAACGCTGCACGCGCAAAACACCACAATGAAAAAATTCCTGGTAATGATATGCCTGCTGCTTGCAGCAAGGGTAATGCCCGCCCAATGCGTTTACCTGCCGGCAGACTGCCCTTCTGATGATTACGTTGGCAAGGACCGCGGGGCAGACAGCATCGATAAGCTGAACAATCCCGTGGTGCCACAGGAAATAAGTATGGAAAACCGGCTAAGGCTGCTGACCGGGGATATTATAACAAAGCTGGCAGCCGGTAACAACTGGCAGGCCGTGGAACTGGATGAGGAATTTTCTTCCGGCTACCGCTTGACGGATGGATCGGTGCTGGCTTACGGCAAACGCCCTCCGCACTGGTGCCAGTTTACCTACGAGATTATTGTGAACAATGATTCCCTGCTGCTGTGGCGGAGCTGGCTGGAGGAGTTTGCGCAACGACGCGTACAGGAGACAAAGGAATATTTGACACAGTCCAACCCCGACAGGGAGAAGTGGATGGCTGCGGATAAAAAAGCGGAAAGCGATAGAAAATCGCTCACCGTCCGGTTCAGGGATGCCAGCATTGTAGTGATACAGTTTGATTTCAATTTAGACATTGCTGAGACCAGTGGCACAATGGTCAGCGCCAACTGGAATACACCCGCAGGCGTTGCATTGGCACGGCTTTATAATAACAACGAGCCTATATTTAATGACCCCGTCAATACCTTCAACCGATCGCGTAATATGGCCTTGCTGTTGCTGGGAGGGTGGAACCTCAAACCGGATGAGTACAATTATTATCACCGTGCCGTGACCGACAAAACAAGCATTGACAAGGCCAGCGATAAAAAAATAAAATGCGACCGGGTACAGAATGTTGCCATTCATCTCTCCGGCAATAAAAAAGCCATGCAGTCCTGTCTTTCCACCGTGGCGGGTAGCGAATTGCAAAATCTTATTGTAAAAGAATAAACCCGTTGTTTATGAAAGCCCGCTATTGCCTCCTGCTTATCCTTGCCTGTCACCTGTACGGCAGGACGGCGGCACAACAACCGCCTTCACAGGCGGAAATAGCAAAGATGATGAAGGCCGCGCAGGCAAAGCTGGATTCGATGAAGAAAACCCATCCCGAACTGGCCAATTACAAACTGCCCGGGGTAAATGCCCCTACACAACAGCCCGTCCCCACCGCCGCCGACGCGCGCAATGCAGCTGCGCAGAAAATGCAGCAGTTGCAGGCCAGCCTCAACAAAACCAAGGCGCAAATGCAGCAGGTGCTGACGTCGCAAACCAGTCAATACCTGCCCGTAAAAAAAGCCGGCATCGATGCGTCGGGCATTACAACACCCGCAGCGCAGGCGGTGATAACGTTGGCAAAAACCAATCTTCAAATCGTGAATACAAAGCTGGACCCCGTAACGCGCAGCCAGCTGGACAAAGTGGTATTCGATACCACGGTAGACGCGGCAGGCACCGGGATACTCCTTATGGTGAACGGTCTGCCCAAGTGGACGGGCGAATACCTTATCTGCAAGGCCGTGAGCCGCGACCCGAAAAATGTTTGGGCCGTCAATGATCTGGGTGTGGTGTTTCGCAATGACAAACAATATAAAAATGCCATCCAGTGTTTTTTATATGCACAACAGCTCAACCCCCAATCCGTGGTGTACAAAACCAACCTCGGCTGGGCCTGTTCTTACTATGGTGATTTCAATAGTGCAAAAAAATACTTCAACGATGTGCTGGCGGTAAGTCCCGGTTTCAGCAGCGCATTGGAAGGCCTGGCGCTGATAGCCTACCAGCAGGGAGATATCGCCGCATTGTTTCAATGCCTTGCCAAAGAAGTGACCGGCTTTGGCGGAGGCGGCCCGGGGCCTTCCTCCGATTTCGTATCAGTGTGCGGCGGCGCGCAGATGCAGCAGCAGATGGATAACGCCGGCAAACAGCAAAACAGCGATCCCAACGATGATCATACCTACGACCAGGATGGCGATAACAATGATTCCGGCGACGACCCGCCGCCACTGGACGGCGACGAGCCGATTACCTATCCCTCGTACAAACGTGTTTTTGTAAACGATGGTAACCAGCTTTTTGAAGCGGCCCCGGAATGTGTCAAGGCCATCAAAAGCGCCGCCGACGAATTTAACCGCGGCGCCGCCCTGCTGAAACAGAAGTTTTCCACCCTGCCACGCCTCGTGCCGGAGACCTATACCGATGAGTATGGTGATAAGATTACGCCTTACGACTATTCAAAGTTTTATGCCCTGTTCAATTCGGTGCACCAGCAGTTCGAGGCAAGGGTGGACTGGTGGATAGGCAAGCTCGACACCAGGTTAAACGCTTATGTGTCGCCGATAGTAACAAAGGATGCTGACCTGCTGGTAAATTATGGGAAGGCGCTCGCTGCCTGCAACAGCAATTCGGAATGTGCGAAGCAGGTGCAATGCGAATGGTATCCCCGGCTGCATACCACCAAAAACGATGACCTTGAAGGGCTGGCGCGGTTGTGGAACGAGTATTACGATCACATCATGGCGGCCACGGTGTGGTACAGCAATGCTTCCAGCCCTTTTCTCAAACGGATACGCGATACGCACTGGAATGAATATGCCAACCTCGTGCGCGAATGGGATGTGCGCAGGGCGATACTGACGGCTTACAATCGCTGGTTTACGGGCATAATAGCCATACAGGGGAGCGTCAGCGGGGTTATCAAGGGCGACGAACTGGATTGCCGGGTGAAACTGGCCGGCGTGGAGGGCTCCGACCCCTTCAGCAAAAAGCATGGGAAACTGAAAACATTTGCGGGTCCCTGTTATACCGAGCCCACCGATGTCGACCTCGTGTTCCTCGAATACGAAAACAATTGCGACCACACCAAAGTGTCGGTCAAATCAGGCCCGTTCAAAGGTTATGTGGAAAAGAACTACAGCAAAAAATTCAAGGAGGACGATTACTGGCAGACAGGTGTTTCGGTGGGCATCGAGAAAGGTGTTTCCTATGGCCAGAAAGCGGGCGACTGGAGCGCTTCCATCGGGGCCAAAGTCAGCGCGGAAGTGGGTGTGTTTGCACGCTACGACAGTGATCTGAACCTCACGGCGCGGGGAGTGGACGTGGACCTGGCTGCCGAAGCCTCCGGGGGAGTCAAAACGGGCAATGCGGCCGTGGACCAGGTAAACCCGATTCATTTTAAAACAGGGGTAGACGTACATATCGAGGTGGTGGCGGGGCAGGACGGAAGCATGCAGAGTACCATCAACGCCACAAAACAATAGATTTACACAATTCTCCCGTCTTTCATGTGTAGGATGCGATCGCTCATGCGGGCCAGTTCTTCATTGTGTGTAACGATCAAAAAGGTCTGGTCGAATTGCTTGCGCAAATCAAAAAACAACTGATGGAGTTCCTGGGCGTTGGCCGAGTCGAGGTTGCCGGTAGGCTCATCCGCAAAGACTATTTTGGGTTGGTTGATAAGGGCGCGGGCTACGGCTACCCGTTGCTGCTCGCCGCCGGAGAGTTCCATCGGTTTGTTTTCCACCCGGCCGGACAGGCCCAGCAGTTGCAGGAGGCCGGCTGCTTTTGTCTCCACCTCTTTTTTAGGGCGGCCGGCGATCCAGCCCGGTATGCACACATTTTCGAGGGCGGTAAATTCGGGCAGAAGGTGGTGAAACTGGAAAACAAAACCAATATTGCGATTACGAAAAGAGGCTAATGCCCTGGCATTCATGGCCCCGAGGCTCTTATTGTCGAGTTCGATGCTGCCACCGTCGGTCCTGTCCAGTGTGCCCAGGATATGGAGCAGGGTGCTTTTCCCACTCCCGGAAGGTCCTACGATACTGGCTATTTCCCCCTGCCGGATGTCGATATCCACCCCTTTCAGCACTTCCAACTGACCGTACGATTTGTGTATGTTCCTGGCTGATAACATTTAAATAATTATAACTCTCCGCAAAACACGAACCTACAATTTTATTCGTTGTAGTGGTCGGACCGTACCGATAAATTTGCCAAATTTACCGGTGTAAAAACTACATTTGGTTTTCCCGTATTAACCCCTACTTTTGCGAAAAATTAAACAGGTTAAAGATGTTTTGGACACTTGAATTAGCATCCTATTTAGAAGACGCCCCCTGGCCTGCTACTAAGGACGAATTAATCGACTACGCCATTCGTAGTGGCGCGCCGATCGAAGTAGTAGAGAACCTGCAGGAACTGGAGGACGAGGGGGAGATCTATGAGGGTATCGATGACATCTGGCCCGACTATCCGTCACAGGAAGACTTCTTCTTTAACGAAGATGAATACTAGAAGCCGCGGGGCTTCCATTAAAAAACTATTAATAGTACGCCGTCCAAACTCAACAGGGACGGTTTTTTTGTGCCCCTTTCACAAATTCATCATCCCGAAAGTTTGTTCCGGTAAGCATGTTTGGCTAACTTAGCCGCACTGCTAATGTGCAATCACATTCTCTTCATTATACAAATAGCGATTCATGGGCATTATCAAAGACAGGTTCAAAACAAAAGCTGATGCGGCCAATGTTGAAATAAAGGATTTGCTGAAGGAGCATGGTTCAAAGAAAATAGGAGAGGTGACCCTTGCCCAGGTGTACCAGGGCATGCGGGGCATTACAGGACTGGTATCGGAAACCTCCCTGCTCGATTCGCAGGAGGGCATCCGGTTCAGGGGATATTCCATTCCTGAGCTGCAGGAAAAACTCCCCAAGGCAAAGGGCGGCAGCGAGCCGCTTCCCGAAGGATTGTTTTACCTGATGCTGCTCGGTGAGCTCCCCAACGACGAAGATGCGGGCCATATTACCAATACCTGGCAGCGCCGCAGCCATGTGCCCAACCATGTGTTCACCACCATCGACGCACTACCGGTCAGCACGCACCCCATGACGATGTTTGTAGTGGGTATCATGGCCCTGCAAACAGAGAGTAATTTTGCCAAGGAATATGCCAAAGGCATCAATAAAAAAGATTACTGGAACCCGGTTTATGACGACGCAATGGATTTGATTGCCCGCCTGCCCCGGATTGCTGCTTATATCTATCGCCGGAAGTATAAAAACAACCAGCATATACAGCCCAATGGCCTGCTGGACTGGGCCGGCAATTTTGCACACATGCTGGGTTTCGAGGACGAGACATTCAAGGAGCTGATGCGGCTTTATATGACCATCCATGCCGACCATGAAGGAGGCAATGTATCGGCGCATACCACCCACCTGGTGGGGTCGGCGCTGAGCGATCCCTTCCTGAGCTTTGCAGCAGGCATGAATGGCCTGGCGGGTCCCCTGCACGGGCTGGCCAACCAGGAAGTGATAAAATGGATTTTTGAGCTGCGGGAGGAATTGAAAACAGATCTTCCTTCCAAAGAACAGATAGCGGAATATGTGAAGAAAACATTGAGCGAAGGCAAGGTAGTGCCGGGCTACGGGCATGCGGTCCTGCGTAAGACGGACCCGCGCTTTACGGCACAGATGGCATTTGGCAAAAAGCACATGCCCAATGACCCCCTGGTGCAAACGGTCTGGAATGTATACGAAACCGTTCCCCCTATTCTTCAGTCGCTTGGCAAGATCAAAAACCCCTGGCCGAACGTGGACGCCCACAGCGGTGCGCTTTTGGTGCATTACGGGTTAATGGAGTACGAGTTTTACACCGTGTTGTTTGGTGTAAGCCGTGCGCTGGGCGTGCTGGCCAGCCTCTGCTGGGACAGGGCGCTGGGTTTCCCGCTGGAGCGGCCGAAATCGGTGACCACCGACCTCGTAAAGGCCTGGCTGGAAGGCAAGGGAGAGATTTGGGGCGAGTAAAAAACTTAACATAGGTTATTTTCTTTCATAGTCCCGCTACAGGCGGGACTTTTTAATGCCCGGGCGGGAAGAATATTTGCCTATTTGATGGTGGAACATTAATTTTACAATCTAAACATTAATTATCATGGCAAAATGGACAATCGATACCGCTCACTCTGAAGTAGGCTTTAAAGTGAGACACCTCGTTATTTCAACGGTTTCCGGGAAGTTTACTTCCTTTGAAGGAACAGTAGAAGCAGAAAAAGATGATTTCAGCGACGCTAAGGTTAGCTTCTCCACTGAAATCGACAGTATTCATACCGGCAATGAACAAAGGGACGGTCACCTGAAGTCGCCCGATTTTTTTGATGCGGCCAGCCACCCCAAACTTTCGTTCGTTTCTACCGGCGTGACCAGGAAAAAAGGGAATGATTATATCGTTACCGGCAACCTGACGATTAAAAGTATCAGCAAACCCGTCGAGCTGGAAGTGGAATTTGGCGGCATCCAGAAGGATTTTTATGGCCGTACCATCGCAGGGTTTGAAATCAATGGAAAGATCAACCGGCAGGATTATGGTCTGACCTGGAGCGCTGTGACCGAAACCGGCGGCATTGTAGTAGCCGACGAAGTGAAACTGCATATCAACGCTGAACTGATAAAAGAAGCGTAAACTACCTTATTGACAGGCCTTCCGGCCTTCGGACCCGCTGTGTTAAAACAGCGGGTTTTTATTTTGGAGGTAAGCAGGCGAGGTTCTATATTTGCACTCCGCTAAAGTTATTTGGCAGGCTTTAAACTGCCTGCGCCAGGACTTCGGCAATGAATGGGGGATTAGCTCAGTTGGCTAGAGCGCTAGCATGGCATGTTAGAGGTCATCGGTTCGACCCCGATATCCTCCACAAAACCGGACTTCATGTCCGGTTTTTTATTTTTTGCTCATTAAAAACCATCCCCTTTTGTCTCGAAACCCAATTGTCACAATTTATTTATAGATTATTGGTTATCCGTGCTCTCTTTAATTACTATTATGGATTACCAAATTGCCGGAATCATTAAAAAGGTATTTTCACTCTTGTTTATTTAAAGCCTTTTAGTTCATTTAACATAAATATTGTACTGTTCATTGATTTTCATTTCTTCGTATTATAGCCAATCTAAAGCTTTTTATGAAAAGTATTAATCAGATTAAACTTTTTATTTCATGTACGAACGAAATAAAAGAAGAAATTAATTCTATCAAATTAATAATTGAAGAAACGAATAAGACTTCTGGCAAGCAAAGCGGCTTTACAATTGAAAGTTTAAATTGAATTACATTTTTCCTTTAAAAATCTATACTTTATGGCCGGGGATAAAATGGATTATCTGCGGCCATATCTATCGATTTTAACCTACTTTTGGCCGGGAATGAGTTCAATTATCCACGGCCACATCTCAATTTCAGGGAAGTTCTGGCCGTCAATACATAAAGAATATGGAAAATCTTATAGGCCGCGAGGCTGAAAAAATTATTTTACAGGATACCTTGGATTCTTCCGCTCCGGAATTGCTGGCGTTGTTCGGAGGCGGGTTGGCAAGACTTTTTTGATCCGACAGTATTTTACCGGGCGACTGGCCTTTGAATTCACAGGTACCCGGGATGCCAAACTGTCTCAACAACTCCAAAACTTTATCAAGGCACTCGGAAAAGCTACTGGAAACGATAAACTATACAGAGTCCCCAACAATTGGTCAGATGCCTTTGAACTGCTCAATCATTTTTTAACCCCTAAATTACAAGCAGAAAAAACGGTAGTTTTTTTAGACGAATTTCCTTGGCTCAATACTCATAAATCCGGCTTTTTATAAGCTTTCGACCATTGGTGGAATAGTTGGGGAAATACTCAACCTAACCTGGTAGTTGTCATTTGTGGCTCCGCCGCTTCCTGGATGATCCGCAACGTGGTAAACAATAAAGGAGGATTGCACAATCGGATCACACGCAAAATACGACTGTTACCATTTACCCTCCGGGAAACAGCAAAATACCTGGAAGCACGGCATATAAATATTCAACCCTATCACATTCTCCAGCTATATATGGTCATGGGTGGTATTCCTCATTATCTTAAAGAGGTAAGAAAGGGGGAGAGCGCCACACAAAGCATTGACAGAATCTGTTTTACTAAAGACGGTTTATTGTATGGTGAGTTTAAAAACTTATATCATTCCCTCTTTGAGGACGCTATCCGGCATCTGGCAGTAATCCGGGCTTTGGCTAAGAATAAGACCGGGTTGACAAGAAACCAGATTATGGGGGAAACTGACATGAGTTCGGGAGGAAGGATTGAAAGCTTCCCGAAAAAGCGTAGCGATTGTAAATAAAAAACAATTGTTATTTTTAAATCGGGAAACGTATGAAAAAATCAAAATTTACCGAGTCCCAGATAATCGGGATTCTCAAGAAACAGGAAGGCGGCCAGTCTG
>DASYCT010000074.1:0-2884 GCA_036500065.1 Chitinophagaceae bacterium | reverse complement strand
CAACCAGTATATCCACGCCTCTTTGTAAGGAGCGTACCTGTGAATGTTGCGGTACACCGCCGAAAATAACCAGGCGTTTCAGGTTGGTATATTTCCCATACGCGGCAAAGCTTTCTTCAATTTGTATAGCCAGCTCACGCGTGGGTGTTAGTATAAGCGCTTTAATGCTGCCCGGCCTGCTTTGCCCGGCTTGTTGTTCTTCATGCAGTAACTGCAATATGGGAATGGCAAAAGCGGCTGTTTTGCCGGTGCCCGTCTGGGCGCAACCGAGCAAATCCCTTTGCTGTAATACGATGGGAATAGCTTGTTCCTGGATAGGGGTAGGCTCAGTATAGCCTTCCTTCGTTAGGGCCTGTAATACAGGCTCTATGAGCTGTAAATTGTTAAATGACACTATAATAATATTTGATGAAAAAATACGGTAAGGCTATCAAAAAAAGATGATACTTTACCTGCCTTACGTTAAGCCATCACGGCATTTGAAATGAAACAAACTAAGTGGAGCAATAACATATAGAACCACAAAGATAGGCTATTATTTTGAATAATACTAATCCACCCCCGGGAACCCCTTCCACTAAAGGAAATGGACATGCACAAAAATATTGTGCTTCATTTCAGGCAAATTTCTATTTTTATGGCCGGCCGGCATCCTAACCGCGCCGCCGTCACCAATTATGCATTTTGCAAACCCCTACTTCTATTATGTCAGCATCGGGCTGCAGGCCCTTTGCGTCATCCATTGTGTCCGCCGCGGCAATCAAAGCAAGTACTGGTGGATCTGGCTGATAGTCCTCATCCCTATCGTAGGCTGCGTCGCGTATCTTTTTAGCGAAGTACTCACCGGCCGCGATTTCAGCAATGTACAGGAGGGCGTGGGACAGGTCTTTAATTCTGTGGGAAGAATAAAAAAGCTGGAAGACAACCTACGGTTCACCGACACATTCAATAACCGCATGGCCCTTGCCGATGCCTACCTGGCCGCGGGACAAACAGAAAAAGCCATCGGCCTCTATGAAAGCAGCAGGACCGGCGCGTTTATAGAAAATGAATACCTGGTCAAACAGCTTATTACCGCCTATTACACGGTAAAACGGTACGACGATATTCTTCCCCTTGCCCGCAGGATCTATAAATCCCCTGCCTTCGCCCGTTCCCGTGTCCATATACTTTATACGCTGGCGCTCGAATACAGCGGCAAACCCGATCTTGCTGAAAAGGAATTCAGCACCATGAAGGCGCGGTTCTCCAATTTTGAAGCCCGTTATCAATATGGAATGTTCCTGCAAAGGGCCGGCCGGGAGGAAGAAGCCCGCGCCCTGTTTACCGCCATGCTGGATGAAGCGCCCCATCTCAGCCGGCGCGAAAGAAGATATAACCGCCAATGGCTGTTCAACGCCCGCGAAGAACTGGCCCGCAAAAAATCTGCCTGATCAGTTGGTGATTGTTTCCAGCCCCGGCCGGTGTTTGAGCGGCCTCACGGTATAGCCTGCCCGCCGAAGCAGGCTGATAACACCCTTCTCGCCCCCCAAGTGGCCCGCTCCCACGGCAAACAGCGTAGGTTTGTCTATCATGATAGCCGGCATCTTATTCACCCAGGCAGCATTGCGCCTGTATAAAAGCAGGTCGATAAAATCACTCATCCCATCTTCCTCCGTCGTCATCTCGTACATCTTGTTGAGTTCCTGCCGCCGGTACATATCCATCAGTTGCAGGTCGCTGCTGTCCCCACCCTTGCCCGAGCTATCAATCATCTTCACCAGGTCTTTCGCCTGCCGCTGGTAGGGAATACTGTCAAATACGCTTGCCTGGAACTGTATGGTCTCCAATCCAAAAACCGGTTTATGATCCTTTTTTACTTCTTTCATGATCACCTGCTCCATCCCATCCTTTTCCACGCAGGGAAACTTGCTCTCCGAAATAAGCGCAGTGATAAAATACGGCTTCATCCGTTCCAGCATGCTCATCGGCAACATCACCTTATTCACTTTGAAATATTCCTTTACCCGCTGGTACTCTTCCGGCGTAATCAGGTCCGGGAGCCGCGTGTTGTTGTTCATATTCAGGTATTGCAGCGCAGCAAGACTCTGCCCGAGCATATCGCTCATGTCTATCTCAAAATATACCTGGCCGGTCGTTTCAATACAATACCGGAGCGAGTCGCTCAGCTTTGCATCGTCGGCACAGAGCAAATGCATGGTGCCAAACAGGTAGGAAGACTTCGACAGCCCGTTGCCGCTTATCTCCCACAACAACGAGTTTTCCAGCGTAAAGCCCGAAACAGGATGCCCCGAAGGAATAGCTTTTACAGGCTGCTGGCCCGGGGCCACACCCGCAAGCGTCAACACGATTATAATGAGTGGTAATTGCTTTTTCATGAAGTTGTTCTTGAGTTACGACACCACGGCCTCTTCGCCGTACACCTGGTGTTTGAATTTTAATGAAGGTGAAGATATGAATTCGCCAATGCCCAGTTCCTCCCATTTTTTATTGACGGCATCAATTGTGGCATCGGCGGCTACAATGATATTGGGCCAGTCACGGTGAAATCCATCCAGTTCCTTTGTCTTTCGCGTACCATCCAGTCCCAGGCAGGCCATGCGCTTCCCCGGCTGCGAAACCGATGCCTGCTGCAGCAGCAGACTGTCACGTTTGGGATCAAGGTTATTGCAGAAACGCCACAAGGCTACCGGGAGGTCATTCGCATCGACCGTATGCTCTACATACAGGATCATTTTTATTCCTTCCAATCCCGCAATGGTTTTCACCAGCGCGCTGTGCAATTCTTTTACATGATCTGCCCGCTGTTTCTCCACGGAAATGATAAGACAGGGAATCTCTTTTTTCAATAACGAACTATTGACTGACTTGATTTCCGGAAACA
>DASYCT010000073.1:0-4425 GCA_036500065.1 Chitinophagaceae bacterium | reverse complement strand
CGCCATTGTATTTTAATGCAAGGCTTAAAAAGCCCGCTTTATTAACGCTTAAAGAGGATGCTATATTAATAAAAGGCAAAGAACTTGAGGTAACAATTCCTTTTAGAAACATAAAGCGGATTTACTTTAATGACCTAAAGCACTTATTGATACGATCTAAGGAGAAAATGCAGGTTGTCATTCAACAAAAAAGTGGCAAATCAACGACTTTTTTGCTGGCCAACTATGGCGAAGCTGAGTTGGCTATAGATACGCTTGGCAAGATAAGTGAAGCGGAATTTGCTTTTTATGAGGATAATATGGTGACAATGCACGACGATGAATAAGTGACATTACCCGCTTTCTACAACGCCCATTGAAACCCGAGGGAAATAGAACTGGTCTTCAACTGGTAGAACCGGGTACGGATAAGTTCGTTCGGCGCTCCCCAATACAATTCTTCCTTATAAGCATGGGTCAGATCGGAACTATAATCATATAGCAGGAAAATTCTTGCGTTGTCCGACGTGACAAAACTGATCCCTGCTCCCAGGTGAAGATCGAGTACCACGGGATTTGTTTTAAAACCATAGCGGTCTATTCCATACGTCGTTTTATTGACCAGCTTCACATCGCCCGACGCCTGAACGACATGTACACCGGCTTTTTATGGTAGGTGGTATCCGAAGCGAAGCCGTGTTGAATAGCAAAAAGCAAAGGCAGTAACCAGAGGCAAAGGGTTTTTATATTCATAAGAGGGGGTGTTTTGAAAGGTTGTAATAAAGATAATTAAAATAAGAACACAGGTGTGCTTACCCGAACGAGCGGTTGCTTTCCGGGATAACCGTCCGGGTAAAATTAATGGGGTAAACAGGCTCAACCTGCTATTGCTTAAGCGGTACCCGGAGTCGATAAAGCCCGGAGTCCCTCATAAGCCTCAGCGAGATATTGATCGACCAACGGTGTTTCGGCATCCATGACTTTTGCTTTTTCAAATAATTCTATAGCCTTGCCAAAATCTTTTTTCTTCTGGTAGTACAGGCCAAGGTTCCTGTAAGCATCAGCATCGGAGGGAGCCAGTGTAAGCGAATGATTGACATCTGCCAGGCCATCTTCGAGATTACCAAGATTAATTTTTGCCCATCCGCGGTTACAATAGGCATGTGAGAAAGCAGGCGACAGCGTCAATACCTTGTCAAAATAAGAGATTGCTTCCGCATCTCGTTTTATTACGCAAAGTGTGTAGCCTAAATTATTCAACGCGTAAACATGGTTCGGATCAAGACTCAACGCTTTTTGATAGATTAGCATTGCTTCCGTATGCTGCTCCCGCCTGCTTTTGATAAAACCTTCATTAGAATAATCGTCTGCCGTGAAATCGTACAGCGATTTTATGGTATCGTTTACCCGGGCTGCTGTTGTGTAATCTTTCAGGTTGAGATGGGCGATCACCGTGTTGCGGTAGATAAGGCTATCGGTATGGCCATCGGCCAGTAACTTATCCAGCAATATCGCTGCCTCCCGGTACTGTTGATTCCTGATGTGTTCGGTCGCTTGCCAATATGCCAGTGGAAGCTTTCTGTATTTAAGCCAATACAGGATTTGAGCGGCATCATTACCAATCTTGCGCCCATCATTGAGGGTAACGGCATTTCTTAGAGGAATAATCGAAGACAGGGTTATTACAGCGGAGACGTAAAGCATAATCCCGAGGGAAAATTTTAGTATGCCGTAAAAGTCGAAATCTGCCAGCAAACGCCAACAGGTTAATGTCAGCAGCAAGGAAGTCAAAGGCCCTGCGGCGCTGAACAGCAGGCGTTGTTTTGCGGAGAAGATTCCGTGTGCTTTGCAAAGTCCTTTTCTCCATAAAAGTGGGTTGTATTTGAAAAACAGGTCCAGCCGGCCGATGTGGCACTTCAGCGAGCGGTCGGCATCGCCGAAAGATCCTACATAAACACCTACTCTGCCGGTTGTCATCAGCAGCTTAGGGACGGCATGCCCCAGTTCATGCAGCAGCACACTGAAAAAGAGCGCAAATGCAAACAGGATAATAGGAACACCCAAATAAAATAATAACTCAAACAGTTGTACCACGGGTTTCAACATAGCAGCTCAATATACAAAAGACTGCGACACGGGCAAAAGGCGATGGGGGTGAGGTCTTGATGGTAGTATATACAATTGGGCTCTTCTTTTTTTGGTAACGGTATTTGCAGACCAGCTGCCCCTAGTCTGTAGAAGGCTGCGGGTTGAATAGGTTGCCAATATCCCACCGTAAGAACACCTGCTCATTCAGCGTCCGGATATTGACGCCGGGAGCGGCCGCAATATTGGTAAGCGGGAATACAACAGCAAGGCCAACACGCAGGCTGCCGGTTTGATACGCCAGCTCTGAACGCCCGGCGATAAAGGATGATTGTAACAGTTGCCAGTCTGCATCGGTTTTTTTGATGCCGGTGATGGAATCATACACGACCTGATTGTTGGAAATAAGGTATTTCTGCCGGCTTATCAAGGCAGACCCTGTCCAGTTGTACTGTATGCCGGCCCCGACCACCCAATTATCACCAATATGATAATGGTATAATATCGATAGGACCGCCCCGCTGGTTTTTATCAGCGTGGTTGTTTTCATAGCCGTATCCCTGGCGAAAGCAGAGTCGTGTGCCGTGGTCAGCACCGTATTGTGCGTAAAGTATTGTTGACCGGGTTTTGCCGCCAGGGTCAGCTCGTGCTTATTACCCAGCGTCAGCGATAACCATGCGCCCGGTATCAGCAGGTTGTAGGGTTGGCTATTGCCATTGGTGCCGGTAAAATAATTGCTGAAACCCTGCAACGGAATGTTCACATTTAGCAGCAGGCCGTAATGCAGGGACAGCGGAAGCCGTTCTTTGTCGTTTGCTGCTGGTTTAGCAGCTGTACCCGATGATCGCTGGCTGGCGCCTGCTGTACGCTTTTTATTGACAGCAGTACTGGTACTTTGTTTAGCAGGAAGCGGTTCATTTTTTACAGGGGGCGGAGCCATGGGTTGTTGTTGCCGTGCGGTATCATTGATAATGACTTTTTTACCCGTGCTGTCGTTTGCTGCTGTTGTAATGACCCGTTCCGAAACGGGTTTGCTTTTTGTCACCGGTTTTTTAGGTACTGTATGTATTTTATTGGGCGTGTGCTGCTGTTTGGGCGGGTTGTCCTGGAAAACCACGTAACCATCATAGTAAGAATAGTACAGGGTGGTGGCTTTCCTGATTTGCGCCAGCAGGTCAGGCAGGGTGTACACGCCTTTGGGAAAATCGATGACCTTGGAGCCTTTTACTTTCAGCGAATTAAACGAGAACCGGATGCTGCTGTGGCGGTGGACATAGCGGGTGAGCGAATCCAGCGAGATATGTCCCTGGAGAGCAAATTTTATTTTGGTGATACCTGTAGGCAGGGATGGCTGTTGGGCAAAGCAGGTATGCTGCGCGGCAAGCACGTATAGAAAAAATAATATGACGGTCTTTTTTTTAGTTACATCCATCTCCTTTAAATAATACCTGTCGACGTTGCTCATCCAGCGTATAATCGAAATTAAGGGTGTATGTCAGGATATCCAGCACTTCTTTCAGGCTCCTGTTGTCGAAGCGGGTCGTTATCCGGCATCCGGATAATGCTGGATTGGCAAACTGTATGGTAACACCGTATGCTTTTTCAATGTTTTGGGCCACCTGTAGGAGCGGAGCGTTATTAAACTCAAAGGTATGGGTGGCATAGGCGAACGCATTTACGTTAAGTTTTTTCTGTTCGTCCCAGTGCAGGGTCTTTTGATCATATTGTGCTGCATTGCCTGCCGTAAGGACCAATGACTCATTGCCGGTTTTTATTATGGCCTTGCCGGACTGCACCTGGATATTGGCTACAGCCGAACTGCTGTCAAATGAAACGTATACATTGGCCTGCGAAGGCAGTACGTCCATCTTGCCAGCTATGATATGCACGGCGGGCCCGCTGCCGGGTATTGCCTGTAGATAAAGACCGCCATGGAGCTGTATATACATTTCGTTTTGTGCATTGGTTGTTGTGGTAATGCTGCTGTACTGGTCGAGGTACGCCACCACGTTGGCGGACAAGCTGTCTTTTTGTGCGGTGCTTTGCGTGGTATAAGTCGTGGCAGGCCGGTGCGATGGTTGGTGCAATGCCACATACAGCGTGATGGCCGATGCAATGGCCACGCCCGGTATGGTATACAGGGCAGCATGTTTGCTGAGGAATGACCTGATGTGCCTGCCGGTATTGATGCGGGGCGCCGGCGGCGTGGCAAGCATCTGCTTCATCTGTGCCCATGCTTCGCCGGCCGGGATGTCCGGTTCGGGGTAATGCCCGTGGTTTAACGGGTTGGTAGTTATGTGTTGGTCATTCGCCATTTCTTATTATGGATTGGTCAAAAATTGCTTTAAGCCTGCTGCGGCA
>DASYCT010000072.1:0-13414 GCA_036500065.1 Chitinophagaceae bacterium | reverse complement strand
TGATAAGGTCTGCTTCCACCAGTTGGTTTAGTTGCAGGTTGGCATTGTCGATATAGTCCAGCACATCGTGCATCTTCTTGTAAAACACCTCTGCCGAAAACTCCAGCGGCAGCCAGGAGGGTATCGATACAGCGCCCACGGAATACTGGTCGGTGTAGGAAGGTTTTATATTATTGGTGCTCGGGAAATACAAATCCACCGGCGTGGGCGAAGCCGTATTGGAAAGCAGGTGAATGTATTGTGAGGTCCTTGCATAGCTCGCTTTGAAATACGTATTTTTCTTCAGCTCATAACGCAACGATATCCTCGGCTCCAGGAAGTTCCACTGCGTCACCGGCTTTTTGCTGGTCACCACATCCGCATGGTCCAGCGGCCTGCTGGTATTGGCCGTGGTGTCCCTGAAATAATATACGGTGGTATTGCCCAGGTAGGCATAGTGACTTAACCGTAACCCCGCCTGCAGGTTCCATTTGGGATTGATCTTCCAGTCGTCTTCTGCAAATGCCGCCGATTCGGTGCCATACCGGCGCTGCAGTGAAATGATGTTCTTGGTATTATTATTGGTAGCCACGCCCTCGCCGGGGTAAAAATCATAATAGATTAAGTTCACGCCTCCTTTCAACTGGTTTTTGCTGCTCATATACCAGGTAAGATTGGGCTTTACGCCATAGGTCTGGATATTGGAAGTCCAGTCATAGCCCTGGTTGGTACCCGGGTCGGTGGACCGGAAGTTAAGGCTGTAATTATACCTGGAATAATATACACTGGTATTCAGGAACAGTTTGGGGTTGAACAGGTGGTTCCAGCGAAGCGTACCCGTGGTATTCCCCCATTTGAAATCGGCCTCGTTATTAAATGAAAATACGTCCTGCCCGAAGTAACCGCTCAGGTAAAGCGTATTATTATCGTTGAGCTTCACGTTTCCTTTGGCCGTGAGATCGTAGAAATAGATTTGATTGTTCTTACTGTCGCCCGAGAGAAAGGGTTTTGCCAGTACATCGATATACGAACGCCGGGCCGCAATGATGAACGAGGATTTATCTTTCTGGATGGGGCCTTCAATCGAAAGATGGCTGAAGATATCGCTGATGCCCCCGTTTACCGCTACCTTCTGGTTATCGCCATCCTTCATGCGTATGTCCAGTACCGAGGAAGTACGGCCGCCAAACTCCGCCGGGAAGGCATTTTTATACAGCGTTACATTTTTTACCGCATCGGGATTGAAAACGGAAAAGAACCCGAGCAGGTGGGAAGAGTTAAATACCGGCGCCTCATCCATCAGGATCAGGTTTTCATCCACGTTACCCCCGCGCACGTTAAAGCCTGCGGCCCCCTCCCCTACGGTGGTGACCCCGGGCTGGGTAAGCAAGGCCTTCAGCACATCCGGCTCGCCCATAAAAGCGGGTATTTTTTTAATCTGCCCGATGCTGAGTTGCTGGATGCCCAGCCCCACGGTATTGGTACGACGCAGTTTCTTTTCGCCCGTCACTACTACTTCTTCCATCTCCCCGGCCGAGGATTTCATGGTTATATTAAAGACCAGGTTACCGCTTAGACTTATATCCGAATGAAAGGCGGTGTACCCGGCATAGGTGGCCGAAATCGTGTACTTCCCTTCCGGCAGCGAAAGGGAGAAATAACCGTAGGCGTTTGATTGTACTACAACGGTGGATGGAGTGGCGCTGATGGTGGCGTTTTGCAGCGCCTCGCCGCTGGCGGCATCTTTCACATACCCGCTGACGGTGTATTGCTTTGCGGCAGTTTGCGCCCGGGCGATGATAGAACAGGTAGTCAGGAAAAAGGATAAGGATAAAATTCCAGGCAATAAACGTCTCATGATTTTTCTTGTTTGCGGTATAAGTTTTAAAAACAGTTAAGGCTTATTCATATAGCAGGCAAGCGGAATTTTCAACGCAGAATTAGGAAATGTTTGGCTTTCTGTATGCTTGTTTTTGTCAAGCGGCGCCATCATGAATAACCGGTAAAAATAAACAGTCTTTTTCTCCTGTTTGGCTGTGTTATTTGCCTGTTTCGCCGGTTATATTTCCGTTTTGCAAAAACCGGCAAAGCAGCAAGCCTGTGATGAACGGGAACCATCCCTTCGTCAAAGTCATACCTGCAGGTCTTACAGCCCTTCCATTCACTGGTTGCCCGCCCTCCCGGGCGGTTCAGTTTGCGAAGGTTCATGCTATATTATTAACAGAAAAGTTTTTTTGTTTTGCAAATGCAT
This sequence comes from Chitinophagaceae bacterium, assembly GCA_036500065.1. GTDB lineage: Bacteria > Bacteroidota > Bacteroidia > Chitinophagales > Chitinophagaceae > JACMLD01. Next base: position 11,184 of record DASYCT010000072.1, on the reverse strand, counting down.
TTAAATAAATTCACATGTTATTTCTATTGTAAAACACCCAAATAATGCGCGTATGAAAAAGATCATTTTGATCGCTGGCCTGGTATTGTCGTTTGCAGGATTAAGTTTTGCACAAACTGCTCCCGCAAAGACCACGCCTAAAAAAGATAAAACAGTCAAAGCCGCCACCACTACACCCGCCAAAACGACCACTACGGCGACGAAACCAACCACCACGACAGCCAAGGCGACTACACCCGCCAAACCGGCTACCGCAGCAGGCCCTACCAAAAAAGACGGTACACCCGACATGAGGTACAAAACCAACAAGGACGCTGCCAAAACGCCCCCGGTGCACACCAAAAAAGACGGTACACCCGATATGCGTTACAAGGAAAACAAGACTCCAAAGAAACCATCTTAATTGAGCCGGGCTTGTAGATCGGGGCTTGCCGAAAAGCATGAATCCATCTGCAAAAACTGGTTACAACTCATTAAAAATGTCCGTGCATGACTTGTACGGACATTTTTAGTATTCAATCGTCGCATCGCCCCCTATGGGGTAGCCAACGCAGGTAAGTACTCTTCCCTTCACCATCTCCTCGTCCAGCAGCACTTCATTATAGCTCATCCACACTTTTCCGCTTGTACAGGTGGCGGCACAACTCCCACAGCGGCCAGCCTCGCAGCTATAGGGCAATGAAATACCCGCTTTACGGGCCGATTGCAGGATGGTATGCGGGTATTGTGTCTCGATGGTATGTATGCCATCGGCCAGCCGGATATGCACCAAATGCCTTTCCTTGTCGGACGGCTCCGCTTTTATTTCCGGCTTCAGGTTACTAAAGTATTCTTTGCGGATCTGCGTCGCCTTCGCTCCATCTTCCAGTAGTTCGATCGTGGCCATCCGCATAAAATCAAAGGGACCGCAGAGATAAAACAGCGTTTCCGGCAGGGCCACCCGCGCATGTCTTTTCAATAAGATTTCCAGCAGCCATTTACTCAGCCGCGCCCTTTCGAGGTTGGACGATGCACTGAACAGCCATTCGATGGTAAGCCGCCCGGCAAACGCTGTTTCCAGTTCCCGCAATCCCTCATAAAAAATAGTGTTTTCCTTCGACCGGTTCGAGTAAATCAATACCAGTTCCAGTTCCGGCCGGGTATAAAGCACCGTTTTTATCAATGAATATACCGGTGTAATCCCGCTGCCGGCCGCAATAAAAAACAGGCGCTTATACGGATGAGGCGTTTCGGGCAGGGTAAAAAAACCGGTTGGCCCAATCACCGTCAGCTCATCGCCTACCCGGGCATAGTCGAGCAGCCTGCGTGAATACGCCCCGTTTTCCACTCTTTTCACGGTCACCGCCAGCGGTTCCCCCAGTGCCGGCGAAGAAGAAATAGAATAACTCCTTCTTTCCTCCCCACTTATCCCCCTAAAAACAAAGGTCAGGAACTGCCCGGGTTTATACCCCAGTAAACCGGGGTCATCCGTATCCAGGATAAACGTTTTACAATCCCCTGTTTCCTCCCGGATACGGCTGATTCGTATTTTCTTAAACAGGCTCATTTTCTGCCAAATTATAGCAATATTTTCTTAACTTACGGTAATCAAAATTATTTCGCTGTATGAAAAAAGTTGCCGACATCCTCAACAGAAAAGGGGCCAACGTAATTGCCGTTACCCCTGACACCACTGTAATCGATGCATTACAACTGATGGCCGAAATGAATATCGGTTCCGTGCTGGTAATGACCGAAACACATTATGTCGGCCTGCTCACCGAACGCGACTACGCCCGCAAAGTAATTCTGAAAGGAAAACATTCATCCGATACGCTGGTGGAAGAAATCATGTCCATCGGCCTGCCCCGCATCACTCCCGACAACTCTATCGAAGTGTGCATGCACCTCATGAGCGAAAACAATATCCGCTACCTTCCCGTCTTTGAAAACGACGAAATCTGCGGCATTATTTCTATTAACGACGTGGTAAAAGAAACCATTCTTTCACAGGAAGAGACGATTACGCAACTGAAGGATTACCTCCATGCGACAATGTAAGCGCGGAAAATAACTTGCATGCTGAAGCATACCGGGATTCACCGAACCCATATCCACAATGTCCGTCTCGCGGTATTATTAAGCCTGACGGCCGGGCTGGTGAATGCAGAAGGATTTCTCGGGTTCGCGGTACTGACAACCAATGTTACCGGTCATGCCGCATTCTTTGCCGAAAAAGCATCCATAAATGACTGGTCTGCCGCATGGGTGATCGCATTATGGATGTTATCATTTTTGGGCGGTGCTTTTCTCTCCGGCGCGATCATCAGTGTAATTGGTAAAAACCAGCGATATTCCTACCTGCTTCCTGTTTTGCTGGCTATAATCATTTTGGTTGCCATCGCCCTGGCAGGGCATCATTACCGGGATGATGAAACAGCCCGGCGGATATTTGCCGGTAGCCTGCTCTTTGCCATGGGCATGCAGAATGCGCTGGTAACCGTGGTATCCGGCTCTGTGGTGCGGACTACCCATCTCACGGGCACGTTCACGGATTTGGGTATCGAGCTGGCGCGAATGCTCGTTGGCCCCCGGGCCGGTAAAGCAGCGTTAAAACCCGGCATCCTGCTTAAAACGCTTATTATCTTTTTCTTTATCGCCGGGGCCCTGGGAGGGGCCTATGTATTCAGGAGTATCGGTTTCTCCTCCTTCTTCCTGCCCGCTTTTATACTTGTCTTTGCATTGGTATATGATATCGTGCGGGTAAATGTGAAGCGTTATTACCGTAAAATAGAAAGTTCCATAAAGGGGACGCACTAATATTTCTCCTATTCCTCTGCCGGCGCGGGCTTCTCCTTTACCACCGCCAGGTCTTCCAGCAATACCTGCATCGGCAAGGCGCCGAGCTTTACAATCGCCTTCTTGCCCCGTATTTCTATCACTTCGCCCACCTGGTGATTCTTCTTCATCAGCACTTTCGTGCCCACCGTTATCTCGCCACCCGTTTCTTCGAACTTACTGTTCAGCTTCTTCTTTATCTTTTCCGTGGCCTGTTGCTGGTTTTGCTTAAACAGCAACGCCTGCATCTGCTTCATCAGTTCTTTCTTATCGTCGTTGTTCTCCGCCTTGCGCCAGTCAAACACGATCTGCTTCAGCTTGCGCTCCATATCTTTCAGGTAGGCCAGCCGTTCTTCCGTTATCTTATTCCGGTGGCTTAACAATTCCACCTGCTGGTCGTGTTTTTCCTTATCCATCAACTGCTCCATCTCCTTTTTCAGCCGCTCGTTTTCTTTCATCAGTTTTTGCAGCTCCTTCTTTTCTTTCTCGATGGTTTGCAGGTCCTGTTCCGTCCGGTTCAGTAATTTATCCAGCCGGAAATGATCTTCTTCCACCAGTTGCCTTGCCCGCTCTATCAGGCGCTTGTCAAGACCGATCCGTTCGGCAATGGAAAAGGTGTACGAGCTACCCGGCTTGCCCACGATCAGCTTAAACAATGGCATCAGGCTTTTTTCATCAAACGCCATGGCCCCGTTGATAATGCCGGGCGTTTTGTTGGCCATCACTTTCAGGTTGAGGTAGTGCGTAGTGACAATTCCCACGGCATGTTTTTTTGCCAGCTCTTCCAGTATCACTTCAGCAAAAGCGCCGCCCAGGTTGGGATCACTGCCGCTTCCCAGTTCATCGATGAAGAAAAGGGTCTTGCCGTTGGCGTTTTCCATGAAATATTTCATGTTCTTCAGGTGCGAGCTATAAGTGCTCAGATCAAATTCCAGGCTTTGTGTATCGCCGATATGGATCATGATCTGCCGGAAGATGCCCAGTTGCGAATCAGGATGCACCGGCACCAGCAGCCCGCTTTGCAACATCAGTTGCAACAGGCCCACGGTTTTCAGGGTGACCGTCTTACCGCCGGCATTGGGTCCCGACACCACCAGTACACGGTTGCGTTCGTCGAGCGTGATATTGGTAGGAATAGTCGGCTTCTGGTTTTTAAGGTTGTACAGGTACAGCAGGGGGTGATAAGCCTGTATCAACTGCACATGCGCTTTATCGATCAGTTGCGGGTAATTGCCCTGCACGTCCATCGCCAGCCTTGCTTTGGCATGAATAAAATCATATTCACCCGTCATATCGCTGTAGGTCTTTAACAAGGGCGCGTATGCCGACAACCTGGCCGACAGCTCGCGCAGGATGCGGTACACTTCCCGCCGCTCGTCGTTTTCGAGCGTAAACACATCATTGTTCAGCTCAATAGTTTCTTCCGGCTCGATATAAGAGGTCCGGCGGGTATCGCTCTCGCCATGCAAAATGCCTTTTATCTGTCGCTTGTGCTCGGCATAGAGGGCCACCACCCGGCGATTATTAAGAAAGGATTCTTCAATATCGGCCACATAACCGGCCTTGCTCAACTTGCCGAGTATCTTGTCAAACAACCGCCGCAGCTCATTGCGTTTGCGAAAAAGGCTCATGCGGATGCGCGCCAGGTCTTCGCTGGCATTGTCTTTTACATTGCCCTGCTCGTCCAGTACCTCATCAATCAACGCGATAATGGCTTTTTCGTAATAAGTGGATGCAATGACTTTGGTCAGCGCCGGCCAGGCAATGCGGCGCTCGGTATCGAACCAGCGGAAAATATTCTTCATGTTCTCGGCCAGCTTGCGGATGTCTATTAGTTGTTCCCCGCCCAGCACGGCACCCTGTATGCCGAGCAGTTTCAGCTCTTTGGATAAATTGAGCACATGATCGTTGGGGAAATACTGGCCCGTTTGCATCAGCAGCTTGTACTCGTGGGTTTGCTGCAATTCCAGTTCGATGTATTCGCGGCGGGTATGGATACGCAGGTTTTCCGCCTTTTCCTGGGCATATACCGTCTTGCAATGCTCTGTAAGCAATACTTTTATCTTGTCAAATTCCAGTTGCACCAATGCCGACTCAGGAAAAAATTTAATCATAGATTACCCGCCTCTTATAGATTTTTGTTCGTTTTGAGGGGCAAAGGTACTGAAACCCACTGACGCCCTGAAAGCACCCACCCCAGCGCCACACCCGCCGGCCCCCTAAAGGGGGAGTTGGGAGCCTGCTGATTAAACTTTATATAACTGGGATTGTTATTTAATTTGCCTGCCGGTGTTACGGTTTTCTTAAAAACAACCCTCTGTCGTATAGCTTACCAAACTCCCGTTCACCGTGGGTTAAATTGCAGGAAATAGAAATAATATGAAGATATTAAGAGCTAATAGCAGGAAAATCTTACGGGTGCTCGGCAATTGCATGGCAGGGCTGTTGATGACCAGTTCAACCAATGCGGCCGCCATGCCGGGTGAAACAGCCAACAACGTAAAAACAGATACCGCCACTTTTGGGACCGGTTGCTTCTGGTGCTCGGAAGCCATTTTCCAGGAATTGGACGGCGTGCTAAAGGTGACCAGCGGCTACAGCGGCGGCCATGTCGCCAACCCTACCTATGAGCAGGTCTGCGGCGAAAACACCGGCCATGCTGAAGTGGTACAGATAGCCTATGACCCATCCAAAATCACCTACGACGAGCTGCTCGAGGTATTCTGGAAAACGCATGACCCTACTACCCTCAATCGCCAGGGCGCCGACGAAGGCCCCCAGTACCGCAGCGTTATCTTCTACCACAACGAAGAGCAGCACAAAAAGGCATTGCACTATAAAGCCGAGCTCGATAAGAACAAGGCCTTCGATAAGCCTATCGTAACCGCCATCGAACCGTTTAAAAATTTCTACGCTGCTGAAAAATATCACCAGGATTACTATAATAACAACGGATCGCAGCGCTATTGCCAGCTGGTCATCCGCCCCAAGCTGGAAAAATTCGAGAAAGTGTTCAAAAACAAGCTGCGCCACAACTAATTTGCTCTAAAGGCCTGACATAAAAGCATCCCGACAAACTTGGGATGCTTTTTGTTTTAAAAATTCCTTTACTTTCGTATATCCTTTTATGAAAAGAATAGAACTGGAAATAGTGGCTTTATCGCACAGCATTACCCAAACTCATTCGTATGCCGTAGTGCTGGGAGAAATCAACGGGTTGCGCCGTTTGCCGATTGTAATCGGGGGATTTGAGGCCCAGGCCATCGCCGTTGCCCTCGAAAAAATGCAGCCCAGCCGTCCCCTTACCCACGACCTGATGAAGAATTTTATGCATGCTTTTGGGGTTGACCTGACGGAAATCATCATCAGCGACCTCCAGGAGGGCATATTCTATAGCAAACTGGTGTGTATGAGTGAAAACGACACCGTGGAAATCGACTCCCGTACCTCCGACGCCCTCGCCCTGGCGGTCCGCTTTGGCTGCTCCATTTATACCTACGAACACATTCTCGAAAGCGCGGGTATCCTGATGGAAGACACCGGGAAAAAGAAAAAAGGCGAGATCCCTACCAAAACAGAACATCCTGTAAGCCAGGACGATCTCAAAAACCTGAGCATGGGCGAGTTGAACACCTTGCTCGGCGAGGTGCTCGAACAGGAAGACTATCTCCGCGCCATTGCCATTCGCGATGAAATCAACAGCCGGAAGGTATAGCCCGAAAATCAGTATAATTTGATTGTATTCCCCAATGCCAAGATCAACCTCGGCCTGCATATCCTGCACCGGCGCCCGGATGGTTTCCATGCTATTGAAACGGTATTCTACCCCACCCCTCTCAAAGACGCGCTGGAAGTAATTCATGCCACGGAACCCGGTATTTCACTCGAACTCAGCGGCCTGCCGGTAGATGGGCCGGTCGAACAGAACCTTTGTATAAAAGCCTGGCAGCTCCTTAAAAAGGATTTCCCGGAACTGCCCCCTGTAAAGGCTTTCCTGCTGAAAGCCATCCCGATGGGTGGCGGCCTGGGCGGCGGCTCGGCCGACGGCGCCTTTATGCTGCGCCTGCTGGACAGCAGGTTCAGGTTGAACCTGACTACGGACCAGAAGGTTTCCTATGCCGCTCAACTCGGAAGCGACTGCCCTTTTTTTATCCTCAACCAACCCTGTCTCGCCACCGGCAGAGGCGAACTACTCGAACCCATGGACCTCGATCTGTCGGGCTACCGCCTGCTGCTGGCCAACCCCGGTATCCATATCAGTACCGCCTGGGCTTTTGCACAGCTCGACCCGGCTATTTTCACCCTTCCCCGCCCCTCGCTGAAAGAGCTTGTCCGCCAGCCCGTCGCCAGCTGGAAAGACCGGCTTACCAATGATTTTGAAACCCCGGTACTCGAAAAATACCCTGCCATAAAAGAGATCCGGGAAATGCTTTACCGTGAAGGCGCCGTTTATGCTTCGTTAAGCGGCAGCGGCAGTACCGTTTATGGCCTGTTTGAAAAAAATAAATCCCTCTCCCCCTCGCTTACGCACCATTACCCCGTTATGAACTTGTAGCAGAATTTGCTAGATTTGAAGCAACAAATAAACCTTTATCAAAACCTGTTTTTAGTATGCAAGGCTCCGGCATCGTTACGCTGCTCATCATCATTTCCACCTGTATTATCTCCTGGCAGGGTTTTAAAAGAACCGACTTTTATGCCCGCTATGAGTTTGAAGTGGAAAAGATCCTCCTGTACAGGGATTATAAACGCCTTTTCACCTCCGTGTTTATCCATGTCAACTGGCAGCATCTTATTTTCAACATGCTGGCGCTGTTCTTTTTCAGCTTCGGGCTGGAAAGCCGCCTCGGCTCCGTACGACTCCTGTTATTGTATTTTTTGAGTGAACTCGGCGGCAACCTGGTGGCCCTGTTCATACACCGCAAAAATCCGGGTTATAGTTCCGTGGGGGCTTCCGGCGCTATCAATGGGGTGATATTTGCTTCTATCATCCTCTTCCCGTATTTAAGAATCTTTTTTCTGCCCGGCTGGTTATTCGGGCTTATTTATATCCTCTTTTCCGTTTACGGCATCCGGTCGCAGAAAGACAATATCGGGCATGAATCACATCTCGGCGGGGCACTGACCGGCATGCTGCTGGCTATTTGTTTTGATCCGGCCATCGTGTCGGAAAACCCGGTAACGATCGTATTGCTGTTACTGCCTACCCTTGCGTTCATGATCATCATTGTAAAAAAACCACAGCTCCTGATGGTGGATAACCTTTGGTTTAAAAACCAATACAACTACACCGTCGATGATCGTTATAACATGCAAAAGAAAAACACGCAGCAGGAAGTCGATCGCATCCTTGACAAAATAAGCAAGCGCGGGCTTAGCAGCCTGTCGAGAAAAGAGCGGGAAGTGTTGGAGGAATATTCGAGGAAGTAATAATTTCTTATATCACCCTTTCGGGGTTTCGTTTTATTTATCCGTTTCGCGTAGTAAGCCTTCCAAATCCAACGCATCTGTTCCCATCTGCAAATTACCTGCTGCATCTACCGGCCATTGTTCTTTTGGCTTATCCCAATACAATTCCACCCCGTTTGAATCGGGGTCGTTCATATACAATGCTTCCGACACTCCGTGATCGGATGCGCCTGTCATTGGGTACCTGGCCTCTATCAGCCGCCGGAGCACGATAGCCAGGTCGCGCCGTTCGGGATATACAATCGCCGTATGAAAAAGACCCGCCGCCTTTACCGGCGCGGGCGGCGCGTTCTTACTATACCAGGTATTCAACCCGATATGATGATGGTAACCGCCCGCGGAAATAAACACCGCACTGTCTCCATACCACTGCATGACCTGGAAACCGAGCAAGTCCCGGTAAAACTTCAGCGAGCGTTCAATATCAGCCACTTTGAGATGTACATGACCAATACGTGTTCCGGCAGGGACGATATATTCCATGTGCGTTTTTTTGTTTATCTTGCACGAAATTACTGTTATCCAAATCAATTCACACATACTACATTTCCTGGTGCTCAACCTCGATTTACTCAATCATCGAAGTGTGTAATACCGTTGTCCCGTCTTAAGCGGGACTGTCGCCTGTTTTTATTTATTCCCGTTTTACTGATTTCTTAATTCATTTATTATGACCCTTACTACCACTTCAGCAAGCGCCGTCCTACAGCATTATCTCGATCTCGAAGAAAAATACGGAGCCCACAACTATCATCCCCTGCCCGTTGTGCTGGACCGCGGAGAAGGTGTTTTTGTATGGGATGTAGATGGCAAACGCTATTATGATTTTCTAAGCGGCTATTCGGCCGTCAACCAGGGCCATTGCCACCCGGCTATTATCGCCGCGTTTATCCAACAGGCGCAAAAACTTACGCTGACCTCCCGCGCCTTTCACAGCGATCAGCTTGGGGAATATGCCCGCTATATAACTGACTATTTTGGATACGACAGGGTGCTTCCCATGAACACCGGCGTGGAAGCCGTTGAAACAGCCCTGAAGCTGGCCCGCCGCTGGGGCTACGATGTAAAAGGTATCGAAGCCAACAAGGCAAAGATCATCGTATGCGCCGGTAATTTTCATGGCCGTACCGGCGCCGTGATTTCCTTTAGCACCGATCCTTCTTCCTATAACGGGTTTGGTCCTTATATGCCCGGGTTCGAAGTCATTCCCTACAACGATCTGAACGCATTGGCCGAAGCGCTGCCTGACAAACAGGTTGCCGCCTTTCTTGTAGAGCCTATCCAGGGCGAGGCAGGCGTGGTCGTCCCCGACGAAGGCTATCTTGCCAAGGCAAAACAATACTGTGCGGACGCTAATGTATTATTCATTGCCGATGAAATACAAACCGGCCTTTGCCGTACCGGCAAAATGCTGGCCTGTGACCATGAAGGCGTACGCCCCGACATACTGGTATTGGGCAAGGCGTTGAGTGGTGGAGTGATGCCCGTCAGCGCCGTACTCGCGGATGATCCTATTATGCTTACCATCCGTCCCGGTGAGCATGGCTCCACCTATGGTGGTAATCCGCTTGCCTGTAAAGTGGCTATTGCCTCCCTGCAGGTGTTGAAGGACGAAGAAATGGCTTCACGTGCAGAAACGATGGGAACCCTGTTCCGCGAGGAGCTGGCAAAACTGGCATCCCCGCTTATCAAAACGATCCGCGGTAAAGGTTTGCTCAATGCCATCGTCGTGGAGCATCCCGATAAGGAAGCCGCCTGGACCCTTTGCCTGGCGTTAAAAGACAACGGGCTGCTGGCCAAGCCTACCCACGGCGATAAGATCCGCTTCGCGCCTCCGCTGGTCATCACAAAAGAACAGGTGCTGGAATGCGTGGACATTATTTCACGCAGCCTGCAGGCTATCTAACTACAATGCATATTTTAAATTAATAGATTAAAAAGGTGTTTTAACGGTATTTATACAGAGTCGTCCCGGCCTTAAAAAAAAGGGATAACTTTATACTGCCGCCTGTTGCTTCCCTTCTTCCAATTCCTGTGCATGCACATGTACTGGTCCGTTCCGCATCGTCTTCGTTTAACCATTAAAACCTGTTGTATGAATCATTCCTCCAAAATGATCCCTGCCGTTGCTGTACTCATCGGCATAATATTTTTTTCCTCCTGTATCAAAGAATACAATTATGTAAAATTGAACCCCGGTGCGGAAGTAAAGGGCTGTCGTATTACCACGCTCATCAATGGTACGGATACATTCTATGTACACTATAATACAGCGGGCGATCCTACGGAGCTGGTATTGACTCCCGGCGAGCAACCCCATGGCTGGCAGGGGGATTATCATTTCAGGTACGATAAATATCATCGGCTGACCGATTATTTCTGGGGTGACCCGGCGCTCACTGACTACCGGCTTATCTGGCACAGGTACACGTATCACGGCACATCCATTGTAACGGATTCCCTGTTTGCCTATATTACCAATGGCAGCGGACCAAATCCACCATTGGAGAATTTTGACGGGCTCACGATAGACAGTCTTGACGCAGATGGCCGTATTGTAAAAACCACGGAGCCTGGCAACCCGCCTTTTATCGGCATTTTCAATTATAATGCAAAAGGCAACCTGGACTATTCTTTCGCGGTCTATGACAATAAACTAAATATTTATCATACCAGCCGGGTGTGGATGTTTATCTGGAATGATTACAGCGTTAATAACCGCCTGAACATAACTCCCTTTCCCGTGCAGGTAACCCGTTACAACGACGAAGGTCTGCCATTCAATTTTCAACTGGTCGCCAATCCTCCCGGTTTTGGCAGCAGTGAACTGTTCGGCATGGATTACCAGGAGCTGCAGGTGCTGTATGACTGCAACCAGGCATATACCGGGGCATTGTA
>DASYCT010000071.1:0-9838 GCA_036500065.1 Chitinophagaceae bacterium | reverse complement strand
CCGCCGGTGCTGACTACCGGGCTGACCATCGACGTGACACCGGCCAACTGCTCATCCATCATATTTCTTTTCCCGCTGCGTATGATGCGCATGGTGACGCCAGCCTTGGTAAAGGGTTTGCCCAGGCTGTCGAGGAACATAAACCAGGGAGCAGTATTGGTAAGTGAACTGCTGTTTTTGGCAGTGTCCATGACCCATAACCGGCCTACGTTGGCCGAAGCCTGGGAAGCATCACAAGGGGGGTTGGTGGGATTGCCCTGGGTGGTGACAAGCAATTCGTCACCACTTTCAAAGTGCGACTGGTCGGTCGGCGATGTGATGCGGCCCTGCGAAAAGCTGACACTGTTAAATGTCATGCCCAGGTTTCGATAGGCCGGCGACATACCGCTATAAGCCCACCATGCCGGGTAAGTAGTAGCAAATACCGGCTGTTCGAACTCGTTGTTCATGCGTTTTACCACCAACTGCCCGGTTTCGGCATCATAAAGCAGGTTCTTAGTGGATACAAGGCTGCCCTTATCAATTGTTACCACGCTATCGAGCACACTATGGTAATTGACTACCTTGGTGGTGGTGACGGCGCGGTAGGTATTTTCGCTGTTGCCTGATACCGGCCAGATAAAAGGAATCCAGAAAGGCAGGAACACCGGGAAGAGGTCTACCTGTGCCTCTATTTCCTGGCTGCTGCTTTTGACCGAAAATTCACGGGTATCGGTCATCAGTTCTACATCGATGCCAATGTTGCCGGAGCTGATGGCGCCATTGGAAGCTACCACGTCAAACTGGTCGGAAGGACCATTGATGCCGGTGTTGCGGTAATATTGTTCCGTTCGGCTGATCTGCTGGGTAGAATCATTGTCGGCATAGGTGGTCTGTGTTTTCATTTTGCCATGCATATCATTGAGTTCCACAATAAAACCCTGAGACAAAGCCCGGCTGTCGAAGGCATATTTATAGAAAAATGCCGTCGTAGAAGCATCATGCTCCTGTCTGTCGGTCGAAGGATCGAAAGAGGTATTGTTGTAGTGGACGGGATAGTCTTTTGCCGTGTAGAATTCGGTGACCCTGCGTCCTGTTCCAGCCCGTTGTTTGCGGCCGGCATTGGGTGTAACGGTGCTGGGTGTACGGACAGTTACCTTGCTATAGCCCACCTGCGGTGCAGGGAAAAACGCATCGAGCACGGGCATTTCGATGGCGCCGTAGGAAGCCGGTCCCAGTGGTAGCTTGTCCACCACCTGTTTGATAGTATCTATCGGGTTTTCGTCGCCGCCGATGGAAGGTTCGTAAGCCGCCACGCCGCTGCTGATGGTGCGCGTGGCGCCATTGAACACCTCGGTAGTAGTATAATCGTACAATTGCTGGTAGGTAGACGTGTACTGGTTGCTCATCTGCTGCCAGTTGTCTTTGATGCGAATGGCTTTTACGCGGTGACCTCCGCCATATTTGACACCGCGCGGCTCATCGACGCGGGCAAAACATTTGTCCAGTTCCACATAGCGTGCCTTACCGTCGCTACGCAGCGCCTTCATGGGATCGGTAAAGGTATTCTTGATTCCGTCCAGCAGGCCTATCAGCATCTCACCTATCTGTTGAAGTCCGCTTGATTCCGATACATCGTACCCCGTAAATGCCTGTCCCGGCAGTTGTTCACGCAGGAATTCCAGCGCGGTCAGCGACAATGGACTCATGCCCGATACTTCTTTCAATTGCACCCAGATATGGGTAGCATCTTTGACGCCATAGTTGACAATATTGGCATAGCAGGTCACGGGTTCCACGCCTGCCGGCATTTTCACGGCCAGCTTTATCGCCAATTGATTCATACCCTGCAGGTATTTGTTGTATACATCCGTGGCGCTTGTGCAAGGTTGCGGCACACGGATGAATACATAATCATTCTCGGTGGGACTTCCAGAAAGGTTGTAGAGCCGATCGGGCGCCATGGTAGTAGCAGAGCTGCCAAAACCTTCGATGGGCAGGAAATTGGCCGCGCGTTGGTTTTGCACATAAGCATAGTCGTCACTTTCATAGTCAACTTCTATCTGTCCGCCGGAGGGGAGCAATATTTTCTTCAACGACCAGGCGCCTGCATTTTGATCAAGAGCCGCCCTGGGCGACACAGTTTGTCCCTGCTGTTCCTGGGGTGTATAAGGATAGTCGCTGTTCAGCATACTGACGGGGTTCATGGAAGCCGGCTTGTAAGTGCCCCATCGATCGGAGGCGCCAAAGCTGTAAGCGGGGTTGCCGCTGCCGTCGCTGTTGAGATAACTGAATACGTACATGTCTTTTTTCGCCCTCGTGGTGCCGTTGTAGGTAAAATAGATCTGTTCCAGCGTTAGCTTACCCTTGCCCAGGTGATCGAAGCCGGTGGTGTCCCCCAATGGGTTATCCGGTGTGCCCTGGCAGAGACGGTAGCTGTACACGAAGTGAACCGTCTTGATGGGCCGTGCATGCGCCATGCCATTTTTGCGCAGGTCGGACTTGCTGTAGAGATCAATTTTCTGCAACAGTTTGACCGATGCATCACTGCTGTTGACACCGCCGTTTTCGCCAGTGGCGCCTTTACCATCGGCACGGTCGCCAAGGGTAAAAAGAGCGATCATCGTTTTTGACTCGATGGAATGGAGGTACCAGCTTTCGCGCTGACCATAGGAAACAACGCCTTTATCGTCCTTCACATCAGTGCGATTGCCGACGAGGAAATTGGCTTTGCTCTGGTCGGTGGGCGTTCGCCAGTTGTGTACCGCCCAACTGCCATCGGCGGCTTTGATGCGAGTGTAGTTGAACTTGACAGCATCGCCGGGATCATCGTCGGTAATGCCATCGCCGGTAAGGTCCATATAGTCCGGCGAGAGTACGCCCGACAGCAGGAAGCTGTGCGCATACGCTGGCGTTTGGGTGACCTGCACATAACCATCGCGGCTGCCCGTTCCACCATTGATGTCGGGGTTGACCACCGGGTCATTGGTGCCGGTGGCATAGCCAATCTTATCGGTCGTACCGGGAGTCGACAGTTGGCTGCTGTCTACCGTAAACGTAAAATCCTTTTGGGTAATATTGTATACCGGAATACCGTAAACGTATCTTCTGCCGCTGGCTTCGGTCACGTTGATTTGGGAAATGTGGTGATGCTTGCGGTAGCCTGTGAGGTCCCAGCGGGGAAAGCTGGTATAGCGCAGCGTGTCTGTCGCGGGGTCAAGGATAGTCTGGTTGTCGTAGCTTTTAATTTGCCGGTCCAGCCCGAAGGTCGATGCATCGGTTGCGGTAAGAAATTCTACCAGTTGGCTGCGCTTCTCTCTTCCCGGAGCTGCGTGGGCGGTATCCACGTCGACGGAACCCAGCACCACGCCCGGGATACGGGCAGAAAAGCGGTCCAGCGTGGGCGATATACCCGGGCTGTAGTTGGTACCCGACAACCGGAAGCGAACCAGGTCCGTGCCGCCGATGCGGGTATATTGAGCGGGGTCCAGCACACAGCCTTCACCGGGATTGCGAAAGGTAATGTTTTCGAAGGTCGTGGTGGTTTGCGGCGCCTTAAAAGCCAACCCGGTATGTAGTGCGTTGTTGGCAGCCCACTCACCGATGGTGGAAGGTGTTTTAATGGTATTGAAGTTGGCGCCATAATGACCGGGAATGCCAACGTCGGCGCCTACAGCATCACTCTGATCGGTAGAACCGGTGACGTTGTCCCGAACATAGCCCGGCTCGCTGCGGTAAGCGCGGATGCTGCCGCCCGTGCCTTCGCCCTGGATGGAAAACACATCGTAGGTGTATTGGGGCACGGAGATGATCGGTGTATTGGGAGTCACTTCGCGGTCGTTGAAGCGGGTGAAGTCCATGACCATGTTGGGGTTGTTCATCGCCCGCTCATAATAGAGGTATCCCACCAATGGCTTTTTCTGGAGAATTTTGTCGGCACTGACTTTCGATGTCTGTTGGTATACTTCCAGTTCCGCCGACCCATACACGCCAAAGATGGCGCCGCCCAACTGGAAATGACCTGCAAAAGCATTGTTAGTGAGCGGCATGCGGATGGAGGGGATATAACTGGGTTTGGCAAAGCTGATGGATGTGGAGAAAGGAGCGGTAGCATATTCACTGGCCAGGTTTTGCAGGCTAATTTGATTGGTTTCCGGGTCCGTCTTGCTGGTCTGGTCGTATTTATTGAAGCTCACCTGCTCGGCTATCTGCAGGGCCTTGATACCCGACCGGGAATTGTAGCTGGTGCTAAGACCGATACCGAAGGTCGTTTTCGAGTCCTGTGCAGCTTGCGTGGCAGTGAGGGACACGCTTGGTGATAGAGTAACGCCAGAACGGGAATTGGCATCGGCGCTAAAACCGGCGCTAAGGGAGATATCGTCTGTAACCCCTTTTTCGCTGAGGGTTTTTTGGGCTATTTTGAGACCCACACCGTTTTTTACGCCCACGTCGAGGGCCGGCCCTAAATAGTTATTAAAAGAAGCGCCAAGGCTTAACCCAAAGTTGAGTGAGAGGAATTTGGGCATTTGCTTGATGCCGCAGATTTCCACATCGGCCTCCAGGCTGGCGCCCCAGGTTTTATTGGGTTTCATGTTCTGGCTTTGCAACAGGGTGTCTTCGCCATTGAAATCGTCGGGCACGCCGCGCATGTTGCGGCTGATGGTACCGGGGTTGAGGTTCCAGCCGGTGCCCACCCAGCTGGCTTCCTGGTCTGTGCCCACGCCGCCGCTGTAAAAGATGTTGATGGGATAACCGCCGACATCCATCAGCGGGATATTATAATTGAAATCGCCGGTGAAGAGATTGACGAGGTTGTCGGCAGACACGGGTTTGAAGGAACTCATCTCGGGCTGACCGGGACCGCCGATGGCGGGGCTGGCCGCAGCGCGCGACAAGACAGGCCGCCGCAATGAAATGGCTCCGGCCGAATCGGTTGCTGTTATCCGGTAGCCTGCTACCGGTCGCCGGGGATGGGACTGGCTAAATAGTGGTCCGGGCCGGGCAGGCAATCCAAAGGGCCTATAGCCCGATGAATGGCTGATGACAGGTATTCCGGCGGGAACCGGCAGCCGGCCGGCACCCATCGCGTAGCCGTTCAGGTGTGTCAACAGCGGGCAATTGAGCAACAGCAGTATGGCTGCTACCTTTCTCTGATATCGACTGGCCAATTGCTGGATCATATAGGTGTCGCTTTTACGCTTTTGGGTTTTGTAATAATTATTTGTCTTTGACAATAAAAGAGGCGCGGTAAGCCATGTTTTTACTGTCAGTAATTTCTACCGTATACAATAAGCCTGCTGTGACAACCGCCCCCAGATCCCACACCAGGTAATTGTCACCGTATTGCAGGGTGGCTTTCTGGCTCCAGACGGGCTTGCCTTCTGCTGAATAGATCCGGACCGTCGTTTGCCCGCCGGCTTCAAAACTGTAGTAGTGAACCCCCAGCACACGGCCATCAATCCATTGGCTGCCGGCCGAAAGCTCCGTTGCGGGGCGAAGCGCCAGGTAGCGGCCGCCTGAAGGTTGCAGGGCAGTCATGCGTTTGGGAGCGATACGAAAGGTCCACACCTCGCTCTGCGCGATATAGTCTTCGCCATTTTTGGCCACTACCTGCCAGCAGTATACGCGGCCGGTGTCCAGCGCCGCCGAACTGGCCGGGTAAAGGTCGGTCAGCGCAGAAGCATGGTGAAGATTATAGACCGGTATATTCTGCTGGAGGGCATCATAAGCCGTCTGCCCGGGCTTTACTTCGGCAACGTTCAGATCATAATTCAGGTTGCTGAACAGTCGCGTGGGCAATGGCGGTAGCCAGCTAAACTGTGGATAGGGCGTGCTTAGCAGGGATGTATCGGAAGGCCAGCTAAGCTGCGGCGGACTTACCGGCTGTACTTCCACGGGAATACAGTCCTCCGCCAGCGGGTCGCCGGGGTGGGTTGATATGGAAATCACCGTATAGCAGGCACGGAAATTACCCACCGGCATAAATCCGTTGGGGTCTCGGTCTACAGTAACCGAAGAAGGAAGGTAGTTGTATACAATGGGGCCAAGATCCCTTGCATTCAGCGGGTTGGTGCCCTTGTGGAGGGTAACCGGGCGGCTGGTGGCCGTCATAACCGGCTGGTTGGCCGGGTTGCTCAACAGGGTGAGGCTCACCGTGACCGTATTGGAAATGGGGCTGCTGTTGACCAGGGCCATGTTCCACAACTGCGGTTTGAGCATCACACCTGCAGGGGGTACCAGCAGGACCAGCGTCACTTGCCCACGCATGGACTGCCCCCACAGGAGCCCCATCGTCAAGCCGAACAATAAGTATTTGCGCATTGTCGGTGATTAAAAAGTTTTAAAATAAGAGAGCCGCCCGATGTTACTCGGCACCAGCTGCTGGTTACTGCCGGGAATAAACCCTTTATCGGCCATCCCCTGCAGTTCGCCCAGCCGCGCCAGGCGCAGCGTTACCGTTCCCGAATAACCCCATTGGAGGATATTGTATACTGTTTGATCGTTGTATTTTAGTCCGCCGCCCACGCTTAGCCAGCGGTTGCATTTCACATCCAGCCGTCCTTCCATCATATACAGGTTGTATGTCGACGCCAGGGCCGCGGAACCCTGCAGCTGGCAGGTAACGCGGTTCAGGAAAAGGGTCTGGCTGACCTGCCAGTTGCGCGTGTTGTAATACACGAGCGAGGAATCGCGCTGCTGGTTGTAAAAACGGGTATAAAGCAGGAGGCTCATCATCTGTAATTGTCCTACCCGGTAAGTATGGCTGGCACTGGCCGACAGTGTAAAAAACAGGTTTTCCTCATAGGTATTGTCTGCCGTCTTAAGCAGCTGGGAACTGGGAAAATAGCCGACCTGCAATACCGGCCATCCCTTCATCCTGAGCGTGGCCTGCAGCGTTCCAAACAGCGCCGAGCTTTGGTAGGCGGCGCCGAGCAGCGGGTTGGAATAATCGTTGGTACGGATGCCTGCGCGAACCAGCAATTGTTTTTTGAAAAAGGGCTGGTCGGCCATCAGCTTCCAGCTGGTATGCGCAGCACCGGTAGTAAACAGGCTGAAAGATTGAAAATTGGCCCCGAAGCGCTGCCAGCTGCCGCTTAACCGGGTTTGGGTGGCGGGAAGAAAACTATTCATCTCCACCGACCAGGCTTCATTGGTTCTGTCTGAGCCGTTCAGTGCTGTGCCCAGGACGTGGTGCCCCTGGCTGCTGTCCAGGCTGTAATATGGCAGGGATGACTTGGCGATTTCTCCCATTACATAAGTATTGGGCGTTAGTTGATAGCGTGATTCAATCGTAAATCCCATCAGCTGGTAATTGGGGATAGTACCCGTTTGCGGGTTGGTATAGGCATTATAAAGCTGCCGTTTGCCCGTGTACCAGGTGCCGATGATGTGATTGCCGTCCAGCTTTCCCTGGCCATAACGGACCACGGCGAGGTATTGGCCGGAAGCCGGTGGCGTAACAACATAATCCCGGAACCGGTAATCCACGGTGCCGATGGCCACGGCATAATAGCTGTGGGGGTTGTATTCCAGTTCCATGCCGTTGATGGATACATTCTTTGCGGAGAGCTCCGAGTAATTCAGGGTGCTCCGGCCGATGCCCAGGGAGCGTACGGCCATCAGGGCCTGGTAGCCTTTTGGCAGGCTGCTATCGGAGATGCCCAGCCTGTGAAGGGTGTCGGCCAGCGTCTTGCCGTCGCGGATATTGTTCAGCCCTTGCTGCGCCTGCGTATAACGGGCCTCCCAGCCTGCTTTTTCCTGTTCATAGTGTTTTAACAGGCGGCCGGCCTGGGTTTCAAGGCTATCCAGCCGGGTTTTCAAACTGTCGTAGTTGTTGTTAAGATTTTTCAGTGTTGAAGGGGCTTTTGTGCTATCGGCAGCACTATTTCCGCTCAGCCGTTTGCTGCCCATCCCATACAAGGTCTTGCTGCCGGGCCACGCAGGAAGTTGCGGGACGGTGGTGCTATTATGCTGGTCTGCCAGCCATTTATCTTCTTTTGCCCCCACGATGCGTTCCGCGGCGGACAGGCTGTCGGTCATGTGGCGCAGTTGGGTCAGTTCCTTCTCCTTTGCTTCCAACTGCTGCCGGAGCGCGTTCAGGGAGTCCATGCTGAAACGTTTGGCCAGCAGTTGCAATGCCTGGCGGCGTACATTGCCCACAAAATCGTTGCGGTTGTATTGAAGGCCCAGGTCAAAGTAATTACGGAGAAGCGGCGTGTTGCTCCAGCGATTGGTGAGGTATATCCTGAAGGGGTAGTTGTTTTTGTAGGTAACGTCCAGGTAGGCCTGTACCAGGTGTTGGTAGACCTCATGGTCGGAATAGGGCGTATCGATAAACGACCGGTAGCTGAGTTCGTAGAGCACATTGCCGTGTATCTTGAGCAAGGGGATATGCGGGGCAGGCGGGGCGGGGCGGGGTTTGGCAGGACTGCTTGCCGCTTCGCCGCCGGGCATGGCCACATAGCTAACGCTTTTGCAGGAATGCCGGTTCAGTGAGGGCCTCTGTGCCGCACCGTCCTCCAGGCTGTCGGTGGCAGCCGTCGTATGCGGCAATGTATCGACTGCCAGGCGTGGCGCCGGTGCTGCGGACAGGCTTGCGGGCGCCCACAGCAACACAGCGGTAAAGAAAAGCGGCCATATAGTAACGGAAAGGTTCAATGGTTTAATAGTAATGGTTTGGGTAAAAAACTACCTGGAACTTAAAACTGCCAATCTCCCGGCTGCATCACATCTACCTTGTAATTGCAGCCGATGCGAACAGTGCTTGTGCCGGTGGCGCTTAATACCAGCGAGGGGTTGACGAAACTCGCGCTGGCCAAACGCAAATTGAGGCCTGTGGTACTAATGATGCCTGCTGCATTGATGGTTTCCGCCGCACCACGTATATAATACTGGTTGAGGTATTTAATATCCTGGTCTACCCTTACCAGGCCGATGGCGTATGCATCGGCGGTCGGTGATGCAGATACGGTCATGGTATAAACGATCGACCCTTGCAGCGTGGCTTTGAGGACCGAACCCACCGGCGTACCCGCCGGGATGTACATCAGGATACCCATGTTGACGACCAGCAATGGAAACTGGCCCTGTGTGCCGGTATATTGGGCATTCCAGCCCGCCATCGTGTAAGTAAGCGAGCTGCCATTGCTGTAGTCACGGGTATAAATCATGTATTCCTGGTGGGCGCTGCCTCCCGTGCCGGAGTATTTTAATATTTTGTTGAGATGGAGCGTGTCCGAACCGATGACATAGACGGTATCGTTAAGCGATACCAGTCCGTGGCGAAACTCGGTGTGGCCT
Organism: Chitinophagaceae bacterium; assembly: GCA_036500065.1. Taxonomy (GTDB): domain Bacteria; phylum Bacteroidota; class Bacteroidia; order Chitinophagales; family Chitinophagaceae; genus JACMLD01. The sequence continues at coordinate 559 of DASYCT010000071.1, read as the reverse complement.
GTACCCTTATTGTACAGGAAGCCGTTGACGCCCTGGGTATGATTTTGCAGGATGAGCTCGGCGGAATCGCAGTTGGTGATAAGAACAGTGTCGGCCTTAAGGGTGTAAACGCTTTGGGAATACAATGCAGGCGAGAGGAACAGGCATAGCACGGCAAGGCTCAAATAAGGTTTAATTCTCATAACAATAGGAGGTTAATGGTTACTATTACTGATATTACTTATTGGTAACGGGAGTACAGATCGGTAACGGAAGTACAGATTGGTAACAGGAGTACAGATTGGCTAAAAAAATATAAGAGATGCTTTCTTAAAAAGAGGAGTATTAACGACGATCTAAATAGTAAAGACGATGTAAAGTAGTAAAAAAAATAACTTTTACTACAACATGCATAATATTTTTTTTTGAGGGATAGTATTCACAGGTATGTATACCCATTAAAACAATAAGTGCAATTGTATATACCCTTTATAATAAATGTATATATCCGGCACCTATGGTTTTCAATTTTTTGCGTAAGGTTATTGGTGCTTGTCTGCCGTGCCGCAATTGCCAGGGA
>DASYCT010000070.1:0-13885 GCA_036500065.1 Chitinophagaceae bacterium | reverse complement strand
GGAACTGGTTACTGGTGGCTGGTGACTGGTGGCTGGTTGCTGGGGGCCGGTTACCGGTAACCGGGAACCTGTTTTCCTGCCATCGGCCACATAGGCCAGTATATCTCTTTTGGTGACACGTCCTTCGTTGCCGGTGCCATGGATGGTTTACAGTTCGCTCATGCTGATGCCTTCACTGGAAGCAATGTTCAGCACAAGGGGAGAATAGAAGCGGTTGGGGGCGGAACTGGTCATGTGACCATTGCTGCCAACAGCTACCACGGTCTTTTTTTCTTCCCGGGGCGAAGGTGGTTCGACGACATAGGCGGGGCGGGTGGATTGTGGCTGCTGTGGCTGCGTTGCATGCTCGCCTGCGGTGGTGCGAATCCTTGCTATTACGGAGCCGACAGGCACCACATCGTTTACGTTGAACAGCAACTGGTCGATGACGCCATCGGAAGTGCTGGGTACTTCGCTGTCTACCTTGTCGGTAGCGATTTCCAACACCGTTTCATCCTGTTTTACGGAATCACCGGGTTGTTTCAGCCATTTGAGAATAGTAGCTTCCGTAATACTTTCGCCCATCTTTGGCATTACCAGGTCAATAACAGCCATATAGCAGATTATCAGTTTAGAATTGTCAAATGTAAGATTTGTTGACGGTTAACCCGCCAAAGGTACAAATTTGCAAACAATCGTTAGTTAAACATACGGCGTCTCTGCTTACGATGCGCTTTCTTCTTCCAAAATAAATTTCCGCAACAGGTTGAGCGCATTGGTGGAAGTGAGCTCAATATTGCGGCGGCGGTCGAAACGGAAATTGAATTGCTGTGCGACGGTCTTCCCGCGGTTGCCTGCGGCTATCCATACCATGCCCACGGGTTTTTCGGGACTGCCGCCGTCGGGTCCCATGATACCGGAAACGGCGATGGCATAATCGGCGCCGACGCTGTCCAGCACGCCTTTTATCATTTCCCGCACGGTGGCTTCGCTGACGGCGCCCTGGGAGGCCAGGGTGGCGGCCGATACATGAAGGACCGCTTCCTTTACCTCGTTGGCATAGCTCACGACGCTGCCTTTATAGTAAGCGCTGGCGCCGGGGTGGGAGGTGATAAGCTGGGCGATATAGCCGCCGGTACAGCTTTCGGCGGTGCTCATGGTTTTGTGGCGGGCCACCAACAACTTGCCGAGGGCCTTTTCGAGGGGCTCGTCTTCGTCGGTGACAAGCGCGTCGGCCACCTGTGCTTTCAATGTATTAAAAAGGGCCTGCACTTCGTCGTTGATGGCTGCAGCGGAATCGCCTGTACCGGTGAGCCGCAAGCGCACCATACCGTAGTTGGGCAGGTAGGCCAGTTTTATATAGGGGGGCAGTCCTTCTTCGAAATCTTTGATGCGTTCGGCGAGATAGGATTCGCCTACGCCGGCGGTGAGCAGGGTCCGGGACACGATGGCGGGCATATTGAAAAGGGTCGGGAGCCGGGGCAATATATAATCCGTCATCATTCCTTGCATTTCGTGGGGTACGCCGGGCATGCTGACGAATATCTTTCCTTCTTTTTCAAACCACATACCGGGGGCGGTGCCCCGTTTGTTCTGGATGACCGTGCAGGTGTCGGGCACTTCGGCCTGTTTCAGGTTGCGTTCGAGCATTTCGGCAAGCGAGCGTTTGAGCACCCGTTCAAAAATATACTTCACATTGGCGAGGGCCTTTTCGTTGACTACCATTTTGCCGCCGAAATATTCGCAGAGCAGGGGTTTGGTAATGTCGTCGGCGGTGGGACCGAGGCCACCGGTAATGAGGATGATATCAGATTGTTTGGCTTCTTCGTTGAGTGCATTCCAGATAGCGTCCCAGGCGTCGCCGACCGCCACACGCCGCTTTACCCATACGCCGGTCTTATTGAGTTCCTGCGCCATCCAGGCGCTGTTGGTGTCTATTACCTGCCCGATAAGCAATTCATCCCCGATGGTGATGATGCTGGCTGAAACCTTCTTCATTTGATTCTTATTTTCTATGCGAAGCTAAGAGATCGGAAGGAGAAAGGTTTTGGCTCTGCGCGATAAATTAAAATAAGACCCGGTCGTACACTTCCGCCAGGGGACACTGGTATTGGATGGTTGGAATGGAAAGAATAGATTCCTTACCGTTCAGATCGTTGAATTTCCATGAGCCGTCGGCTTGTTTGTGTGATGCCCGGATACTGCAGGACGTAGTACTGATGAGAATATATTCTTTGAGCGCGGGGATTTGGCGATAAATAAAGAATTTTTTGCCGCGATCGTAATTTTCAGTGGAAGGGCTGAGCACTTCGATAATAACCGTGGGGTTTCTGATGGTATCGAGGTAAGTATCGTCCAACACATCCGGTTCGTCGCAAAGGATAGAGATATCAGGGTAAGTAAATGACCCGGCGGTAGGGATATATACCCGCATATCACCGGGGAACACCTGGCAACGATTGCCTTTCAGGTACGGAACAATACCGCCAAGCAGGTTGGCAACAATCTTGTTGTGATTCATCGACGCGCCCTGCATCGTTACAAGGTAGCCCTCGTGCAATTCGTGCTTATCGCGAACGGAGGAACGCTCAAAAGCAAGGTAATCTTCCGGTGACAGGTAATTGTATTTCAGTGCAGCTTCCTGTAGTTGATTTTCGAGGAGTGCATCTTCGTAGTCTTTGTATTCCATAAGATTAAGATGTAGGGTTAAAGATTGTTTTTATACCGGCCGTAGCCGGCATAGTACAAATTTAACAAAGAGATAGGGTAGAAAATACAAGCTAAGTGATAATCTTTAGACCGGCCCCGCGGTTTTTATGTGTTGCTGAAAAAGGGAGCCAGCTTTTCATACATCTGCGGAGGCATGGTTGTTTTGCCCCCGGTTTTTGCATCCATGAAAAACAGGGTCACACGACCGGTGGTGAGCAGTTTGCCTTCTTCGTTGAACACCTCATGATGAAATTCGATGCGGTGGTCGGTAGTCAGCTCTTTGAGGATCACTTTTATGGTGAGCAGGTCGTCGTAGTGGGCAGGGCGCAGGAACCTGCATTGCAGATCAACGATGGGCATGTAGGTGCCCATCGCTTCCATGTCTTTATAGGTAAATCCCAACTCACGGATGGCTTCTGCGCGGGCTACTTCAAAATACTGGGCATAGTTACCATGATAAACCACGTTCATCTGGTCGGTTTCGGCATAGCGGACCCGTACCTGCGTACTCGTTTCAAACATGCATTATAAGTTGTTACCCGTTAATTAACCGGTCGACGCTGGCTTTGCCGGGACCGCACAAAAGGATCACGAGGAAGCAGGCAAGGAATATGGCTGCTTTTCCGCCTGCGCCGAAAAGGTCGCAGTTATGAACTTTAAAAAACGCCACCGACAGGGAAATGATGATGGGAATAGCGGTCAGGCGGGTAAACAGGCCAAGTATCACCAGCATGCCACAAAAGAATTCGGCAAAGATGACCAGTGAAAGGGATAAACTGCTGCCGATGCCCATAAAGTTCAGGAACTTGTATCTTTCGGCGCTGAAATGGGTGAGTTTCTGATAACCGGAGTACACGATAAGCGCGCCGGCACAGAGACGCAGCAGGAGCATAGCGATGTTAAAGGCCCAGTCACTGTAGGAAGTCGATAGTAGTCTTCTCATTTGAAAAGTGAATTTTCCCAAAAGTAAGGATCGGCGCCGAATTAGAAAGAAATGTTAATCCTTGTACTTATCCACAAGTGTTTGGAATGATGTTTGGATAAGGGTAAAATAATTAGAAACTTTAGTGCGTTGTAAAATTTGCAACTGATCCTTAAAATGAAGAAAATCTCAGCTACGTTATTGGTAGTCGTTTCTGCACTTGCGGTTAGCGCTCAGCAAACGGCGGTGATGAGCGATCCGCAACTCGCTTTCAAGGAAGCCAAAGAATATTTCCAGAATGAGTACTACAGTCTTGCTTACCCGTTGTTCAAGGACCTGAACCTGTACCTGCGGGAGACCGATCGCAGCAACCAGGCCATCAATTACCAGGAGATAAAATATTATACCATAGCCTGTTCTTTAAAGCAAAACGAACCCACGGCCGCCGACGCGGCCCGGGAGTTTATAGATATAGAGGACAACGTGGCCCGGGTGCAGATGATGAGCTTTCACCTGGGGGAATATTATTTCCGGCGGAAGGACTTTTACCAGGCGGTCAGCAATTATGAAAAAACGGATGTGAAACAACTGAGCAACCACGAGGTGGCCGATATGAAGTTTCACCAGGGGTATGCTTATTTCAACCTGCAGCAATTTGACAAGGCGAAACCGCTGCTGGACGAGATACGTCGCAGCCCGAAAGACCCCAATTATGTCGATGCCAACTACTATTATGGCTTTATGGCCTTCAGCGATCGGAAGTATGCGGATGCGCTGTCTTCTTTCCGTATTGCGGAAACCGCTCCACAATATGAGAAAGTAGTTCCATTTTATATCGGGACGATCATGTACAATACCGGGGATAAGGATAAGGCGCTGGAATATGCCGAAAGCCGTCTTGGCAAAGGCGGCCAGGTGTATGACCTGGAGCTGCGCCAACTGGTGGGCCATGCGTATTTTGAAAAGAAAAACTATGCGAAGGCGCTTCCCTATCTCGAGGATTATGTGAACCGCGCCAAAAAGGTAAAACGGGAAGATATCTATGAACTGTCCTATTGCTATTACGAGGCGAAGAACTATAAAAAAGCGATTGAAGGATTCCGGCAACTGGGTGGAAAAGAAGATTCGCTGGCGCAGAACTCGATGTACCTGCTCGGGGACGCTTATTTGAAAACCGGCGACAAGGCCAATGCCCGCAACGCCTTCCTGTTTTGTGCCGCCAACACCAGCAATGACAAGCAGCGCGAGGTTTCACAGTTCAATTATGCGAAGCTGTCGTTTGAACTCGGCTACCAGGATGTGGCATTGACGGAACTTAAAAAATTCCTTGCTCAATATCCCGGTTCTACCTATAATATGGAGGCGAGGGAACTGCTGGTGTCGGTGCTTTCCCGGAGCAATAATTATAAAGAAGCGCTGGTACTGGTGGATAGCCTTCAAAACCCTTCGGAAAATGTCAAACGCGAACGTGCAAAGATTCTTTACGGCCGGGCCACCGAACTGGTGAACGATGGTTTGTTGCTGGCTGCCAACGATCTCCTCGACAAGGCGCTTAAAGACCCTTACAATGAGAGCGTATTGCCCTTTATCAATTTCTGGAAAGGAGAAATATCTTACCGGCTGGCAAAGATTGACGATGCCATCCGTTTTTATTTCGAATACCTCAAATCGGGGAATGTAAGCGGGGAAGCAACCCCCTTGAATGCGAAATACAATCTTGGTTACTGTTTCCTGAAGCGTGAAAACTATGCACAGGCGCTGAATTATTTTCAGCAGGTAGCGGCCAATCCGCGGATCAACGCCTCAGCAATGGAACAGGATGCTTATATACGTGCGGCCGATTGTTATTATATGAACCGTGATTTTACAAAGGCGCTGGCCATGTATGATAAGGTATTGAGTTTTTCCTGGTCTTCCAGCGATTATGCGTTGTTCCAGAAATCGATGGTAGCGGGCGTACGCAATGGCGGCGAGAAGGTGAAGCTCCTGCAAACCATCGAGCGGCTGTATCCCAATTCAAGCCTGGTACCGGACGCGAATATGGAGATTGCCAATACTTATTTGTCGGATGAAAAATACCGTGAGGCGATTCCTTTCCTGAAAAATATCATCAACAGCAGCAGCAGCGAATCGCTGAAGCCCAAGGCCCTGCTGCGGGCCGGGATTGCGTATTATAATATCGACAACAGCAAGGCAGCGCTTAATCAATATGATTCGCTCCTGAAACAATATCCCAATTCGCAGGAAGCCGAGGAAGCGCTGGACAACGCAAAGACGATTTACGTGGAGCAGGGCAGGAGCAGTGAATACGTAGCGTTTGCCCGCACGCTCGGGAAAGAGATTTCCACCAACCAGGAAGACTCGCTGGCTTATGCAGAAGCGGAAGTACAGTTCAATAACGGCAATTTTGCCGGGGCGCTGACCCGTTTTGAAGGTTATCTTGGCAAGTTCCCCGATGGCAAATATTCCCTGGAAGCGAATTATTACAAAAGCGAGATTTACTATAACAAAAAGGATTGGGCAAATGCCGTGTTGGGTTATGAAGCCATTGCGGACAAGGTGCCAAATAAATTTGGTGAGAAATCACTGTTGCAGGCGGCGCGGCTGAACTTCTTCGAACTGAAAGACTATTCAAAGGCCGAAATCTATTTTTCCAAACTGAAAGAGTTTGCTTCCAACCAGGAAAACAAGCTGGAAGCCATGCGGGGCCTGTTGCGCAGCCAATACCAGTTGCAGCAATGGACGGAGGCGACCGACAATTCAAAAGACCTGCTTGCCCAGAAAGGCAGCAATACCGACGATAAGGTGCTGGCCAATATGGTGCTGGCAAAATCGGCACAGGCGGCCAACCAGTATGATCTGGCCGTTTCTTATTTCCGCAGCGTCGCCGGGATGAATAAATCAGCGTATGGGGCGGAGGCGAGGTATGGGATTGCCACCTGTCTGTTCCAGCAGGACAAGCTGAAAGAAGCCGAGAAAGCGGCTTTAGAGACCATCAATAAATCGGGTTCTTATGCCGACTGGATAACCAGGGCATATATCCTGCTTGGAGATATTTATTTAAAGGAAAAGGATTATTTCAATGCAAAAGCCACTTTCCAGAGCGTGGTGGACAACGCAACGATACCCGATCTGAAAGAAGAAGCGCAGCGTAAACTGAGCCAGGCGACAGAGGAAGAAAAGGCGGGAAGCAAAATCGAAGGGAATTAAGAGTTATGAATTATTGAACAAATGCGAATGATAAATAAGAATATAAAAGTTGTTTGTTTAATGGCGGGCTGTTTGTGTGCGGGGACGATCGCCCTGGCGCAGGACAGCTCGAAGCCGAAGACCATCAATATCACGTCTATATTTAAACCGGTATTGCGGGAAGCGGTGAAGATCAATTTCAATGCAGCGCCGCCGCCCATCGATACGTCGAGACCCACCCTGCGATATGCTATTCCCGATCAAAACCTTTTACTCAATTACCAGCCGGTGCCGCTGAACCCGGTAGCGCTGCGGATTGATTCCATCAACGCATGGAAATCGAGCAATTATATCAAAGTGGGTGTAGGCAATGTGCATATACCTTACCTGCAGGCAGGGTTTAGTTTTGGCGATGGAAAGAACTCCTTTTTTAATGTTTTCGCCAAAGATTATTCTTCCAAAGGCAGCCTGCCTTTCCAGAAAAACAATCTTACGGCCGTATCGGCCGCGGGTACCGTAAAGACAGCTTCCAACCTGGAATGGGACGGGAGTATCGGGTTTAAAAGCGATGAATATTTCTTTTATGGTTACCGGCCCACCACGCTGGTCTATACCAAGGACGATCTTCGCCAGCAGTTCCAGACCTACGAGGGAAAGATCAGCCTGCGCAACCTGTCGCCCACGGAATTCGGGCTTACCTACAATCCCAATCTCAAAGTAGATGTATTCGGTGTGCAGAACAATATGAATAAGGGCACGGAAGCAAACACCCTGCTGAACCTGCCGCTGACAAAGAGCTTCGGGCGTTTCTTTGGCATTAACCTGGGCGTTACCGCCGACCTGACCAATTTCAGGCCTACGGCGGGCACCAGCAAGAATACGGTGGAGAACAACCTTTATTATGTATCGCCCTCCCTGCAACTCAAAACGCCCAATGTATATTTTACCGGTGGCGTAATTCCATCCTGGGATAACAAGGCGTTTACACTGTTGCCCAATATTATGGCGGACATCACTACCAACGACCAGAGCTTTACCATTCAACTGGGCTGGATTGGGTATTATAACAAGGGTTCGTACGAGCGGTTTGCCTCCATCAATCCATGGATAGCGCAGCCTTCCAGCCTGCTGAATACCCGGGTGCAGGAGCGTTACGCCGGTTTCAAAGGCTCGGTACTGGACCATATTACCTATAGCGCCAAAGTGGGCTATGTGCAATACCATAACATGCCCCTGTTTGTAAATGATTCGCTGGACGGAAAGACCTTTAATACGGTGTATTCCTCTTCGATGGAAGCGGTACAACTGCACGGTGAGGTAGGGCTGACGGAAGGGGAGGACCTGAACTGGACTACGGGCCTTACCTGGAACCAGTATTCCAAGATACAGGATCAAACCCGGGCTTACGGGTTGATACCCTTCGAGATCAACAGCTCGGTGCGCTGGCAGCTTATCAAGGATCTCTACCTCAAGGGTGATCTATATTTATTTGACGGGGCTAATTACCTCAGTCATGCGGGCCCCGGCCAGTTTGACGCCCGGAAAGGGCAGGGAGGCATCGATATGAACATCGGGATGGAGTTTAAAATCACCCGCCAGCTCAACCTCTGGTTCCAGATGAACGACCTGTTTAACAGCAAATACGAGCGCTGGAACCAGTACCAGGTGTACGGGTTCAATGTGCTGGGAGGAATTATTTTTGCGTTTAACAAGTAACCAGTTGACACTCTCCCAAATACATTTTGCCAACCAGCCCAAATACTTTTTTTTTGCGGTAGCGAAAACTGATGGCTATGTATGATGTTCTGAACAAATACCTGGTACAGCATAAAAGCATCAGTATTCCTGGTTTGGGCTCATTGGTGGCGGAAACTATTCCCGCGGTAACCGATTTTGCCAACCGGCGGATACTGCCTATGCAAATCAAATTCAGGTTTGATAAGTACTTCGATGCGCCCGACCGGGAGTTTTTTTCTTACCTGGCGCAGCAAAAGAACATAGCCGATTTTGAAGCCATCAAATGGTACAATGAATTTGCCTATGAACTGAGGGGCAGGATACGTTCCGAGCATAAAGCAGAATGGGAAGGCGTGGGTGTGTTTAAGAATGAGCCCGGCGGTGATGTGGTATTTGAATCCTACCCGGCCCCTTTTGAATATTTCACGCATGTAACGGCGGAGCGGGTGATACGTCCCGATGCACGCCATTCTATCCTGGTAGGCGATAAAGAAAAGACGAATTACGAGATGACGGAGTTGCTGAGCGACGACGTACATAAAGAAAGAGAATCCTGGTGGATATATGCGATCATCATCGCCGCCATCGCGCTGCTGGTGTTGTTCTTTCACCTGTTTCGCACCGATTTTAAATGGGGCAGTTCCGGCAACCAGCAAACCATCAGCATAGACAGTACTGCCCGCCCACAATAATCCCCTGCACAATGGCTATTATACATTATCCTGTTTGTCCCGGTTGTGGCTCCCCTTCCATACGGCAGGTATTAACGGCAGAAGACTTTACGGTATCGCACCAGCTTTTCAATATATGGGAATGCGGCGGTTGCAGCCTGCGTTTTACGCAGGACATCCCCGATGCGGCCAGCATCGGTCAATATTACCGTTCGGACGCCTACGTATCGCATACCGACACAAAGGAGGGGCTTGTGAACCGTCTTTACCATTTTATCCGCAGAAGGACCCTGCGGCAGAAATGCGCGTTCCTGCGCCGGCAAACAGGCCTTACCACCGGCAGCCTGCTGGATATCGGGGCGGGCACGGGTGCTTTTGCCAATACGATGCACAAGGCCGGCTGGCAGGTGACCGCGCTGGAGCCCGACAGCGATACGCGGCAGCGGGCAAAGGCCACTTATGGGCTGGAATTACTGCCCGCCGATGGCCTGTTGGGACTGGAAGCAGGGAGCTTTGATGCTATTACGCTCTGGCATGTATTGGAGCATGTACATGAACTGCACCGTTATATAGAACAAATAAAACGCTTGCTTAAACCCGGGGGCTGCCTGTTTATTGCGGTGCCCAATTATACCTCGTACGATGCGGGCTATTACTGCCAGTACTGGGCAGCTTACGATGTGCCGAGACACCTGTATCATTTTTCACCTGCCTCCATGCAGCGGCTGCTACAGCCTTACCAATTGCGGATAACGGATTGCAAACCGATGTGGTTCGACAGTTTTTATGTGTCGATGCTGAGCTGGGGATATAAAAACGGGAAGGGCAACCTGTTGCGGGCATTTTGGGTGGGACTTGTATCCAACCTGCGCACGATGCTGAAGCGGCAGCGATGCAGTTCGCTGATCTATATAGTGAATGGTGAGTAGTGAGTCGCTCGCTAAGCAAAAGATTCACTACTCACCATTCACTAATTCAGTTTTATCTCGTATATCGTGGGCCAGCATTTACCGGTCACATAAAGAGTGTTGGTGGCTGCATGCCAGGCGAGGCCGTTTATTTCGCGGGTGCCGGGAAACTTTTTCGTTGCCTCTGTAGCAAGGTTTTCGAAGTTATATTTTCCAACTACTTTCCCGCTGCCGAGATCAATCTTTAATACATAGTTGGTTTGCCATTGGTTGGCGTAGAGGAAACCGTTGACGTATTCCAGTTCATTGATATTGGATACCGGGCCGTTGTTGTCGGTCACACCGAGTACGCTTTGCACGGCCAGGGTATTGGGGTCGAGAAAACGGATATTGCTGGTGCCATCGCTCATAATAAGCCGGGTGCTGTCGTGTGTCAGTGCCCAGCCATCGCCCTCGTAGCTAAAGTCCCGGAGCTTTTTATAGCTGGCGGCATCGTATACAAACCCGATTTTATTTTTCCAGGTAAGCTGGTAAATCTTCCCGTTGAAAAAGGTAATGCCTTCCCCGAAATAGGTGTTGTTATTGAGTTCCACTTTCCTGTCCACTTTCCCTGTTTTGAGATTTGTTATTCCAAAAGCGGAAGGGTAGAGCGGTTTTTGATCTTCACCATTACCCGCGCCGGAGCTTTCAAACAACTGGCCGTTGTAGAATTCCAGCCCTTCGGTAAAAAAGGAAGTATCGTGGGGGTACATATTGACGACGGAATATCCCAAAGTGGGAGGTTCGGGGTTGCTATTGGAGTCCGCGGCGGACGTGGTACTCGTAGAATTACTATTACAGCCTGATAAAAATGCGATAAGGAGTGCGGCCGGGAAAATTTTCTTCATATATAAATACATTACTGCGACAAATGTACTCCCCGGCAGTGAATGAATGGCATGATTTTTCTAAAAAACTATCCTAAGATTTTGCAAATACGATTTTAAAGTGCTTATTTTACACTGCTTATCACTGGAGCCTTTCACTTCCACCACAATGTTTCCCCCGAAAGGTCTTCAACCGTTAAGGTGTAAATGACACCGAAAAGTAACTGAGGTTACCAAGTCCTATTAAGTTCCACTCTTTGTGATCCCTTCCAATCCTATTTAACTACTACTCTACTCTAAAGATCCGTCTCAACGCTTCCAATTCCTCTGCACGACCGCAGACAATCCTGCATTTTCGGCACTATGATTTCCTGCTTCTGTTTTCCAATTCCTGCCTGTTCCGGCGCATGAAGACCGTGCATATTACCGTCCGCTGAAAGCCGCCCACAAAAAGAAGCTACCAAATGAGACGAATTTTACCCTGTTTGTTATTGACATTCGGCATTAGTATTGCCCATGCTCAAAAGGATTGCCGCAACCTGGAATACCAGCAAAAACTGCTGGCTACCAATCCCGGTCTCGCCGCAACCTATCAGAAAATCGAAAATTTTACCCGTACGCAGCAGTCGCAGTTGATGAAGGGCACGATGGGAGCCGATGGCGGTAATGCCGAAGGTTCCGGCGCCGTTCCCGCTGTCATTACCATACCGGTAGTGGTGCACGTACTTTATAATAATAGCGCAGAAAATATTTCCGATGCACAGATACAGTCGGAAATCGACGAAATGACGCAGGATTACCGCGGTCAGAACGCCGACCGCAGTAAAGCCCCTTCTTATTTTGCCGGGTTGGTAGCCGATGCGGGTATCCAGTTTGCCCTTGCAAAAGTTGACCCCCAGGGGTATGCTACCACGGGCATCATCCGCAAGTACACCAGCATCCAATATTTTAGTTATGACGACCGCTGCAAGAGTTCCTCTATCGGCGGCGATGATGCCTGGGATTCCGACAGCTACCTGAATATATGGGTTTGTAATACTGCCGGCGGACTACTTGGTTACTCAAGCCTGCCGGGCGGTCCCAAGGCGCAGGACGGGGTAGTGATTAACCCGACGGTATTTGGCACCATCAATGTAGGCGGTGTTTTCAATAAAGGAAGAACAGCGGTGCATGAAGTAGGTCACTGGCTGAACCTGCGTCATACCTGGGGCGATGCTTATTGCGGGGACGATGGCGTGGACGATACACCCACCCAGCAGGCGGCCAACCGCGGATGCCCCAGCGGTCAACTGTTTACCTGTGGCAATACCGCTCACGGCGATATGTACATGAACTATATGGATTTTACGGACGATGCGTGTATGTATATGTTTACCATCGGGCAGAGCCAGCGCATGAGGGCTTTGTTTGCAGCCGGCGGACCGCGCAACAAACTGCTGTATTCCACCGCGCTGACAGCTACGCCGCTTGCGGGCACGAACCCTGCCAGTGTCCAGGCGGTGGCCGTGGCTGCGCCTGCTTTCACGGTAAGCCTGTATCCCAATCCTGCCTCTTCTTTCATCAATATAAAAGCCGATGAGTCGGTATCACTGGCAGGAAAAACAGTGAGCATCTACAACCGCGTCGGACAATTATTATACACCGGTGTACTCCAATCGGAGCAGCAAGGTATCGATATTAGCAGGTGGGAAAACGGGATCTATTTTGTGAAGATAAACGGACTGGCAACGAAAGCAATGACGAAATTTGTAAAACAATAGAAGAACCGCCGTGCTTAGTTCTCGACGGGAAGCGCAAGTTTCCCGTTTTTTGTTTTTATCAACTATTCGCTATCAACTTTCCCCTCTCCGCGTAGCATTTGCCGGGCTATCAAATCGCCGGCGACGGGGGCCAGGGTGATGCCCATACCGCTCATGCGGACGGCGCAGAAGATATTCTTCTTTATTTTTTTGATAATAGGAAAACGGTTGTGGCCCGTTGCCATGACGCCGCTCCAGCGGTGTTCGATGGAGAAAACCTGGCGGGGAAGCACTACTTCGCGCAGGAAGCGTTCCAGCTCATTTTGAATAAGTGTAGTAGTGATCAATTCATCTGTTTGCTCCGCCTCGATGGCTTTGTTGCGGGCGCCGCCGAGCAGCACGCGGTTGCCGAGATTGCGGAAATAATAAAATCCCTCATCAAAATGAAAGGTGCCTTTGAACGGCAGTTTTTTAATAGGAGAGGTGACCAGCACCTGTCCCCGGGCAGGCAGGATGTCCAGTTGCGGTAATAACTGGCGGGCGAAGGCATTGGTACAAACCAATAGCTGTGTAGTAGTCAGCGGAACGGGCAGGTTGGTTTGCAGCGTTGTTTTGCCGCCGGAGCTTTCCATGCCTTTTACTTCCACCTGTGTCATCACCTGTACGCCCATGCCCTGTACCTTTTGCAGGAGGGCCTGCACCAGCTTACCGGAATGCAGCTGGGCCTCCATCCTGCTTTCCACGAGGTGGGCGGTTTGTTTGAACCCGAATACTTTGATTTTTTTATCTGCGAGGCGGAATACTTTTTCGTCTTTGATGGCTTTGCGCAGGGTGATGTTGAGCCAGCCAATATCGTTTTTGAGTTGCTTGAGTTTGGGGTATTGCGCTTCGCTGATCAGTTCGTAGCCACCGTAACGTTCAAAACCGATCTCCCCTTTGCTGAATACTTTCCGGATGCGCCGCAATCCTTCATAGCGCATGGCGACTATTTCCAGCATCCGCTGTTCGCCCATTTCGCGGGCGTTTTGCAGCAATTCGGTGGGACTGCCAAAACAGGCAAAGCCGGCATTGCGGGTACTGGCGCCGGTGGGAATGATGCCCCTGTCTACTATCAGTATGCGCAGATCGGGTTGCAGGCTTTTGAGGTAATAAGCGCTCCATAATC